>WHSN01000001.1 GCA_009380045.1 Luteitalea sp.
CGGCATTCTGTGGGCGGCGCCGCACCGTCAGCAGATCCTCCATCACCCGGTGATTTCCTGGGGCTTCGGCCATGGCTTCCGTGAGGAGTTCGAGTGGACCGGCACCGGCGATCCCACCAGCTATCTCGCCGCGCCAGAGGGGATCGCGATGCTCCGTGAGTGGGGCTTCGCCGATGTGCTCGACTACATGCACAACCTCGCGTGGGAGGCGGCGGCCTTGCTGACCGCGCGCTGGGGAACGGCGCTGGCGACCCCGCGCGAGATGGTCGGCGCCATGGTCACGGTACCGCTGCCGGAAGAAGCCGGCGCGACCGACGAGGACGCCACACGCCTGCGGTTGGCGCTGCTCGTGGAAGACCGGATCGAGGTGCACCTCCATGCCTGGCGCGGCCGGCTCCGTGTGCGGGTCTCGGCGCAGATCTACAATGACCGCTCCGACATCGAGCGCCTGGCCGACGCCGTGTCACGCCTCACGAGCCGCCTTCGTCACGAAACCTCCAAGGTCCGCGACGGGTAGGAGCCTGGCTACCCGTCGAGCGGCCGACGCGAGACCCTCACCTTCCGGCGATGTCCGCCGCGCTGCCGGCCGACAGGATGCGCGACGAGGTCAGGGTGATGTCTGCGCGCGTCCACGCCGTCGCAAGGCGCCGCTGGACATCGGCGGCCTCCACCGTCCGACCCTGTGCCTTCAACGCCTGCATCAGGCCGAACAGCGACCAGCCGTTCTCGCGAAAACGCTTCAAGTCCTCACGATAGACTTCCTCCGCGTCCCGAGCGCGGCCGCCCTCGAGGAGCAGAGCGCCGAGGACCTGTCGAGGGGGGTGATGCCAGACCGGTGGCTCGTTGTAGGGAATGCCGTCCTCGATGGTGACCGCTTCCGAGAGCAGCCTGGTCGCCTCGTCAACCTGTCCACGCCTGGCGGCGGTTTCACCAGCGGCGATCCGTGAAGCGATCTGCAGGTTCGTCAGAAGGGGGAGGTTCTTGAGCGCCGAGCCAAACGCTTCGTGCGCCATCACCGTCTTCAGCTCGGCAAGCTCCGTCTGGGCCCGATCGAGCCGATTGTCTGCGACGAACGCGAGCGCGCGGGCATAGTGCCAGATCCCCACGGCATATGGCTGGTCGGCGGGGGGACGCGGCTCGGTCAGGATGTCCTTCCATTTTCCGAACCGCGCATAGGCGAGGAGAGGAGTCACCGGGAAGTCGGCGGTCCAGCCGAGCGCGCCAGCGTGGTGGTGCGGCACTTTCGCGGCTACGCGCCGCGCCGCCTCCACCGCCACCTCGCTGCGGCCCTCGAGAGTGGCGGCTGCCCACAAGAAGTGAAGATTGTGGGGGTAGTAGGTGACCGGGTAGAGGCCCTGCGCCTGGCACTGCGCGAGATAGTCCTCGTCCGCCGCGATCGCGCGTTCGTTGGCTTCGGCGGCGTCGGCATACCTGCCGACCCGCAGATAGATGTGCGCCGGCATGTGGACGATGTGCCCCGCCGCGGGCATCAGCGACCCCAGGCGGTCGGCGCTCTTCTCGGCGCGTTCAGGCGTGCCAGACGCCTCCATGACGTGAATGTAGTAGTGGTGCGCACCGGCGTGGTCCGGCTCGCGAGCGATGACGCCCTCGAGCGTCGCGATCACCGTCGACGTCTCCGGCTTCGGAGACCCGTCCTTGTGCCAGTAGTCCCAGGGCATCGTGTTCATCACCGCGTCGGCATAGATCGTCTGGATCTCAGAGTCGTCGGGATAGCGTCCGGCCACTTCTCGCATCGCCGCTGCGTACGCCGCATCGAGCTCACCTCTGTCTGCCTTGCTGTCGGCGGCGTAACGGAGGGCCAGCGCGTTGACGAGCGCCCGCTCGCGGTCGCTGGCTGGCGCCGCCGCCGCACGCGCCCGCGTGACGGCGTCATGGGCGAGTCGGCCGTTCTCCGCTGACATCGGCGCATTCAGATTCGGGCCAAGCGACATTGCCTGTCCCCAGTACGCCATCGCCAGACCGGAATCCAACCGGGCCGCCTCGCGAAATGCGCGCAAGGCTTCCGGATGGTTGAAAGCGACGAGCAACCGCACACCCTGGTCGATGAAGCGTTGCGCGGCGGCAGAGGAAGTGGTCACCGGCAGATGCATGTGGCCAAGACCGCCCAGTTCAGGCGCGAGCGCCGTGTCTGCCTGGCCGGCCTGAGCCGGCGCCGATCCCGTCGCGAGGAAAGCGAGCAGCAGCCAGAGTGCCGCGATCGAAGTCCTGCACCTGCCCGGAGAAAGCACGGTTCGCACAGCCGCCGGATCGTTTTTCGTCATCATGTCCTCCACGTCGTGAAGTTCCCCTTCCCCATCGCTGCATCTCCACCGCCCTCGCCGTGAGCGGACGGAGATGGACAGCAACAGGGACGTCATCTGTCGTGCTGAACTCCGTAGCAGGCCTCACCTCGCATGACCTGTCCGGAGGCATCGAATGTCACGAGCTCGCATCCACGCCTGCGCTGTCCATCGATCTCGGCGATGTAGATAATCGCGAGATCGTTCAGCTCCGGGTCCCAAATCACCCGATCGAGCTCGAAATGCAGCGCCCGGCACTCTCCGATAGCCAGGTCCAGGTAGCGGCCGAGGGCGGTCTTGCCTTCGACCAGCGATGAGCCGGTGATCGCTTCAGCCACCGGACTCTCGAAGCGCACATCCTCGCGATAGCGTTCTAGCACTCCCGCGACGTCGCCCCTGTTCCAGAGCTTGATCCAGGATTCCGCCCATCGCGTCACGTCGTTGCGATCCGCCATACGCCTCCCGGCCGCTGCGCGTGCCACTTCCGGCGCGCTGGCTTTCGCTGGCCCGCCTGCTTGCCGTTGCAGCGAGCCGCGTGCCATGACGGACGCGCGCCCGAGTGAGGCCGATGTCGTGATTTTTCTGAGAGTTGCCGGCACGGCCGGACGGCGGCGGTCAGACGTGTGTGCTGACATGTCGGCACGATGCCGAACGGTCAGCAGTCACGCGCGGGGCGCGGATCGGTCAGTCTCCCCGGGAGGCTGGATGCCCAGCTTGCGCATACGCGACCAGACGGTCGATCGGCTCATCCCCAGCAGACGGGCGGCCCCCTGCGGGCCGGCGAGAACGCCGCCGGTGTGCTCGAGCGCTCTCATGATGTGCTGGCGTTCCATGTCTTCGAGCGTCGGGAAGGCTGCTGGCGCCGGCTGACCATGGTGGAGAATGCCGAGGTGCTCCTCCAGGATCACCCGTCCCTGACATAGAATGACCGCGCGCTCGAGGACGTTGGCGAGCTCCCGAACGTTTCCGGGCCAGTCGTAGCCGGTGAGCCGTTCGAGCGCCTGCGCCTCGATCTGCTCGATCGGTTTCCCGATGCGGCGTGCGAACTCCCGGGCGAAGTGACTGGCGAGCTGCGCCACGTCCGCCTTTCGCTCGCGCAGCGACGGCACCTGAATCGGAAAGATGTTGAGCCGATAGTAGAGATCGGCTCTGAACGCGCCACGGCGCACCTCCTCGTGCAGGTCTCGATTGGTCGCCGCGATGACCCGGACGTTCACCTTCGTGGTCTCGGTCGACCCGATTCGCTCGAGCTCCTGCTCCTGCAGGACGCGCAGCAGCTTCACTTGAACCTCCGCCGACAGCTCCCCGACTTCATCGAGGAAGATCGTGCCGTGATCGGCGAGCTCGAAGCGTCCCTTTTTCCTCTGCACGGCGCCGGTGAAGGCGCCCCTCTCGTGGCCGAACAGCTCGCTCTCGGCGAGACTGGCCGGCAGCGCGCCGCAATTGACCTTCACCATGACGCCCCGCCGGCGCCGGCTCAGGTTGTGGATCGCGCGCGCCACCAGCTCCTTGCCGGTGCCTGTTTCGCCGAGGATCAGCACGGTTGAATCGGTTTCGGCGACCATCTCCACGCTCTTGAAGACCCGGCGCATCGAGGCGGTGGTGCCGACGATCTCACCGAAATTGCGCTCGGTCTTCAGCTCCTCCTGCAAATAGATGTTCTGACTCTCGAGCACTTCAGCGCGCTTTCTGTCCGTGATGTCGCGGCTGATGAACACGATACAGAGCTTGTCCTCGATACGCACGTCGAGCACGCCGGTCCGCCCTTCGAACCATCGTGGCCCGGCCGGGGTCTGCAGCGAGTACTCGAGAAGCCGTGTCGTTCGGGTTTCGAGCGTCTGTCGTACGACTCGCAGGAACATCTCGGCGATGTCGGTTGGCAGCCGATCCTGAAACCGGTTTCCCTTGAGTCCTTCGGCGTCTCGATGGAGGAGCTGTCCCTTCGACGTCAGAATCTCGACATACGCGCCATCCTGATCGATCACGAACACGCGGTCCGGAAGGGCGGTGACGATGGCGGACAACCGGTTCTCGCTCCGCTCGAGCTCGGAGGTGCGAGCCGCCACTCGATCTTCCAATTCCGCGGCATGACGTTCCACCCGTTCGCGGAGCTGCGCCTGGCGAATCGCCACCGCCAGCGTGTTCGCCAGCTCCTGCGCGATCTCGGCTTCGTCTGCCGTGAACGCGCGATCGGCTGCGGCGCCGATGTTGAGCATCCCGATCAACTCTCCATCGGCGACAAGCGGCGTGTTGATCACGGGCCCCCCGGTCTCCTCGTCGGACGTCTCGACGGCCGCCGCCCCAGCCTGGTGGTCATCGGCGCTGCCGGCCCCTCCCGGCTGCACGTCTTGGCGGGCCACGACGTCGGAGGCGCGGTCCTTGCCGGCCGTCAGATCCGCGGGAAGCTCATCGTGCGAAGCGATGACCGATCCCGTCTCGCGCGAACCGTTGAATGCAGCGATGCTCGCATGGCAGCCCGGGATCAAGTCGCGAATGTGGCTGATAGTCGCCTCGGCAATACCGCGCGGCGAGCGCGACCCGAGAATCCCCAGGTGGGTATCGTGCAGAACCTGCAGCCGCCGGTTGTACCGGTGCAAGGCCTCTTCAGCCCGCTTGCGCTCCGTGACGTCACGCTGAATGCCAAAATGGCCGGTAATCCGTCCGACGGAGTCGTAGAAGCACAAGTAGTCGCCTTCGATTTTGATCCCGGTCCCGTCGACGCGGCGCTCGTCGGTCTCGATGTGAAGACGTCCACGATCGAGGAGCTCGCGCCAGACCCGCCGGCCGTGCGCGAGATTGTGTCGAAAGAAGTCCTTGGGTGTGAGCCCGACAAACTCTTCGCGCGCCGCCCCGTACTGGGCGAGCATCGCGTCGTTGACCTTGGTCACCCGCTGATGCTCGAAGACGAAGTCGAGGACCGCATCCTTGTCGACCGTGCTGTCCCAGCGCACGGGTTCGTCGAGCATCATGAAGAAGAACCCGTCGAGCGATTGCGAAAAGAACAGATCGAGACGATCGTCCGAGTCCATGACGACCTACTCCGCGTAGGGTGCAAGAAGGCTGTGGGCGGGCTGCCCGATTGCGACAGGATACCGCACCCGGCTGACAATTCGGCACCGTGCTGACATGGCGGCGCCGATCGCGTGCCCGCCGGATGGCCGCGTCAACCTTCCCGTCGCGCGATGAGGGTGGTCAGCCACGAGTCACGAATTCACGGAGGAAAACCAGCGTTGGCTGGATGGTTCTGTTGTCGTGGCTTGATTCCCGCCGGAGCGGGCCTGTCGTTTCTGGGCCGCATGCCGGTGGCCGCGCGAGGGCGGAGCTGGGGCGCCGCCGGCGAAACGTTCTGGACGCGCGATCGCAGCTCGCATAACATCGCGCCGACAGGGAGGAACCGAATGAGGAACATCGCATTGTTTGGCAGTGCACTTGCCGTGGCTGTGCTCGCCAGTTCGTATCTCGCGCTTGCTCAGAACCCGCCGGCAGGCCAGGCAGCGGCCGGCCAGGGACGGGGACAGCAGGCGCCGCCGCAACCCATGTCGTTCTTCGTGACCAGCGCCGGCAAGGGCGATGGCGCGAACCTTGGCGGTCTCGCCGGAGCCGACGCACATTGCCAGACGCTGGCAGCGGCAGCGGGGCGGGGCGGAGTGACGTGGCATGCGTATCTGAGCACCCAGGGAGCGGGCGCTGTGAACGCGCGCGATCGGATCGGCTCCGGTCCGTGGTACAACCAGCGAGGTCAGCGGATTGCGCAGAACCTCGGCGAGCTGCACGGCGACACCGTCGAGCAGGCGCGCATGGGGAATGCGCTCGGCAAGGCGTTGTCACCGAACGAGAAGGGCGCGCCGGTGAACGGGGTCGGCGATACGCCGAATCAGCACGACATCCTCACCGGGTCGCAGCCTGACGGCCGCGCCTACACCGATACCGCCGATCACACCTGCAACAACTGGACGAGCAACAGCACCGGCACCGCACAGCTCGGCCACTCGGACAAGCAAGGGGGCGGCAACGGGTCGTGGAACTCGAGTCACGCCAGCAGGGGATGCAGTCAGGCCGATCTGGTCGGCACCGGCGGCGCCGGCCTGCTCTATTGCTTCGCCGTGAACTAGTCCCGTAACTGGAAACGGCCTACTTCGCGCGGAACAGCTCCAGGAGCTGGGTGGTCTCGGCCCTGACGGCCGCTTTGAGCGTAGCCCTCGTGTGCCGGCGCCCATTCCGGCGAGTGCGGCGCCGGAACCGGGATGCCGGTTTCGCGTGCGCTGGCCAGCTTCGCCGGATCGACCGCGCCGATGTGCAACAGCGCCGAGGGAACGCCCGCCAGGCCGTACTGCGCGAAGTCCTCCGATGTCATCTTCGCCGGCATCTCGACGACGTTCTGTTCGCCGAGCGCTCTTTTCAATGCGTCCGCGAGTCGCATCGTGAGCTGCGGATCGTTGTAGACCGGCGCCCCGCCGCTTCCAGGCACGCCGACGGCTGGTGCGCGCGGGGCGCCGGCAGCCTCCGCTTCACCTTTCGCCACCCGCCGGATGGCATCGAGCGTGCGGTCGCGCACCGCTCGCGCGTAGGTGCGCACCGACAGCTGGAGCCGGACTTCATCGGGAATGATGTTGCCCTGGGTGCCGCCGTGAATCGAGCCGATCGTGATCACCGCCGGGTCCACCGGGTTGTTCTCGCGCGACACCACCGTCTGCAGGGTCAGGACGATGCGGGACGCGAGCACGATCGGATCGATCGTGTTGTGGGGCATCGCCGCGTGGCCGCCGCGGCGGTAGACCGTGATGGTGACGCTGTCGGACATCGCCCGGAAGTTGCCGGCGCGGTAGCCGATCGTTCCGGCCGGCATCGTGTCGTCGTCGTGCAGGGAGAGGGCGAAGTCCGGCCGTGGAAAACGCGTGAAAAGGCCGTCCTGGAGCATCGCGGTCGCGCCGCCGCCTTCTTCGGCCGGCTGGCCCACCATCATCAGCGTGCCACGCCAGCGGTCGCGGTGTTCGGCCATCAGGCGGGCCGTGCCGCCCAGGCTGCCATGTGGAGGTCGTGCCCGCAGACGTGCATCACCGGGGTCGACTGGCCGTTCGCGTTCTTCACCATGACGGTGCTCGCGAACGGCAGTCCGGTTTTTTCCTCCACCGGCAGCGCGTCGAGCTCCGTTCGCAGCATCACCGTTGGCCCCGGGCCGTTTTCGAGAACCGCGACGATGCCGGTGCGCCCGACACCGGTTGTCACCTCGAACCCGAGCGCCTTCACGCGCGCCGCCAGTTTCGCCGCCGTCTCGGTTTCCTCGAACGCGAGCTCGGGATTTCTGTGGAGGTCGATGTAGAGGGCTTCGACGTCCGGGTCGATCGCGTCCACTTCGGCGATGGTCGGCGTGGTCCACGCCGCCCGACCGCCCTGGGCCAGCGTCGTCGCGGTGGCCATGAGGACGGCGAGGGCAACGGCGCGGGCCGGGATCATGGACGGGTCACAACACTACCGAAAAGCAGGCGGTCCCACAACGCCTTCGTTGCCAAGAAGGCTTCGTATCCTCGTGGTCGTGCGGAGCTTCGTGATCCGCGCAATTGAACCGGCACTAGAGCATCGACGCGCTCAGAATCGCGAACAACGCCAGCTCCATCGTGCTGATCGCGATGCAGGCGCCATGAAACCGGCGGCAGGTGGCCGGCTTGAACCAATCCCAGTCTCTCAGGCTCCCGTAGGCCGCCAGACCGTCGGTCACCGCGAAGCTGACGATGGCGACAACCGCGATTGCCGGGCTCCCGCCGTAGATCGAGAGGCTGATCAAGCCACGGGCGCCGACGTGTCCGCCAAACGCGGTGACGCGCTCGATCGTCTGGACGTGCCGGACACAAAAGGAGGACCTGGCGCCGTCGAGCCAGCGGGCGACCTGGTCAGCCGGCGGCGACTCGAAGAACATGGCGGCGAAGACGAACAGCGTCTCGAGACAACCGGCACCGGCGCCGAAGGCGAGAACATTCGGCAAGGCAGGAGACGGCAGGGGACGCAGATCGAAGAGGAGCGCCGCGACGCCGAGCTCGCTCAGACTGGAAATCAGGCCGGAAAGAGCCGCTCTTGGCAGCCCCGGCATCGAGGCGGACAATGCGTACACGGATCCCGTCACCGGGATCTTGACCACCAAGGACACTGCCCACGCGAGAGCGCCCAGCCATCCCCACTGCCAGGATGCTCCGCCCCCATAAACAAGGAGCGGGAGCGGGACCAGCCCCAGTATGAGGAGTGTCACCCGAGGCTCGGTCGGCGTCAGCAACGATTCTCCGCCGGCGCCCTGGCTTCGCGCCGGGCGGAGAGTTGTCGTCGCTCTTTCAGCAGCCGTCCGGCCGAAGCATCGGCAACCGGCGTTTATCCGGCTCTCGATGCAGGCCGACCAGCCCGGCTACGTCGCTGTGCTTCAGCCGTGGAGGGCTTTCCGGCCTGACGCCGTCCTTCAGCACACCGTGCGACGGGAAGTTGACGGTGTCGTTCGACCACAGCCATTCCGGCGGCGCGAACTGGATGATGTCGTCGGCGGGCTGGGTGAAGAGGAGCACCGTATTGAGGCTCTGAATAATCTCGCTCAGCTCCTTGATCTCGTCGATCGGCAACTGCACGCCAGACCGGAACAGATACGGGTTCGAGAAGAAACCAAAGTCATCGTACATGCCGATGTTCACGAGACCCTTCGCGGCAAGTTCGTCCCAGAGAATCGAGCCGGGAATCGTGTTGTACCACTGGAGGTAGATGCGGACGTTGTGCTTCACCAGCAGGTTGGATGCGAACTCGATTGTCTTCAAGCAGTCGTCGCGCGTCTCGAACGGGAAACCGATGACGAACGAAAAGACGACCTGTCGTGAGAGTCCGACGTCATTGAGGATGGCGGCGGCCCGCTCGAGCACCTGGGTGGTGCAACCCTTGGCGATCTTCTTGAGCCCCTCATCGTAGCCACATTCCGCACCAATGAGCATGTGGTTGGTGATGGGCGCGAGCGCCTCGGCGACGCGGCCGCGAATAATGTCCGTGGCCCTGGCGTCGAGGGTCGCCTCGACCTTCAAGCCGCGCTGGAGAATGAGCTCTGTAATCCGAGGCACGCGCTCGATGTCGAGCGTATAGAGATCGTCGATGAAACTGAAGACGCCGTATCTCGTACGTTCCACGTACGGCATCAGCCGTTCCAGACGATTCACGAAGTTCTCAGCTGAAACACCCCGCCAGCTGCCGAGGAACTTCGTCGAGCAGAAAGTACACTTGAACTTGCACCCTCGAGCCGATTCGATCGACAGGGTTTCGTAGATTTCCGCCGGCAACAGATCGTAGGCTGGATCTGGCAGGTTCTCTACCTCGTCAATTGACGCCAAACCGAGGTCCGGATTGAGCCTGATGACCCCCTCGTGCCAGTAGCCCAGGCCTGGAACAGTGTCGAGCCCCCGTTTGCCTTCCAGCGCCTCGAGGAGAGCGACCAAGGGCCGCTCCCCTTCACCACGCACGATGTAGTCGGCAGGACAACTGTGAAGCACGTGCTCCGGGTACGAGCTTGGATGGATCCCGCCAACGATGAGTGGCAGCTCGGGATAGGCTTGCTTGATGTGCTGAGCCACGATCCGCGCCGTCGGCCAGTTCAGCGTGTTGCACGAGATCCCGACGATGTCGGCTTTCCCAGCCCGGCGGAGGATGAGCGGAACGTCGACACGCCCGAGCGCGATAAGATCCAGAACGTCGATCTCGTGTCCAGCCCGCCTCGCGACCCCGCCGAGCCAGTAAACCCCAAGCGGTGGACTACTCTTGATACGGTCCATGGAGATCGGCACAAGCTCTCCATCGTGCATCTCCATCAGAGGCACTGCAACGAGCATTACCTTCATGGCCTGACTCCTGTCGCGCGTGAGCCGAGCAAACGGTCAGCGGCTCCGAGAGAGACCCACGTGCAATTCACAGTTGCGGTCGACTATTCGGCCGGCTCCTGGCGTGCCCGACGACTACGCTTGATCGCCTGACCCCGCTGGCGTCCAGCCAACCCGGTTTTTGTGCGGGGGACTTCCGGTTGAACAGCCGCGAACACCGAGGTGCCCGTCGCGACGCGGACGCCGACACTCACTCCGGGCCGTGTACCCGGTCTGGTGCCAACCCGCACCACCACCGCAACCCCGGGAATCGCCGCGGCGGTTCTCTCTTCTCCCCCTTCGGTCAAGTCGTCGAGCGTGCTCCGGATGCTTTGAGAGGAGATCTGTGCAGCGACATTGTTGGGAACAGCTATCCCGACCTCCTTGAGATGAGCCACCGGGTCCTTTTCAAATCCCTTTCGGTAGGAAGGAATATGAATCAAGGCGCTCATCATCGTGGCGATCGCTTCCGGACTGGCATCGACTCGGATGTCTTCGACATCGAGCGTGACGTGATTCCCCTCACTACGCTTCTTCGCCATACTCACACTCCTCTTGGTGTCGCGCCGATGGAATCTCGGCCGCGCTCGGTGGGCGTTCGTGCCTTCCAGTGCTCACGTTCATACGGCTCACGTACTAACGATCGATCACCTTCGTCGGCGTAAGCTGCTCAGCTCTAGGCAATGGAATCCACGTCCAATGGAATCCATGTGGTATTGGATGAGGCGCGTGGCAAGGCGCAGGGACACAGCAATGGTGAGACGTGTAACCGAGGTCGCGAAGGTGGGTGCGTGCGAGCCATGATCCCATTCCGCGTACAAGATCCGCAATACCCTAAGTGAGCATGCCTATGAAGTCAATAGAGAAACGTTCGAGCGCGGCATTCAAGGCAATGCGAGCCCGAGTCATCGGTGGACCGTCGAGATCGGCGACACCGAAGCGATCCGCGACAACTCCGATCGTCTCGCTCCGATCGTCTCACCCGGCATCCCGCCAGGACGACACCGCTGACGTGCGTGTCAGCCGCGACGCTCGTCCGCGCATCAAGAGAACCGATGGGGGCGCCTCTTCTCCGATCCTCAGATAGAAGTAGCCGATGCCAGCCAACCCCAGCATGAGATTTTGAGTGGCGCGGGGCTCTCCGCACGGCCAGCCTGCTCGGGCATGCACACGGATGCCGTAGTCTGCAACGCGTTCGACAATTCCAACAGCCAGGTCATCGCCGATAACCCGGCGGGCTTCGTGCATAACCTCGGCGTTCCCACACAGTCCGTGACACAACGAAAAATTCCCCAGCCCGGTAGCAAGACACGACTCGATCCACATTCGGGTTGTCTTCGCCGCAATCTGAGCCTCCATCCGCGCACGGAGGCTGCCCGTCACCTCGTACGCCCGCAGGCGAGAGAGCGCGATACCAGGCGCCCCGTGACACCAGGACGTGGCATGCTGCTTTGGCCGCAGGCGCCTGGAACGTCCTTCGATCGCTCCTCTCAGGTCGGACCAGTTCTGTGCCTTGGCGTCGAACCATCGCCGTTCATAGCGGAACGCCTCTTCCGCGCATTGCACGAATGCGGCATCTCCAGTCACGGTGGACAGTTCGAGCATGGCATGACCGACTCCGGCCGCACCGTGCGAGAAACCGGTGAGATTCCGCGTGTGCGGAAACCGTGGCGACCTCCAGGACCAGCCCGCGTCCGATCTCTCAGCGCTCTGCATCAGCGATCGGCCCAACGCCTCCGCAGCGTCGAGCAGTGAACGATCGTCCACCAGATCGTTGAGGACAATCAGGGCGACGATGGCGCCGGCGCTGCCCGACAGCAGGTCGAACTCGCCGTCATGGTCGGCCGTCTTGTAGCGCCTGATCAGCGACTTCGCTCCGCGAACGAGATCGTCCGCCTCGAGCGCAAGCCCGGCACGGGCTGCGGCAACCGCGATCCCGGGCCCACCCGTATAGAGACCGATGCCGCCTGGGTTGCCGTCGGCATCGATGGAATGAAGTGCCTGCCTCATTGCGGCCAACGCGGTGCTTCGGGTCGCGGCATCTCCTGTTCGCCGGTGAAGTTCCGCGAGGAACAACGATACGCCGCTGGTCCCGGAGTAAAGGCTCGCATCGAGCATGCCTTGAGCGGGCGCGGATGCGGGCTCATCACCGACTGGAGGACTCGTGCTCCCAAGCCAATTACACCGACCCTCATGCCAGAACGCCTCTGACAGGATCTGCCGGCCGATCTCGGCAGCGGCCTCGAGGAAGCCGCCTGGTCCGGCACGCTCGCCCGGCGCCGACGGCCACGAGCAGGACAAGGGACACGGTTCCGTGTATTCGTCGAATGATCCCGGGTTGAGGTAAGGTCGCTTCAGATCGATGCCGGTCGCGGCGAACCTCTTCTCGACGAACTCGCACATCGCGTCCACCGATTTGCTGCCGTGTTCTCGCGCTTCGATAATCCCGTCCGCCAGCAGGCCGCAGCGATGGAGGCCGAAGCTCTCGCCTCCTGGAGGACTCTCCGCCAAGCCCAGGCCGGGAGCGAGCGGCTTGGTGAACACGGGCGCCAGCCGCTTCAGGTGGACGCCAATCGAGCGATACGTGTCCGCCACAATCGAGGCCGCAACCGGATAGCAGCGCTTGGGAAGACAGAGGACAGCCGCATCACAGCGGTCGAAGTGCGCTCGATGGTTGATGATTTTGAGTGTGAAGGGCAGCCCGGCCTGATTCAACGTGCGCGTTGTCAGCGCGACAAACGAGACAGCTCCTTCGGGCCGCAGATTCCAGTAGAACCTCACGAGACTTCGGCGGTCGTCGTCATCGAGCGGCGCGTCACTGGTCGCGACGTAGTAACCGGGTGAGATACCAAAGAGCTCCTTCGGCAGACGGATCGCCAGTTCGGTACCAGGCGCAGGACCCGACCTTTCAGCAAGCCGGATTTGATCCCTCGTGACACCGAGAGTCAGGCCAGCCTTCGAGACCACAACCGTTCCGCCCTCACCGGTGGAGCCATCGATCCTTGCTACAGTCCAGCCGGCCTCCCAGAACCCGTGACCGCCGTTCGCGTTCGACAGTTCGGCTGTGAATTCGGCGTCCGACACCGGACCGGACCCCTGGTCGCCCGGCGCCGGCTCAGGTTGTGCCAGTCCGCAGCAGTAGAAGCCCCGATACAGTTGTCCTTGCAAGCCGATCCGCAAATATGTGCGAGCGGCTTGACCAGACACCCAGGGCCGCAAGCGCGAAGGCACGGGCCCAGACCGTCTCCCGAACCAAGAGTACTCGCTCGGTCCATGAATGCCCGTGGCCTCGAGGGCGTGTCTCAGGTTGCGAAGAAGCTCGATCACAGTGCCGCCCGCTGCAATGGCAATCCGAGCAGCCGCACTGCGGCTTCCGCGGGCCTCTGCAGCATGTTCTGGCTGACCTGGAGAAAGCGGACACTGGCCGAAGGGAGCTCGACCGACATCTGGAGCTGCTCATAGCATCTCTGAAGTAATCGCGCAGCCGCGTATTCGACCGAGCGTATGAGCCACTCGTCGGAGTCTTGCCCCAGCGCCATTCGCTTGACGTATTCCTGCCAGAATGCCCAAAGCGCACGCTGAGTGTGCACCAACTGACGAACGGTCGGGTCGCTCAACCGTTCAGAGCTGTCCCCTTCCGTCCCTGGCATAGAGAGGAGCCAGCGACCCAGGTAGTCGGCAAACACCGATCCGACATCCCAACAGGCATCACCGAATCCGACAAGCTCCCAATCCACCACCGTGAGTCGCGTCCATCGGCTGGCAGGACGGCGGCCCACGACCAGGTTGTCGCACTTGATATCGAAATGAATGAGCCGATCCTTTCTCCACTCGACCGACAGGCGTTGCAGAGAGTCCGTAAAGCCTGCATGGCCTTGGATCGCCCTCACCAGCTTCAAGTTCGCCGCGCTCACCCGCCCAAGCATTGCCACGTTCGGCTCGTAGACAGACAACACCCACGGCATCTCCGTCGTCAGGTTGCGACCGAACGACGTGCCGGGCTGGTCCGGCGCTGCCAGCCCATGGAGATCGGCCAGCGCCCTTCCCAATTTGCGCGACAGGCACATCGACGTGCGGCCGAAACGTCCGCCGTGGGCCCACAGATCGCGGGAGGCCGGTTGCAGCTCCAGCACCAGCAGGTGCGCCTCCGAATCGTAGCCGCAGTACTTCGGTAGATATTCTTGCAGGGGAGCGCCGGCCGGACGGGATGACATCACGCGATAGAACTCCGCTTCTCGGGCCACCGACACTTCGGAGCTCGGATCTACCGCCTGCTTGAGGAAGTAAGAGCCGCCCTGCCGGACGGTTACCTTGATATTTCGATTCCGGCGCGAGACGTCGGTCAGTGCAATATCACCACGCACGACCGCTGCCGGACTGACCAGACCGCGTGCAACGAGATGATTGACGATGTCCCGTGCAGTAAACATCTGCGGGGGAAGACGCTCCGACCGGAGAGGTCGAGCGCGGGTCACAGTAGAGTTAGCGTCGCGACGACGAGCTTCCGAGACCTGGCGCGAGACCGATTTCACTTGCGCGTATCACGAAGATGAGAAGGACCACGAGGATCACGAAGGCCTTTCTTGGAACAGCACTTCGTGTTCCATCGTGATGAAAACTGCTACGGTGAATCGAGAAACGCTGTCGTTATGAAAGCAGCCGCGGACACCGCTAAACACACGGATTCGCCTCTCGCGAAATTCTGCATTCGTCCACCCGCGTGCACAGGACCAACGTGCATGTTCCGGCAGTCTGGTTGGTGCACACCCACGTGTTCACGGCAGCCAGCCACGGGCGCATGCCCCCGATACCTCCGACGGACAGGTTTGTCGCCGGGGACAACGCTCGTGCGACCTCACCCTGGAGGAACTCCTGGGCGGCGGCTGCCGGCGTACTGGTCGTTCGAAGGACCTCGGCCTCCGCACTCACCCAGACGACGGTCCCGCCAAGCGGCGACTGGTTGGTTGCGAGCCGTTGGTGATGACGGACCTGGTCGCCAGGAAATTCGAAGTAGTCGTTGAGGTAAGCAGTTGTATAGAGTCGCCAGTAACCTTCCCGCGAGCTTCGACCGAGCAGGCCAATCAGGACCTTCAGCTTCGGTGGCGCCGCCGGATCGGGTACAAGTTTCTCGACAACTGAGTCCTGCCCGAGGGGATCGTCCGGATCCTGTCTTTTGCCGGTTGCCATGGCTCACCTGCCTCTTGTGCCTCTTGCAGACCGGAAGCACTGCGCGCGAGTGTTCGACTGTATCGGCATCCAAAGCGCGTCGCGGCAACATATGGTTCGCGTTACGCGAGTTGATGTCAAGCCGAGCGGGTGAAAGTCGTATGGACCGGTTGGGTCGCGGCTTACGCCGGGAGCTTGGCGGCGAGCACGTCGACCTTCTCGATGCTCGGCGGTTGCGACAGAAGCTCCGCCGCACTGGCGATCAGCGCCCCGGCGACCTTACCAGACAGGTGCGCGTTCCGGCCGGCTTCATCCGGGAAGGCGTCGAAAATCCCGAACGTCGAGGGTCCAAACCGGATGGCGAACCACGCGATGGTGGCCGGCTCCTCCTGGACGATCGGCAGCCCGGACCGAAGGAACGCTTCGACCTCCGCCTCTTTACCTGGCTTCGCTTCCAGCCGAACGATGAGCGCAGTCTTCACCATGGATCACCTCGATTTGACAGACCCGAGTGTTACATCAAGCCGCTTCTGCCAGGCGCCGAAGAGGCGCACAAAAGCGCGCGAATTCGGGGCGTGGCAGGAGCGCCGGGCGACACGCAAGGCGGCTGAAGGCGGGCCTTCACGAAGTCCGGCCTCCACGATCGGTCCGGCTGATCACTCATGGCACGACGCCCAGTCGGACGCCGGCCGGATCGGTGAAGAAGTGTAGCGTGTCGCGCCGCAGCCGCAGCCCGATCTGCTGATCCACCGCAATCTGCGTGTCGGAAGCGACAACGATTCTGAGCAGGCCGTCCGGGAGGTCGTCGATCCTCACATGCGCCAGCGTGGTCGCGCCCAGCAGCTCGAGGATCTCGACGCGGCCAGTGGCATCGGCGGCGCCGGCCGGCGCCAGCTCGACATCCTGCGGACGTGCGCCAAGCAGAACAGTCGCCCCTTCCGTGTACGACCCGTCAATCCGGCTGACTTCAATCGACAGCCCTGGACGGACCACATGAACGCGGCCGTCATCGCGTCTCCACGTGCATCCCAGGACGTTCATTCCTGGCGACCCGACGAACCGGCCGACGAACACATTGGCCGGTCGCCGATACAGGTCCATCGGCGGCGCCAGCTGTTCGATCGACCCATCGCGCATCACCGCGACACGGCCGCCGAGCGTCATCGCCTCTTCCTGATCGTGCGTCACGTAGACCATCGTGGCACGCAGGCGCCGGTGCAGGACCGCGAGCTCGGCGCGTGTTTCGCCGCGCCGCAGCGGGTCGAGGTTGGACAACGGCTCGTCGAGCAGAAACGCCTTCGGCTCCCGCACGATCGCCCGGCCGAGCGCCACCCGTTGACGTTGACCGCCGGACAGTTGCGCCGGCTTGCGATCGAGCAGCTCTTCAATCCCCAGCGCCGCCGCCGTTCGACCGACCCGCTCGCGCACTTCCGCCACGCCGACATGCCGGACGCTGAGTGCGAACGAAAGGTTCTCCCGCACGGTCTTGTGCGGATAGAGCGCGTAGGTCTGGAAGACCATCGCCAGGTCCCTGCCCTGCGGCGGCACCGCGGTCACGTCCTGACCGTCGATGCGGATGCGCCCCGCGGTTGGGGACTCGAGCCCGGCAATCAACCTCAGGACGGTGCTCTTGCCGCTGCCCGAAGGTCCGACCAGCACCAGCAGCTCGCCGTCAGCGATCTCCAGCGTGAGATCCCGAACGGCGATGTGGCCATTGACGAAGACCTTTGTCACGTGCTCGAGCGTTATCGGGGCCACGTCATCAGCCTTTCACCGCGCCGGAGGTGAGACCGGCGACGATCCGGCGCTGGGCGATCAGTACCAGCGCGGCGACCGGCATGGTGGCGACGACCGACGCGGCGAGAATCTGTCCCCAGGGCACCTGGTACTGCCCCCGGAACAGCGCGATCGCCACCGGAACCGTGTGCATCTCGGGCCCGAGGGTGAACGACAACGCGAACAGGAACTCGTTCCAGCAGTAGAGGAACGTCAGGATTGCGGTCGTCGCCAGTCCGGGCCAGGCGAGGGGCAGGACAATCTCCCGGAGTGTGCGCAGCCGGCCGGCGCCGTCGATCAACGCGGCCTCTTCGAGCTCCGCTGGCAGCTGCCGGAAGAACCCGACGAGCAGCCAGATGGTGAGCGGCATCGCGAACGTCAGGTACGGCAGGACGAGGCCTGGATACGTGTTGATCAGTCGGAGCTCCCGCAGCAGCAGGTAGAGCGGCGACACGATCGAGATCTGCGGAAACATCGAGACGGCGAGGACGAAGGCCAGAATCGGCGTCTTGCCACGAAACTGCAAGCGCACGAGCGCGTATGCGGCAACGGCGCCAAGCGCAACCGACAGTGCGGTCGTCGCGCCGGCGACAATCATCGAGGTGCGAATCGGCGTCCAGAAGTCCCGCTCGGTGAAGAGGGCCCGGTAGTGATCGAGTATGAGGACCTCTGGCACGACTGACGGCGACGCGAAGAGCCGCGACTCGGGTGTGAAGGACGAGACGAGGGCCCAGTACAACGGAAACAGCATCGTCCCGATCATGGCAAACGTCACGACCGCGGCGAAGATGCGGCGCGCGTTCATCGGGCCCGATCGAGCAGCGTGTCGCCCGCCAACCAGCGGAGGCACGCCAGCGCCCCGGCAAACGTGAAGACGAACACCATGAACGAGAGCGCGGAGCCGTAGCCGAAGCGGAGGTTCTGGAGCAGGCTGGTGAACGTGTAGAGCGCGATTGGCTCGGTGGCGGTGCCCGGCCCGCCACCGGTCATCACGTAGACGACGTCGAACACGCGAAAGGCGTCGAGGACGCGGAAGAGGCAGGCGACAAACAGCGCCGGCTTGAGGAGCGGCAGCGTGACGTCGGTGAACTGACGCCACGCCCCGGCCCCATCCACCTGCGCCGACTCGTACAGCGATCGGTCGATGCCCTGCAGCCCGGCCAACAGCACGACCGCGACAAACGGCGTCGTTTTCCAAACGTCGGCGAGGCAGAGTGGAAGCCAGGCGGCGGTCGCGTCGGCAAACCAGGTTGGCGGCGCAGTCGTGAGCCCCGCCGCCACCAGCAGACCGTTCACGACGCCGGCAGGGCTCTCGAACATGAAGCGCCAGACGAGGGCGCTGACCACCGTCGGGACGGCCCACGGGAGCAGGACCGCCGTGCGAAGGACACCGCGGGCGCGAACGATCCGGTTCAACGCGAGCGCCAGCGCCAGTCCGGCGCCGAGCTCCAGCGTCACCGTGACGACAGTGAAGATCAAGGTGTGTCCCACGGCTTCCCTGAACCGAGCGGTGGTCAAGGCCTCGATGTAGTTGGCCGGCCCGACGAACGGGCGGCCAAGCCACGGCATCCGGAGATCGTGGAGGTGCACCGATTCCCAGAGCGTCCAGGCGATTGGCACGACGGCCACGAGACCAATCGTGGCGATCGCGGGCAGCGTGAGCCACCACCCGAGCCTGGCCTCCTCGGCGCGCCAGCCGGCGGCGTCGGGTTGTGGCCGACGAACGCTCATGATCCCGACGGAGCGAGGCGGACCCGTTGCAGCAGCGCCTGCATCGCCGTCGCGGCTTCGCGCAGCGCCGCATCCGGTTCCTGTTGTTGGGTCAGGGCGCGGTGCAGCGCGACCTGCAGGATCTCCGACAGTTGCGAGTAGACCGGGGTGACCGGGCGTGGCACCGCTCGCTCGATGACCCGCCGCGCATCGTCGCGCCGGACCGGCAGCGCATCAGCGAGCGCCGGGGTGTCGAACATCGCCGGCCGCGACGGGTACTGGCCGATGAGGCGGGCGCGCTCGAGCATCTGCTCCTCACCCAGCAGGTAGTCGATGAGCAGGTAGGCGGTCGCCGGGTCGCCGCTGTAAGCGTTGATCGCCAGCTCCGATCCCCCCAGCGCCGCCGTGCCGACGCCGCCTTCGGCAGCGGGCATCGGGGCGACGGCGAAGCGGCCGGCCACGCGCGAGTCCGGCGACTCCTCGAGAAGCGCATAGGCGTATGGCCAGTTGCGCATGAAGGCGGCCTGGCCGTCCTGGAACGCGAAGCGGACCTGCTCCTCCTGCCAGGTCAACACCGCGGGCGGCACGAACCGATCGACATCGATCGCGTCCCGCATGTAGGTGAGGGCCTTCACACCGGCGCCGGAGTCAACCACGACGCGGCCATCGGCGTCGAGGATCTGTCCGCCGTAGGCGCCGAGGTGTTCGAGAAACACCGTCACCAGTCCTTCGTACCGTGCGCCCTGCCAGACGAAACCATAGGGTACGCCGGCGTGGTCCCTGGCGCGGATGGCCTGGCGACCGAGCGCCTCGAGATCGCGAGGCGCCTCGGACATCAGGTCGGTGCGCCAGTACAGCATGCCGACATCGATGAACCAGGGGAGCGCGTACAGCGATCGATTCCAGCGGTTGGCATCGATCGCCGCCGGAAAGAACTCTTCGGTCGCCGGCCCGAACGGGTCGAGGTTCAGGATCCACCCGGCCGCCGCGAACTCCGGCGTCCACACCACGTCGATCTGCAGGACGTCAGGATCAGGTGCACGCGCGTTCAGCCACTGCACGTACAGCTGGTGTCGCTGGTCGGCCGCGTCTGGCGTCGGGCGCAACTCGACCGTCACCCCCGGGTTGGCCGCCTGAAATCGCTCGAGCTGCCGGCGGATGATCTCGGCTTCCCGGCCAACGGCGCTCCCGGCGAAGGTCAAGACGTGCGGGTCGGCGCGCCCGCAGGCGGGCAGAACGCCCGCCACGGCCGTGACCAATCCCAGCCACCACACGTGTCGCCTACGGTTCACCTCGGGCCCTCCGGTTTCGAGCTGCGCGCATGATATTCCGCATCGCAGCAGGAGCAGTAGCGGTCGCCAGAGCTGCCAGCCACAGCGACAACGGCGGACCGTGAGTCCGCCCTACCGGCGCCAGCGATAGTCCACCACGATCGGCAGGTGATCCGACACCAGCCGTGAGGTTCCTGGCCGGAGATCGGCGGCGGCGAGCGCCTCGGGCGACAAGTCCTCACTACTGAAGGCGAGGGCGTTCAGCGGCTCCAGACTGCCGGGGCTGTACAGGGAGAAATCGAGCGCCTGCGTGGGATAAGGCGTGCCGCGGCCATCCCAGGTCCACGATTCGGATCCGTCGAGATGAATCGCCAGCGCGGGCACGACCGCGACGTGCGGCTCGGGATAGGGGTTCGTGATCCTCGCGAGCGGCATCCCGGTGCTCACCACGTTGAAATCTCCCGCCACGAGGACCGCGTCCACGCGCGTGGTCCGCAGCACCTGCTGCATCGCCTGCTGGATCGTCCGCACTTCGATCAGCCGGCGCGCTTCCTGCCAATCGGGCGTGCCGGCGCCGCTCTGCAAGTCGATGGCGATGGCAAGAATCTGCCGCCCCTCGAGATCGACGATGCCGGCGCCAACGGCGATTCCCGAATCGAGATTCGGCTTGGTGCGTGTCCACGTCGCATCGTCCATCAACGATCGCAACTCGGCCATCTCGCCTGCCGAGTAGTGAAGCCGGGCGAACGCGGGCACGGGAGTCACTGAGTGGCGGCTCAGCACCGCTCCGCGCTGATAGCCCCCACCTGCGCCGATCACGATGTGCCACGTCGTGTCGGTCGCGCCACGAAGCCCCCGTACGACCGCCGCGATCTCGTCCGGGCTCCGCCCGCCTTCGACCTCGTCCAGCAGCAGGACATCGGGATCGAGCAAACGGAGGATCTTCCTGTACTCGGCCGCCTGCTCGGTGAACGCGGCGCCGCTGACGTTCCAGGACAATACACGGAACGCAATGCCCTGACGCCTGCCGATCGCCGGCCGCAACGCGTCCGGAAGCGCGGGTTGGCTGAACGCCGGCAACGGAACGGCGCCGAGCAGGATCAGCAGCAGGAAGCGGGACGCGCGCAGGCTCATGGAAGTGGAAACGATCTTAAACCGTTGAATATACGTCCGCCAGGCAGATTCCGGGGTCTAATTACAGTCGATGCGAACCGCTCTGCTCCTGACCGCGCTGCTCGGGACCGCGATCGTGGGAACCGCCTGCGCGCGGGCGCCGATCACGACCGTGCCGACTGGCCCGCCGGCGGCTGCCGACCGCATGGCCGCCGCGAATCGGCTGGTTCGCCAAGGCTGCCTCGACTGCCTGCTCGAAGCCTACCGCGAGTACGACGCGCTCCGCGTCGGCGGCAACGGCAGCGCCGAGGCGACGACTGCAGCCGTCCGTACCGCTGCGTTGATCGCGCTCCGTGAGCGCGAGCTGGGTCTGGTGGACAGCGGCTATCTGACCAGAGCGCGCCAGCTTGCCTCGGGAATGTCTCCGGCACCGACATCGCTCGTCGAGTTGCTCGACATTGCCGACGCGCTGCCATTCGGATCGCCGGCGGCACGGCCGCCGGCCGTCCAGGAACGGCGCATGCTGCTGCAGGTGTCGAGCGACTGGCTCACCGCACCCGAGCCGCCTTCGGGGCTTGCCGCACATCAGGAGCTGTTCGGATACGTATGGCTGGCGCTGGCGTGCGATGTCGCGAGCGCCGGATCGATCCGTCCGGACAACGCGCGCGCCGGTCTGGGCGCGATGCGCGAGCAGCCGCTTCTGATCTTCAAATTCGCGACCGCCTGCGACCGCCGCAATCCGGCGGCCCTCGGCGATCTCCTGGCAGAAGATCCCCGGTTCGCCGAGGTGAGCTATTACCAGGGGCTCGCCGCGCTCGCTGGTCAGGGCCGGCCGGATCTTGCTGGCCGTCCGGATCTGGACGAGGCGGACAGCCGTCTGCGGGCCGCCTACGCGTGGCGTCGAGACTGGCCGGCGCTCACGGTGATGCTGGGAAACATCGCGATGACGTCGGAAGACTTCGCCGGCGCTCTGGATCTCTATCAACAAACGCTCGAGCTGGTGCCCGACCAACCGGACGCGTTGCTCGGAGTCGTGCGCGCCTACACCTCGTTGGACCGCCACGCCGAGGCGATGGCCGCCGCCGACACGCTGATCGCCGCCGGGCGTTACCCCGGCGACGCGCGCTATTGGCGCGCCCTGAACGCGGTCCATCTTTCCCGGTTCGACGACGCGTGGAGTGACATCGAGCTGGCCACCACGCTGCTGGTGAACGCCGACGTGCCGAAGCTGGCGGGCATCATCGCCATCAATCGGCAGCAGGTCGACGTGGCACGGCGCCGGTTGGAAGAGGCCACCAGCCGCAGACCTTCGGACTGCGAAGTCGGTTTTTATCTGCAGATCGCGCTCTCAGAACAACGGGCGTGGAACGAGGCAGCGGACACGGCGAGCCGGGCCGGCGCCTGCTTCGATCAGGACGAGGCACAGCTCCGCAAGGAAATCGCCGATCTGCGGGCGACGGACACGGTCGCGGCGCGGAGGGACCGGCTGATTGCGAGCCGCGAGCTTCGGATCTCGACCAACGAGCGCATGCGCGCGGTCTGCTGGTTCAATGCCGCAGCCGCGCACTTCAACGTCGGCGCCAGAGACCAGGCGCGCACGCACGCCGAAAAGGTGCTGGAGGACGAACGGTTCGGCGAGCGCGCGCGCGAACTGGTGTCGAGGCTGGAGTCCTCACGGTAGGGTGCCGCCGGACCCGATCGGGTCGGCGCATGATCCGTTTTCGGAGACCCTGGGGCCTCTCGGCCGACAGTGCGCCGACCGGACGGGTCGATCGAGCGCAGAGTTCGCCTGCTCTAAAAAGGCTTTGTGACCCTCGTGGTCCTTCGCGGCGTCGTGATCGTGCAATGTCGCGGTCGGGCTCTAACGCGGCTCGATCCGTGCCAGCGGCTCGACATCGATGTCAGCCCGGTAGGCCTTGCCGAAAATCTCCCAAATCGTGACGAACAGCGCGGCGACGATCGGGCCGACGATGAACCCGATGGCGCCGAAGGCGGCAATGCCGCCCAGGGTCGAGAACAGGACCAGCAGGTCTGGCATCTGGGTGTCATGACCGACCAGGCGTGGACGAAGCAGGTTGTCGATGCTCCCGATCAGGATCGCGCAAACCCCCGTGAGGACCAGCGCCTTGATCCATTCTCCTTGGATCGCCAGGACGATCGCCGCCGGGATCCACACCAGTGCCCCGCCGATGAGAGGGATGATCGAGAGCACCACCATCAGCAATCCCCAGAACACCGCCCCGGAGATCCCGAGAATCGCGAACATCACGCCGCTGAGCGAGCCTTGCAGGATGCCGATGAGAAGCGTGCCCTTGAGGGTCGCCCGGGTGACCGACACGAAGCGCTGCAGCATCAACTCCTGTTCAGAGTCTCGCAGTGGCAGATAGCGCAGGATCGAGTCGAGATAGCGGCGACCGTCCTTCAAGAAGAAGAACATCGCGTACAGCATCATGAAAAACTCGACGATCAGCGTCAAGGTGCCGCGCGTCGTGCTCGACAGCGAGGCGACCACGACCGCGCTCAGGCTGCCGGCTGCCTCGCTGGCCTTGGTCAGCAGCCACTCCCGGTACGGGGCGATCCGCTCGATGCCGGGTATGCGATCCATGTAGGCATTCAGCTCGAGCGGCTCCCGGACGATCTGCTGCACCCAGGGCTTGACGTTATCCGCAATGCGGACCGCCTCGTTCGTCACAACCGTCAGCACCATGACGAGTGGTCCAACGACGAGCAGCATCACGATCAGGATCGTTGCGGCCGACGCCAGCCCCTCCCGCCCGAACGAGCGGCGCAGTCGCCGATACAGTGGTTGGGCCAGGCCGGAGAAGATCGCGGCGAGGAATGTCGTCATCAGGAAATCCTGGATGACGAACACGAACGCGGCGCTGATGGCGACCACCAGCGCGAGCAGGAATCCCCGGCGAAACCGGACGTTGCCGCTCATCCTGCCTTAGTCTAGTCCACCGCCCGAACAACCGCGCCTCACGAGAGGGTCACGCGCGGCCGTTGTGGTCACAAGAGAGTGGGAGGTCCACGACCACGAGTGGGTTTCCGGACACGCGTGGTACGCTGGAGGGATGCCGCGCGTGCCCTCGGCCCCATCGATCGGTCTGCGCCGCCGCCGGGCCATTACCATCGGCCTGCTCCTCGGCATGAGCCTCGGCGCGCTCGAGGCGACCGTCGTCGGCAGCGCCATGCCGACGGTCATCGCCACGCTTGGCGGCCTGGAGCACTACAGCTGGGTCTTTGCGGCGTATCTCCTCACCTCGACCGCGTCGGTACCAATCTGGGGCCGCCTGTCCGATCTCTATGGCCGCCGGCGCCTGTACCTCGCCGGGATCTTCGTGTTCATCGCCGGATCGGCGCTGTCCGGCGCTGCGACCACGATGACCCAGCTGATTGTGTTCCGCGCGATCCAGGGGCTTGGCGCCGGCGCCGTGATCCCGCTCAGCATGACCATCGTCGGCGAGCTGTACGCGCTCGAGGAACGCGCCCGGACTCAGGCGCTGTTCAGCGGCGTCTGGGGCCTCGCGTCGATCGCCGGTCCGATGGTCGGCGGCTACATCACCGACGCGCTGTCGTGGCGTTGGGTGTTCTACCTGAATCTGCCCTTCGGCGTGCTGGCCACGGTGGTGATCGCGCTGGCGTATCCCAAGACCGCGAGAACGACGAACGCCCGGGTGGACTGGCTCGGCGCGGCGCTGCTGTTCGGAGGTGTCACCGCGCTACTGATCGCGTTGAGCGGCGGAACTGACGCGGTGATTCCCTGGACGGTGGCGACGATCGCGCTGCTGGCGACATTCGTCGTCGTCGAGCGCCGCGCCGCCGATCCGATTCTTCCGCTCACCCTGTTCCGTCTTCCGATCGTCGCGCGCTCGCTCCTGGTCGTGTTCATGACCGGCATGGCGATGTTCGGCGCGATTGCCTTCGTGCCACTCTTCGTTCAGGGCGTCATGGGCGGAACGGCCACTCAGGCGGGACAGGCGCTGACGCCGTTGTTTCTCGGCTGGGTCGCCACCTCAATCGTCGGCGCGCGGCTCACCGTGCGCATCGGCTACCGGCCGGTCGCGGTGACCGGCGGCGTGCTGCTGACGGCCGGGTTCCTCGCGCTGGCGCTGATCGACGCCGACACGACGCTGAGGACGCTGCTCCTCGCGGTGTTCATGCTCGGGTGCGGCATGGGGCTGTCGATGCTCGCGCTGCTGCTCGCGGTTCAGCACGGCGTTGAGCGATCGCTGTTGGGGCTCGCAACCTCGCTGAACCAGTTCTCGCGCAGCGTGGGTGCGGCTGTGGGCGTCGCTGTGATGGGCGCGATTCTCGCGCGCAGCCTCTCCGGCATCGACCTGCCCGGCGGCGAGTCCGGGATGGCCCGCGGGGCGATTCAGCTCGAAGGCGCCGCTCGGGCTCAATTCGCCCATGCGCTCGGCCGAGTGTTTGCCGCCGGTGGGCTGATGTCCGCGATCGGGCTCGCACTGTCGTTCGTGCTGCCACCGGTCAACTTCTCGCGCGGCGTACCAGCCGCTGCCGGTGAACAGCTGCTCGCGGCCGAAATGGCGAATCTCGAATCCAACGGCGATCCGCAAGCCCTGGTGCGGGACGAAGCGTGAAGGATGTCTGCGGGCCGGGCGCGCTCTGCGGTTAAGATAGACGTGACGATGGACGCCTCCGAACGCTACGAGCAGCTGATCGCCTTCTTGTCCACCCACCTGCCTCCACCGGTGGAGCAATCCGAAGAAGCGAACGGCATCATGGTGTTTCGAGGTGGATCGCCGGTTGAAGTGATCGCCACCCTCACGCACACCTCCGTGATCGTGGACGAGTATGCCGTCCGGTGGGGAACGCCGACCGCGCCGGTCGATCGCCCGCGCCGCGTCGGCGCGCTCAACTGGCGTCGCCTGCCCGAGTCAACGGTCATGAACGTGGTGGGTCAGCTGATCAAGGGCGCCCGCGAGATCCGCCGCTCCCGCTACCGGGCGTGCCGGTTCTGCGGCCGCACGACCCCCCCCGAGTGGCTGCACGACGACGACGTGTGCCCGGGATGCGCGGAGGCCGAGATGGGGGTCATCCACTAGTCGTTGGTCACTAGTCGTTGGTCACTAGTCGTTGGTCACTAGTCGTTGGTCGTTGTCGTCAGTCAGTCGAGAGGGACAGAAGGCGGCCGCCGCCCGGTCCATCGCGGCGGTGGTGCAGCCAGCGATGGACCCGGCTACGAGATGAGGCCCAGGAAGTCCGACGCGCGCTCACAGACGGCAGGCCGGGTGCTGGCAGTCGCACCGCAGCTCGGTCGTCTGGCCTTTTTCCTTGCAGTGTTCGCTGCAATACTTTCCGTGCGCGCCGCCTTTCTCCACCATACAGTTGCAGGACGGGTGCGCGCACTTGTTCGAATCTGCCATGGTGAACCTCCAGTCGCCACTTTACGCCGCGTTCGGTCCGCTCGGGCAAACTTTCGTAAGGAGTTCGTCAGGGATCCCTCCCCCAATCTCATCAGCAACGCTCCCCATCTCCGCCGCAATCGTCAGAAGGCGCAGCTCAGCTCCGGAACCTGAAAGGCGGGTCCGAAGACCGGCCGCCATTCTCAGACCCGCGCGCGCACGTCGGTATGGTCCGAACCGAGCTGCTTCACAAGCTTGTTGTACAACCCCAGAATGAGAAGCGTTGGCGCCCATTGCCCGACGAACACGCTCGCGTGCTTGTTGCCGGCCATCTGCAACGACGCAGAAATCGCCATGGAGCCGATTGCTGCCCAGAGGAACGTGTCCGAGGGCAGCCTCGCCGTCTGGTCCTCGATCGTTTTTGCGACCTGTCCTTCCGTGTGATCCTGCTCCGATACGGATTTCAATCCCATCACCCCCCAAGTCGAGTCGCAGGCGGAATACCCGGACCCTGATTCATCTTTCGCGCCGTATCGCTAGCTGAGCCACGGTCCGTTTCTTAGTGAGCGAAAAATCATCAACCATGGAGCGATATCAAAGGTTGTCGTCGCGCCGTGTTAGGCGCTGGAGTGATTCGCCGCAAGAGAGCACACACGCAGACTGACCGAACGCGTATCCTAGATGTGAGATCGTCGCTGAACCGATCTCCCATGCCAGGGAGGATGACGGCATGTCCTATGCTCACGAGCCGCCCGTGAGCGCCGTTCGACGTCGATGGGTAATCATCGCCACAGCTGTGGTCGTTCTGGTTGCCGCGGTGGTGGTCGCCGTGGCCACCAGAGTACCGTTTACCTCGGAACGCCTGCGTGCAAAGGTCGTGTCCACCCTTGAAGACCGGCTCGACTCCGACGTCGAACTCGACGACCTGACACTTCGAATTTTTCCGCGCCTGCACGCGGAAGGCACCGGTCTCATCGTTCGACATCGGGGCCGCACAGACGTGCCACCGCTCGTCAGCGTGGAGAAATTTGCGGTCGACGCCGACCTCATCGGTATCTGGCGCCGGCATGTCGCACACCTCAAGCTCGAAGGCCTCAACATTCAGATTCCTCCCGGCGACGACGACGACGACGAGAGCGACCAGTCGGATTTGGAGAAGAAGAACGCCGAGTCCGTGGGTCCAGCCCCGAACACCAACGAGCGGCTGGTCAGGCCGGCGGCAACCGACGAATCGGATCAGGACATCAGGCGTCAAGTCGTGGTCGACGACTTCGAGGCGCCCGACGCGAAGCTGACGATCCTGCGCCGTGACAAGACGAAGGTGCCGCGCACCTGGTACTTGCACAAGCTGCAGATGCGATCGGTCGGCATACAAGCGGCGATGCCGTTCGAAGCGCTGCTCACGAACGCCGTGCCGCCCGGACAGATCAACACGCGGGGTACGTTCGGTCCCTGGAATCGGCGCAACCCCGGCATCACGCCGCTCGACGGCACGTTCACGTTCGACAACGCCAATCTCGGGGTCTTCGGCGGCATTTCAGGCATCCTCTCGGCCCACGGTACCTACTCGGGCTCGCTCGCACGCATCGCAGTCGACGGTGAAACCGATACGCCCGATTTCATGGTCACGATCAGCGGTCACCCGCTGCCGCTCAAGACGAAATATCACGCGCTCGTGGACGCGACCACCGGCAATACCACGCTCGATCCGGTGCACGCGACATTCCTGAATACGTCGCTCGTCGCCAAGGGTGGCGTTTACGAGCTCGACGATCGCGACGGACGCGAGGTCCGGCTGGACGTGACGATGGACGATGGACGGCTCGAGGACATCATGCGGATGTCGGTGAAGACGCCGGAGCCGCCGATGATCGGCGTGCTCCATCTCGCGACCAAGCTCATTCTGCCGCCCGGAAAAATCGACGTCATCGAGAAGCTCCAGCTCGATGGGCGGTTCGCGATATTGAAGGGGAGATTCACCGACCGCGGTGTGCAGGACAAGATCAACAATCTGAGTGGCCTCGCGAGCGGGAAGCAACTGCCGGACGGCAAGGCCGGCATCACCGGGGTCACGTCGGACTTCACCGGTCAGTTCAGTCTCGCGAATGGAGTGCTCAGCCTGCCGATCGTCACCTTCGACGTGCCCGGCGCCATCGTCGAGATGAAGGGCCAGTACGGGATGCGGGGCGAGACCATCGACTTCGCCGGAAACCTCTTCATGGACGCCAAGATCTCGGACACTGTGACCGGTTGGAAATCGTTCATCGCCAAGCTCGCCGATCCGTTGTTCAGGAAGAACGGGAAGACGGTGATTCCGCTGAAAGTGCATGGATCCCGCAGTGCCCCCGAGTTCGGCGTGGATGTGAAGAAGGCTCTCACGCGCAACACACCCGAGACGCCGGCCGCCGACATCAAGCGCCGAGACACGAAGTAGCCTTGACCCCCAAGTCAGGAGCCCCGAGCTCGAAGCCGGGCGCTTCGACGTGCCCTCGGCTCGTTGACCAGTCGCCGGGCGGTCGTCCTTCATCAAGACCGGCCGGAGATCTCCGGCGTGCCGTTCGAGGAAGGGTGGTTTCGGCCTGAACGCCAAGTATCCGATCCGATCGGTCGCCCGGATGACCGGGCTGACGATCGACACGCTGCGGGCATGGGAGCGACGCCATGGGGGCGTGAAACCGTCGAGGGATCGGCGCGGCCGCCTGTACACCGACGCCGACGTGGCACGGCTCCGGCTGCTGCGCGACGCGGTGGCAATTGGCCACTCCATCGGACGCATCGCCCGGCTGGACGACGCCGCGCTCCAGCAGCTCGCGACAACGAACCCGTCGTCTGCGGCGCCGCCAGTTGCGCCACTTCACGGGGCAGTGAGCGCCGCGGCAATCGCGAGCGCAATCGAGGGCTTCGACCTGCGGCGGGTCGAAGTGCAGCTCGCGCGGGCCGCCGCGCTGCTCAGTCCGACCGAGCTCCTGCGCGACGTGATCGTGCCAGCGTTGCGGGAAGTCGGGGAGCACTGGCATACCCGTCCGCTCGGCATCGCGCAGGAGCACCTGTTGTCCGGCGCAGTCCGCAACCTTCTCGGATCCCTGATACGCGTCCACGCCCGGCCGGATGCGACCGGACGCCTGCTCTTCGCGACCCCGTCCGGCGAGCGGCACGAGTTCGGTGCGCTCGGAGGAGCGCTGGTCGCCAGCAGCAGCGGTCTCGGCGCGATCTATCTCGGCCCCGACATCCCCGCCGCGGACATCGTCGAGATGGCGACGGTGACAAAGAGCGATGTCGTCGCCCTGGGCGTGACGCTGCGGGAGGACGGGTACGACAACCGCGCGCGAGCCGAGGTGCAGGCGATTGCGACGCGGCTGCCGCGGCACGTCGAGCTGTGGCTTGGCGGTCCCGCCGCGATAGACGCGTCACCAGCGATTCAGGCGCGCGCGATCACGATCGGCGACTACGATGCGCTCGCCGCCGAGCTCACGCGGCTGGGTGGACGGTTTTGAACTTCGTCAGCCATGCCCGGGCTTCTTCGTAGTTCGGACACGCCTCGGCGACGAGGGCCCAGAACTTCGGGGAGTGGTCCATGCGCTTCAGGTGCATCAGCTCGTGGATCAGCACGTAGTCCCGAACCCAGTCGGGCATGGTGACGAGCCGCCAGTTGAGCGACACGCGTCCGGTGCGCGAGCACGACCCCCATCGCCAGCGCTGGCTCCGGATCGTGACACGCGAGACGGTCAGGCCGAACTGCGCGGCAAGCTCCAGCAGCCGCGGCGGCAGATCGCGCTTCGCCTGCGCCCGCAGCGCCGTCACCATCTCCGGCGGCATCACGTTGCGCGGCTGCGCTCGTTCCCGTTCTGCACGTTCGAGCTGCGCCGCGATCCAGGTCCGCTGCCGCTCGACGAACTCGATCGCCCGGCGCTTCGAGCCGCGGATCGGAATCGTCACCCGCACCACGCCGTCGGCGCTGACACGGACCACGTACCGCCGCGCCCGGGGGTTACGGACGAAGACCGGGGCGGGGGGCTCCTGCAGGGCGACGTGGGCATCGAAGGCGAAAGCTGGTTGCTTCATGCGGTCCCGATCGCGCGCGCCGAACGCAGCCACAGACCGCCGTCCACAACCAGGGTCACGCCGGTGATGAACGCCGAGGCGTCGGAACACAGGAAGAGCGCGGCGTTGGCGACCTCGTCAATCGTCGCCAGACGACCGAGCGGGCAGTCCTTCTCGATCAGCTTCCGTGACGCTTCGGTGGTGAGGCGCCGTACGCCTTCCGTGCCGTCAACCGGTCCGGGTGCGAGGCCGTTGACGCGAATCCCCGATGGTCCCCATTCCGCCGCCAGCGTGCGGGTGAGCGCGTCCACACCGGCCTTGGCCGCCGACGCGTGCGCCTGCCCGATCGTGCCGAGAAGCTGCAGCGTGGCGCTGATGTTCAGAATCACCCCGCCGCGCTCCTTCAGGAGCGGATAGGCGGCGCGCGAGACGTTGAACGTTCCCTTGACATCGATGTCGATCACCGTGCCGAAGCCGTTGGGCGACAGCTGGTCCGCGGGACACACGAAATTACCAGCAGCGCCGTTCACCAGGATGTCGAGCCGGCCCAGGGCGCCGGCGGTACTCCGGACAACAGCGTCCACATCGTCGGGCCGCCGCACATCACCAGGCACCGCCACCGACCTGACACCCAGACGCTCGATCTCGGCGGCGGTCGGCTCGAGATGTTCGAGGCTGCGGCTCGCAATCGCGACGTCACACCCGGCCGATGCCAGCGCCAGCGCGATGCCGCGGCAGATGCCGGTACCGCCGCCAGTCACGAGCGCGGCGCGCCCGGTCAGGAGATCGGGGAAGAAATACGGCACCGCCAACACTCTAACCGCAGACGACCGGGAGATCGCAGCGCTAATCGCTCTTTGTGAAGCCGTGCTCTCGTGGCGATCGTCGGCCGATCCCAAGACATGACCAGGCCGCCGTGCAGGTGCATCCGTCGTGTTCGTGCGCTCGGTGGCCATCGAATGGTGAGGGTCACCACAACCCAAGGAGCTTCCACCACGCGAAGCCGACGTCGTCCACGTGAGGATGTTGATCACGGACATGACAAAGCCGACACGCCACCAGTCTCGTTGGCTGACGTAGCCCTCGGCAAACACAATCGGCGCCGTGGTCGTGCCGTAGTGCGTCAGGCCGGCGGTGAGGTTGGCCATGCAGGCCAGCGCATACACGGCCAGCCCGGGCGGCGTGCCGAGGCCGGTGAGCATCACCGCGAAGGGCGGAAACATCGCGACCATGTGCGCGGTGATGCTGGCAAACGCATAGTGCGCGTAAAAGTAGACCACGACCGTCGCCAGCAGCACCGCCATCCACGGCCAGCCGGTGAACCACGCCCCCACCCATGTGGCGAACGCCGTGGTCGATCCGCTCCGGTTCAAGGCGTCGCCCAGCGTCAACAGCCCGCCGTACCAGACGAACACGTCCCACGCGTTCCGTTCGGCGAGCGCCTGGTCCCACTGGAGCACGTCGGTGACGAGCAGGACGGCCAGCCCGGCGAATGCCACGACCGTGACATCGAGCCCGCTCCATTGCGACGACATCCAGAGCAGCACGACGCCGCACATCACTCCCAGCACAAGCCGCTCGGACCGGCTGATCGGTCCCATCGCCGTCAGCTGCTGCCGGGCATACGCCGCCGCGCCAGGCGTCTGCCGGATGTTCGGCGTCAGCATCCGGTAGACGCCATAGGGCACGATCGCCGCTGAAACGAGCCCGGGAACGATGCCGGCCAGGAGCCAGCTGGTCCAACTGATGTCCACTTGCGCGAACTTTGCCGCCAGGCCCACCGCCAGGACGTTGCTGGCCTGGCCGGTGAGGAACATCGCGCAGGCGACGACGCTTCCCTGATAGATCGCCACCATCAGGAACTCGCCGAGCCGCTTCGAGGTGAGGCCGGGACGGGAGTCGTAGAGCTCGGCGATATTGCGGGTGATCGGCAGGATGATGCTGGCGCCGCGCGCGGTCATCGACGGGATGCCCGACGCCAGCGTGAGGTCGGTCATGACCAGCGAGTACGCGACACCGAGCGAGCTGCCGCCGAACCGGCGCACGAACAGCAGCGCGATGCGGCGGGCCAGACCGGTGTCGCGCAACACGCGTGCGGTAATCATCGCCGCCAGCACCAGCCACACCGACGGGGTCGCGAACCCCGTTAGCGCCTCGGCCATCGTGAGCCCGCCGATCAACACCAACGCCATAAGCGCGATCAGAACCAGCGCGGCGCCCGGCAGCGGCTGCAGCATGAGGCCGGCGATCGTGGCGAGAAAGATGGCCGTGATGCGCCAGCCGGCCGGTGCGACGGTCGCGGGGCGCGGCAGCAGATGCGCGATGACCACGTAGATCGCGACGAGCGCGATCAGGCAGAGAGTCCGGCGGCGATGAACGGTGAAAATACGACGGTGCACGCTCCCGGACGTTGACAACACTTGTCCGGCCGAGTGCGTCCGGGGGCATGAGACGAGAAGAGTTATACGCGCTCGGGCTCCTCCGCTTCAAGCGCTTCGACGAAGGGAAGCCCGCCGGTGAGCTCGGCCGCCTGCAACATTCGCGGGACGCGATCGATCACCTCGATCTGTGTCACCTCTCTGCCGCCTTCTCCGGCCTGGAGGTCTTTGAACTTGCGGGCCTTGATGAGCACGTTGCCCTCGAGTGAGCCGACAGCCTGGTTGTAGGCTTCGAGTGTGGACTTCATGCGGCTGCCGAGGGTGTCGAACTTCTCGGCCAGCGTGCAAACCGAGTCGTACAGATTGCGTCCGAGGTCGCAGATCTTGCGAGCGTTCTCCTCCATGGCCTCCTGCTGCCATCCGTACGCCACCGCGCGTAGCAGCGCGATGAGCGTCGTCGGGCTCGCGGGGATCACCTGGCGCTCCACCCCGAACTCGATCAGCGACGGATCCTGTTCGAGGGCGGCGCTGAAGAACATTTCTCCAGGGAGGAACATCACGACGAACTCGGGAGATGAGGGAATATCGGTGAAATAGGTCTTGGCCCCGAGCTGGCTGAGGTGCGTGCGCACTTGCCGTGCGTGGTCCGACAGCAGTGTCTGCCGGGTCGCTTCATCGGGCGCCTCGAGTGCCTTGAGATAGGCGTCGAGCGGCACTTTCGCGTCCACGACGACGTGCTTGCCCCCCGGCAGGTTGACAATGACGTCGGGCCGCAGGCGGCGATCGTTGCCATTCAACGTCTGCTGCTCGTTGAAGTCGCAGTGCTCGAGCATGCCTGCGAGCTCGACCACCCGCTTCAATTGGATCTCACCCCAGCGGCCGCGGACCCCAGGGCGCTTCAACGCATCAACCAGGCGACGGGTCTCGGACTGGAGCTCGCGACCGGTGGCGTCGAGCGACGCCACCCGTTGGAGCAGCGTCGCACCCTCCTGGACGCGGCGGCGTTCGGCGTCCCTGATCTCGCCGTCCACGCGATCGAGGGTGGTCTTCATCGGCGCGAGCAGATCCTCGATCGCCTGCTTACGGGCGTCGACGTCCGCCGTGGTCTGGCTCCTGGCGGCGCGCAACCGCTCCTCGGCGAGATGGAGGAAGGCTTCGTTGTTGCTCTTCAGCGCATCGGCGCTGAGCGACTGGAACGCCTCGCGAAAGCGCGACTCCGCATCCTGATACGCCTTGAGCCGTTCGGCATGAACGGCTCGATCCGTTTCAAGCTCGGTCCGCAGCCGCGCGCGCCCGGGCCGGCTCGCCAGCCACCCCATGAATGCACCGATGGCGAGACCAACAACGAGGACGAGCGTGAGGGACGGCGACATCACAGAAAAGGTTTCACCCGAAAGCACAGGGAGATCACAGAGTGAAGCACGTCCCCTGGCGGGCGCCGCGGGCTCCGTGAGCTCCGTGGCTGACGCGCCGGTAAGTATTGCACGCGGGTAATCAGCGGGACACCACGAACGGGATCCACGCCTCCGGTAACTGGAGCTCGGCCGCGTGGATCGCGGACCACTCGGCGCTCGCGTCGGCGGTGACGGCCGCCGCGCTCGCGAACAGGTTTTGAGCGCCGCCAATCAGTCGGTTGGCGGCGCTGACGTCGACTGGGTCAATCGAGCCGGGCTCGTTGCGCATCCGCAAACGAGCGCCGATCTGCTGCAGGGCGTGCCGGGCGGCGATTTGCGCGTGCCGTCGCCTGTCAACGTGCCGGGCTGCGCCTGAGCGATCGGCAGCTCGGGCGACAGAGCGCTCCGCCCGCAGACGGGTGAGACGACCACGGTCCACCGCCTCGAGCGGCAGAATCGATTGAAAACGAGCCTCGGTGGCCGTGTCGAGATCGCCAGCCGCTCGCAATGCCCGATCACGGACAAGCTCCCACCGGTAACAAGCGAAGCAGAGCGCAGGCCGCGATTGACGGGACGGATTGGCGTCAGCCCCTTCCGCCTCAACCGGGCCCTTCCCTCCCGATTGGCGGGCGCTGGCGGCACCGCGAAGCCGTTCGCGGCAGGGTGCGCACTGAATCCTGACCTGTCGCCCCTCGAGCTCGCCGCCCGGAAAGGCCAGCCACTCGGAGTCTTCCGTGTGGGGAACGAGCGGCGCCGCCTTCGTCTGCATGACCCCAGTTTAGGATGGGGGCGTGACAGGCCAGGTCACGCGGCAGGATTTATTTTTTCGCAGCTGCTGCCGACGCCTTCTCTTCCGCTCGGGCCCCGCCGAGAACGCCGGCGAGGCCGTAGTTGCCTTCGTGACAGGCGTACTCGTAAATGCCGTCCGCACTCTTGACCATGAACAGCTGGGCAGTCCATGGTCTGGTCCACTCGGTCGGCTGGGTCACCGTGAACTCGTACAGGAGCGTGTCTGGTGCAGTGCGCGTGAAACGCTCGACGAGCCGCATGTCCGCGCTGGATCCTTCGAGGCTGGTCTCGCGAGCGAAATTGGTCGTGTCCACGACCAGCGTGTCGCCATCCCAGCGGCCGCGTGACACGCCCATTCCCTGGCGGACCTTCCCGCTTGGACGCCCGTCGAGCGGGATGATGCGAACGTCGTGGACCATCTCGTTGAGTATCGCCACCTGTCCGGCCGCCTGGAAGATCTGCACGTTGTTGTTGTAGGCGCCAGGAGTCATCGGCGGTCCGGCGTTGAACCCGATGATGCAGCGCTCCGACAGGGGTCGGTCCTCGTGTGAGTCCGCGCGGGGACGTCCCACCTGGTTGTCGCGCCCCTCCGCCGCGCGGGCGGCCGCTCTCCTCTCGCCCTCCGGTGTTCTCGGGGGCAGCCGGCCATTGGGGGGATCGACGATGAGCGACGTGCGGTTGGGCCCGACGATCTTGTTGCCCCGGTCGTACCAGAACTCGTTGTAGGGCACCACGCCGCCCGGCGGGTAGTTCACGCCTCCCTTGGCTGGGTCGATGAGATCGCGATTCTGCCGCCGGTTCTCGGCCCTCTCGAACTCCGCCGCTTCCTGGTCCGACAGCACCGCTTTGTCTCCGAGCGCGGTCGGCCGCTCCAACGGTGTAATCGTTCGAAAATCCCACACACCTTGCAGGTCCGGCTGACCGTCCGCAGTCCGAGGCGGCGTCCAGGTACTGGAAGCCTTCGACTTCGGGACAGCAGACGCGGTCTGGGCTGCGATCACCGCCGCGCCCAGTGACACCATCGCACCGACGGCCGCTAGAGTGCCGGCTACCGCTAGACATCGACGCTGCATTTCCAACCTCCTCTTTCGGATGGTCGCGCTCAGTGGCCGTCGGCCTCCGCCCCAATCCAGTATACGACCTCGTTCTACGAAGCGGGGCTCTGAGGACTGCACCTGTCAGACAGTGAGCTGGCGGCTGACCTGGCAGACGCCCGTTGAGCACATGCGCCTGTGTCGTCGCCTCCAGCCGGCATTCTGCGGACCGGATCTGCCCGCCTGGCAGAGCGGCCGCGCCAGCTGCCCTTCGTCAGAACGTGAGTTGGCCGCTGAACTGGAGCAGACGCCCTTCGAGGATCTGCGTGGGTCTTGCCCACCGTTCCCCGTACGTGTTGACGACGCCCAGGATGGAGCTGGCGTTCAGCACGTTGTAGGCGTCGAAATTCGCCTGGAGGCGCGCCGTCGAACCCACCCTGAAGATCTTTGTCAGTCGCAGGTCGACTTGCGTGCGCCGGTCTTCGAACCGCGTCTGGGGTGTCCTCAACGGAACCGTTGCGGTGGCGGTGCACACTGCCCGGTTGCCACACGCCGCCAGGTTACGGCCCAACGACCGGGCGATCTCGGCGGTGGACACGGCATAATCCGCCCCAATGGACGGCCCTGACACGTTCTGAAACACTCCGGCAATCACCAGATCGCCCGGCAACGGGTAGCTCCCATTCAGCTTGAGATCGGTCAGCGCCTTGAACGGCGTGACGACACGGCAGTTCAAGAGCTGCTGCGGCGAGTCGATCACAAAGCAGTTGTCGTTCACCGAGCGGCCGGTGTCGAGCCCTCCGGCAAGCCGCAGGCCCGAGGCGAACCGCGCGTTGAAGCTGACGTTGAAAAAGTCCGATGACTGCTTCCACTCCCCGTAGTGCGATGCCTGCGTGACGACGTTGTCGACCTGACCGAACCGGTTCGGGTTGATGTCGTAGAGGCCGCAGACCTGATAGCCGCCGCCGTCGGGTAGTCGCGCATCGACCGGCGCGCTGACACAGTACGGATCGTAGTCCGCGGGAGTGACCGCCAGGTTGTCGGTCACCGACAGGTTGCGTCGCCAGTTTCGGTAGTAGCCTCCGGCCACCGACACTCCAGGACGGAGCTCCTGTTGAACTTCCGCGGCGACGTCCCACAGGTAGTCGCGGACGGCGAAGCCGCGAAGCACATCTTCGGCGTACCGAGTCGCCCGCGGGTTGTTCTGCCCGAAGTTGCTGTCCGAAATCGTTCCGCACTCTCCGTTGGCGACGAAGTTCCTCAAATCGCAGTCCGGGATGTAATTCCGGTTGACGTCGCTCCACGTGCGCGTCACGCTGCTCACCGACGTGTTGATCGGGTTCGCCAGCTGGGCGATGTTCGTCCCGGTCTTGCCCACATACCGCCCCCAGGACATTTTCAGCGCAGTTCGGCCGTTGCCGAAGAGATCGTATGACGCGCCAGCCCGCGGGCTCAGGTCCCACCAGCAAGGGAGGCAATCCACTCGATCGAGGTGACGCTCGGCCAGGAACTGAGTGGCCGGCAAAGGCTGTTCAGGCACGTAGGCACGGAGGTAATCGAACCGCACGCCATAGTTCAACGTCAGGCGCTTGAGGGTCCATTGATCCTGCGCGTAGAGCCCGAGATCCGGCATCAGGCTCTGCTCCTGGACCCACGGTGTGGCCCACTGGGTCAGACTCGACGGCAGGCCGTTCAAGAACGTGTAGTTCACATCACCATGGACGATTTGCTGGGTCGTCTGAGGCGCTTCCTCCGTCTGCAGGCCCACTTTGAATGCATGGGAGCCGGTGATATAGGACACGGAGAACCGCTGGGCATAGCGGCTGGTGTTGTTGATGGTCCGGTAGCGGACCGCCGCGTTGTAGCGGAAGTTGGTGGATAGCTCCAAGGTCGAAATGTCGGTGGTCCGCACCTCGGTGTCTTCGTACGGCAGCGGGAACGTCGGCCAGTGATTGATGTGCCACGACGCGCCAGCCTCGATCAGGAGCCGCTGGGTCACGGGCGAGCTCCAGGTGACCTGGTACAGCCCCATCGGCCAGAAGTCGAACCCCTCAATCGTCTCAGGCGCATTCTCCAGTGAAGGCTGAAAGCCGCCGCTCACGTTGTGCTGCGTGTCGGTGAAGACACTCACCTTGTTCTTCGCCGAGGCTTGCCACGTCAAGCGGGCGCCGTGGGCCCACAGCTGCTCCTTGCGGTACGCCGGGCGATCCAGGTCCGGCTCGTAGAATCCCGTACCCTGAATCCTGTTCCAGAACGAGCCTGCCCACTGATTGTTGGTGCCGGTGTACCGGCTCGTGGCGAAGAACCACAGCCGGTTCCTCTTGATCGGACCGCCCAGGCTCGCCGATCCGTCGTAGGCATTCAGGACTTTGTTCACGGTGGTCAGACCGCGGGAGCGCAGCTCGTCGCTCAAGTTGTCGCTCATCAGGCTGTCGTTGGTGTACAGCCCGAAGGAGCTGAACCTGAACGTGTTGCCCCCCTCTTTCGGAATGACGTTGGACCTGAAGCCCGCGACGTTGCTTTCGGCCGAGGCACCGCCGGTTTCGAGCGTCATTTCTTCGACGTTCGCCCCGGCGACGATGTAGCTGACCGCTCCGTCACCCGCGTTCGTGTTGAGGATCGACATGCCGTCAAAGAGCACCTTCCCCCCGACCTTGCCGTGGTAGCTGTTGAGGTTGCCCGCAGAACTGTAGACGCCGAGCGAGGCCGAGCCGACACCAGACGATCCGGTGAGTCCAGGGGTGATGGCGAGAAACGTGCTGCCGACGGCCTTGGTGCTGGTCGGCAACAGGTCGAGAACCTCGGCGGATACGGTCTGCTGCTGCCGCACGTTCTGCGTGTCGACCAGCGGGGCCGCCCCGCTCACGGTGATTGTCTCCTCGAGGGACCCGACCTGCAGATCCGCGTTCACCGTCGCCGTGAACCCAGCGGTCAGTTGGATACCCTCCCGTTTGACGGTGTTGAAGCCGGTCAACGCGAACGTGACGACATAGGCGCCGGGCCGTAGACCGACGATGTTGTACCGGCCTTCGCCGTCCGTCACGACCGTGCGGGTCTTTTCGATGAGAGCGGGGCTGGCCGCCTCCACCATGACGCCCGGCAGCACCGCGCCAGACGTGTCTCTGACTGCGCCGGCAATCCCGCTTTCCTGCTGCGCCATCGCAGCTGGCGCCGCCAGCAGCAGATATGCCAGGGCCGTCACTCTCATCGCTGCGCTGTGTGCGGGCAACATAACGTCCTCCCTGAAGTAATCTCAAAGTCGTGACTTCGAGCTCTCACAGCGCCCGACGAGACTGCGCCAGAAGCTGCCGGACGGCATCAACCGAAAGCGCATGCGAGGATGGACGTGGAGCGACGCCGGCTCGTTCCGGATAGCGGGCCCCACCTCCCGCGGTCAGGATTCGGTTGTGGTACTCGATCGTTGCAGCTTTGTCAACGGCATCGACACGGCATCGACACGCCTTCGCGCGTGAACGGCGTGTTGACGATCATCGACAACGCGCCGCCGAAAGGTTTCGCAGGAAGTCAGGAGCGGTCATGCCACCACTTGATGGATTGAAAGTCGTCGACCTGACGCGGGTTCTCGCCGGCCCGTTCTGCGCCATGCTCCTCGGCGACATGGGCGCGGACGTCATCAAAGTGGAGGAGCCGACCGACGGCGACGATGCGCGGATGTGGGGGCCCTTCGTCGGCGCGTGGAGCGCGTACTTTCTCGGGGTGAATCGGAGCAAGCGGAGTCTCGCGCTGGATCTGAAGACGCCGTTCGGCGTGAAAGTGCTGCGGACGCTGTTGATGCAAGCCGATGTGCTCATCGAGAACTTCAAACCCGGCAGCCTGGACAACCTGGGGTTCGGATTCGAGGCCGTCCACGCGATGAACCGCCGGCTGGTCTATTGTTCGATCAGCGGGTATGGCCGTACCGGACCGCGGCGTCACCTCACCGGGTACGACCCGGTCGTCCAGGCCGAGTCGGGGTTCATGGACATCACCGGCACAGCCGATGGTCCTCCGGTTCGGACCGGCGTCGCCACCACCGACTACATGGCCGGGTTGTATGCCCTGAGCGGCATCCTGCTGGCGCTCCGCGATCGCGACCGCACCGGCGAGGGACAGCAGGTTGACATCGCGCTGTTCGACTCGATCCTGTCCATGCTGTCGATGCCAGCCGGCATCGTCCAGGCAACCGGGCAGACGCCGAAGCGGATGGGCAACGACCACTCGTCGATCGCGCCCTACGAAGTGCTGAATGCCAGTGACGGCATGCTGATGATCGCGGCGGCAAACGGACGGTTGTGGACCAGGTTGTGCGAGGCGGTCGATGCGTCGCATCTCGCCACCGACCCGCGGTTTGCGACCAACAGTGGCCGGGTGAAGAACCGGGCGGAGCTCAAGCAGGCGCTCGAGCAGGCGTTCGCGCCATTCACCGTCGCCGCGCTGCTCGAACGGTTGCAGCGCCACGGCGTGCCCAGCGGACGGGTGCGCACCGTGCCGGAGGCGCTCGCCGATCCGCAGGTCGGCGCGCGACAGATGCTCATCGCGTTCGGCGATTCCGAGCTCGGCGACTTCAAGGTGCTGGGGAACCCAATCAAGCTGTCGCGCAACCCCGCAAACCTGTCCCGCCAGCCACCGAAGCTCGGGGAACACACACAGGCGATCCTCGAGGAGCTCGGCATCACCGACAACGGCGTCGTGGGACAGACCCGGCCGGAGGACACGAACTGATCTGAGGGCAACCGCAGCGGTTGTCGTGCCGGGCGAACGACGTGGATCCCCTCAGACTCGGCGGGCGGCGTCGATGAAGCGCACCAGGTTGCCGGCGGATGCGAGAAAGCGTTCGAAGTCCGAGAAGGTGAGCACCAGCGTGGCGGTGTTGATGTTGGGGTGAAACGAGATCCGCAGATGCAAACGGAGGTCCCGGTCGAGGTACAGGCGCACGTGCTGGTCGATGTCATGAACCAGGCCGAAGGGAGATACCGAGCCCGGCGTCACCCCGAGATACTTTTTCAGACGCTCAGGAGACGCAAAGCTCAGTTTCCCGTCTCCGATCTGATCGGCAACCGCCCGCAGGTCCGCGCGCTTGGTGTGCGCCAGGATCACCAGGTAGTGCCTGCTCCCTTTCTGGTTGCGGAGAAACAGGTTCTTGCAATGCGTCGCGTCGATGCCCTGCCAGTGCTCCTCTCCTTCTTCGGCGGTTGCAATTGGCGGGTGCTCGTAACGCTCGAACCCGATGCCAAGCTCGGTCAGTCGCGCGAGGACCCGCTCTTCCGGGAGAGTCATGAGACCGATTATAGAAGTGCCCGGGTCGCACGACGTGCGCCGCTCGCGTGAGCGCATCAGCGCCTGGTAGCCCCGCACGTCAGCGCCAGGAAAAGAAATAGATCGTCATCGTCCAGGCGACCGCGGTCACGAAGCCTCGGACGACTCGACCACTGAAACGGCGAGCCAGCGACGCGCCGGCATAGCCGCCGGCGATGCCGCCGGCCACCATCAGCATGCCAGGCCCCCAGGCGACGGTGCCGCTGACGATGAACTCCGCGAGCGCGACGCCGTTGATCGCCACAGCGAGCACCGACTTGACGCCGTTCATCTCGTGCATGTTGGTCATGCCGGCGATCGCGAGCGACGCCAGCATCATGATCCCGATGCCCCCGCCAAAATAGCCGCCGTAGGTGGCAATCGCGAGTTGCATGGGGAGAGACCACAGAGGCGGAGGGTGCGGGCCGGGGGATGCGGCATCCGGCGTGCCTGGCGCCGGGGCCGCCGTGCCGGGCGCGGGGTGCGGATCGCGCGATCCGGGTGGCGGAGCACTGGTCGCGCCAGTCGTGGCGCGGCGCGGTGCGGGAGCGACTCGGCCCAGGGTCCGCAGGCGCGCGGTGAAGGGCGTCCCGAACGTGAAGGTCACGGCAGCGAGCAGCATGAGCCAGGGCAGGAGTCGCAGAAAACTGGCGTCCGACGTCCTCACCAGCAGCAGCCCGCCCAGGAACCCGCCAATCAGACTGACCCCGCCGAGCCTCATCAGCCAGTGGCGTGCAACGGCGGCCTCGCGCCGATAGGCCACAGCGCTTGCCAACGACCCGGGCCACAGCGCCAACGTCGTCGTCGCGTTCGCCGCCACTGGCGGGACACCGGCAAAAAGCAGCGCTGGCAGCACGATGAACGATCCGCCGCCGGCCACCGCGTTCAATGCGCCGCCGACAAACGCGGCAACGACCAGAAACAGGGACGTCACAGCGGGACCACCGACCGGAGTCCCTTCACATCCGCTCCTCTATTCCGGCAGCGACTTGCGACCGACGCCGTAGGAAGCTCGAGAGGTCTACTTGGAGCCAAGCTGTTGTGGTGTCACCCTGGATTCCGGAGCGCGGCGCCGGATGGCAAGGCGCGACGACCGAGCCTACACCGGAAGCGTGTGAGCACGTGAGAGAAGCCCCTTTGCGAGGACGCTCGGGCAGCGCCGCCGCCCGATCCCGAACGGCGCGAGCCGGCGCTACTCGCGTTTCCGCCGCACGCTCTTGACCACCACGTAGAGCACCGGAATGAAGGCCAGATTCAGGAACGTCGACAGGACCATCCCCCCGGCGACCGTCGTGCCGACGGAATGACGAGCCTCCTGACCGGCGCCGCTGGCGAAGACCAGCGGCATCACGCCGAGAATGAACGCGAGCGAGGTCATGAGGATCGGCCGCAGACGGATGCGCGCGGCCTCGATGGCCGCGTCCACGACGCTCATCCCCCGGCCCCGCAGCTGTTCGGCGAACTCGACGACGAGAATGCCGTTCTTGGCCGAGAGGCCAATCAGCATGACGAGGCCGATCTGGCAGTAGACGTCGTTGATCAGCCCTCGGCTCCACTGGGCGACGAGCGCCCCGAGGATGGCGAGCGGCACCGACAGCAGGATGATGAAGGGCAGCGTGAGGCTCTCGTACTGCCCGGCAAGCGTCAGGTAGACGAGCAGCAAGCCGAGCCCGAAGATCGCCAGCGACTGCTGGCCGGCCCGCAGCTCCTCGAGCGACAGGCCCGACCACGAGAAGGTCATGCCTTGCGGCAGCGTCGCGCTCGACAGCTGCTCCATCGCCTGGAGCGCCTGGCCGGAGCTGAAACCGGGAGCGGCCGATCCGATGATCTCGGCCGACCGAAACAGGTTGTAGTGCATGATCGTCTTCGGCGCCGTCGTCTCGGTCACCTCGACGAGGTTGCTGAGCGGCATCATCCGTCCGTCCGCTGTCCGCACCGACAACCGTTCGATGTCCTGAGGCGCGGCGCGGAACTGCTGGTCGGCTTGCACGTAGACGCGGTACGACCGGTTGTTGAAGTCGAAGTCGTTGACGTAGGCCGAGCCGAGCAGCACCTGCATCGTCCCGGTGATGTTGAGCAGCGACATGCCCAGGGTCTTGACCTGCTCGCGATCGATCTTCACCGCCAGCTGCGGGTCGTTGGCGGTGAACTGCGTGAACAGCCCGGCGAGCCCCGGCGTTTGATTGCCGCGGGCGATGATCTGGTTCGCCGCGGTCTCGAGGTTCGTAATCGGCCCGCCGCTCTGATCGAGCAGCTCGTAGGTGAAGCCGCCGAACTGGCTCAGCCCGGCGATCGCGGGCGGCAGGAACGGAATCACCGTCGCGCCGGCGATCTGGCTGAAGGCGCCGAACATCCGCCTGACCAGCGCCGGCGCCGACTGTTCCGGACGGCCCCGTTCCTCGAACGGTTTCAGGCTCAAGAACAGGATGCCCTGGTTGGGGGCGGTGCCGGTGAAGCCGAATCCGCCGGCCGCGAAGACGCGATCGGTCTCCGGGATCTTCCGTATCGCATCCTCGACCTGCCTGACGATGTCCATCGTGTAGTCGAGCGACGCCCCCTGCGGCCCCTGGATCAGCACCATCACGTAGCCCTGATCCGCCTCGGGCACGAAGCCGGTGGGCACGCTTCGATACACCCAGTAGGTCGCACCCAGCAGAGCGACGAATACCAGCGCGACGACCAGCCGCGCCCGGATCAGCACCCGGAGCGCCGATACCAGCATCGACGTTCCGCCGTCGATGACGCGGTTGACGGCGCGGAAAAACATGCCTTTGGGCCTGGCGGCCTTGCCCAGAAGCAGTCCCGCCAGTGCCGGCGTCAGCGTCAGGGCGTTGAAGGCGGAGATCGCCATCGAGAAGGCGATGGTGAGCGCAAACTGCTGATAGAGCCGCCCGGTGGTGCCCGGAAAAAAGGCGACCGGCACGAAGACCGCCCCGAGGACGAGCGCCGTCGCAATGACGGCGCCGGTCACCTCCGCCATCGCCGCCGATGCCGCCTGGCGCGCCGTCCGGTGGTAGTCGTGAATATGCCGCTCGATGTTCTCGATGACGACAATCGCATCGTCGACCACGAGGCCGGTCGCGAGCGTGACGCCGAAGAGCGTCAGCGTGTTAATCGAGAAGCCGAACAGCTTGACGAAGGCAAACGTCCCGATCAGCGACACCGGAATCGTGATCGCGGGAATCAGCGTCGTCCGCCAGTTCTGCAGGAAGAGGAACATGACCAGGACGACCAGGGCGATCGCTTCGAGCAGCGTCGTGATCACCTCGCGGATCGATTCGGCGACCACGGTGGTGGTGTCGAACGCGATTTCGACCTTCAGCCCGGGCGGATAGCGACGCGAGAGCCGTTCGAGGGTCGCCTGCACGTCACGAAACACCTGCAGGGAGTTCGCGGTCGGAAGCTGCAGGACACCGAAGCCGATCGCGTCCCGTCCGTTGTAGCGCGCGGATTGGGAATAGCTCTCGGCGCCGAGCTCGGTGCGGCCGACGTCGCGGACGCGGACCAGCCCGCCGTCGGGCATCCGTTTCACGATGATGTCGTCGAACTGTGAAGGCTCGACGAGCCGGCCTTCGGCGCGGACGCTGATCTGATAGCTCTGGCCGCTCCGCTGTGGCGGCGCGCCGACCTGCCCGGCCGCGACCTGGACGTTCTGCTCGCGCAGCGATGACACCACCTCGTCCGCGGTGACACCGCGACCGGTCAGCCGGTTCGGATCGAGCCAGAGACGCATCGCGTAGCGCCGCTCGCCGAAGACGAAGATGTCGCCGACGCCGGGCACCCGTTTCAGCTCGTCACGGATGAACCGATCGACGTAGTTGCTGACGAAGGCGATGTCGTACTCGTCGTTCTCGGCGAACGCTCCCGCCGCGAGCACGAAGTTGCTCGACACCCTGGTCACCGAAATGCCGACGGCGTTCACTTCGTTTGGCAGCCGTCCGGTCACCTGTGATATCCGGTTCTGCACGTCGACGGCCGCGATATCCAGGCTTCGAGCGAGGTTGAAGGTGACGGTGATCGTGCAGGTGCCGTCGCTGCCGCTCGACGACGTCATGTACTGCATGCCCTCGATGCCGTTGAGCGCCTGCTCGAGAGGGTTGGTCACGGCGGTCTCGACCGTTTGCGCGTCGGCGCCGTTGTAGAACGCGATCACCTGCACCTGTGGCGGGGCGAGCTCTGGAAACTGCGCGATCGGCAGCGTCGGAATCGCCGTCGCGCCGGCCAGGATGATGACCAGCGAGCACACGCTGGCGAGGATGGGGCGGCGGATGAAGGTGTCTACAAACACAGGGAATGGGTATCTGCGATCTGCGATGAGGCGATCTGTGATCCGGCGATGTGCGGCCCGGTCAACGGCAATGTGGTGAACGGCAATCTGGCCAACGGCGTTCGGCGATCAGGGCGCTGGCGCGATTGGGACGCCATCGGCCAGCCGCTGCGCCCCGGCCACGACAATGCGATCGCCTGCCGCCAGGCCATCCAGCACCGTATAGCTGTCGCCGACGATCGGGCCGACCTTGATGGCGCGCTGCTTCGCGACCAGACCGGGCGAGCCATCGGCGCCGGCGCTCTCCGCGGCGACGAAGGCAAAATGCTGCCCGTTGATGCGCACGACGGCGGTCACCGGCACCACCAGCCCCTCTCCCTTCTTCCAGACGATGCGCGCCCGGACGTACTGCGAAGCGCGCAGGGCGCCGGTGGGGTTCGGCACCAGGCCCTTCACCAGTACCGACTGCGTCTGCTCGTCGGCGCTCGGGGAGATGAAGCTGACGGCAGTCGTCGCGATCGTCTCCGATCCATCGCTGTTCAAGATCCGGATCGGCAACCCGATCTCGAGAGCGGCGGCGCGCTCGATCGGCACCTGCACGTAGACCTCGAGCGACGCGTTCTGATCGATCGTGGTGAGCACCGTCTGCGGCGACACCTGGTTACCGACCCGCACCGGCACGTCGCCGACCACCCCTGCGGTGGGCGACGTGATGGTGAAGTACTGCAACTGCACCTGTTGCTGCTGAACCTGGGCACTCAGGGACTGCAGGCGTCCCTCGGCGGCGCTCAGGCCGGTTTCGGCCGCCTCGAGCTCCTGGCGGCTGACCGCGCCGGCCCGGAACAGCTCCTCGGCGCGCTGGTGCTGCTGCTTCGCGAATTCGACGTCGGCCTCGCGCGCCGACCGGTCGGCTTCCTGGCTGGTCACGGCCGCCTGCTGACGCTCGGGGTCGATCTGCATCAGACGCGCCCCGCGGGCGACGCGGTCGCCAGATTTCACGAAGATTTGGGTGATCTGGCCGTCAATCTGCGGTTGAACCGCCGTGGATCGCATCGACTTCACGGTCGCGACATACTCGCTGGCGTCTTCGATCGCCGTCGTGTGTGCGGTTTCGAGCTGAACGGCCGCCGGAGGAAACGCGGCCGGCCCGGCCGGACCGGCCGGGGCACGGTTGCAGGCGGGACCAAGGAACGCGACGCCGAGCGCGGCTAGCGCCGCGTGTCTGAGATTCATACGGATGTTCTTAGTGTAATCGATGCAGTTCAGGAGACCGGTCGAACGCCCTTACAATTCGATCCGTGCCGAGGAACGCCGAAGTCATTCGTCAGTGGACGATCCTGCGTGAGATCGAGCGGGAGCGCGGCGCCGGGGTGACGATTGACGAACTGGCGGCGCGGTGTGAGGTCACGACGCGGACGATCCGCCGCGATCTGCAGGCGCTCGAAGAAGCCGGCTTTCCCGTCTACGACGATCGTTCGCGCGACGACGGCAAGACGCGGTGGACGATGAACGGGCAGGCGTTCAAGGGCCTGGCCGCAGGATTGACGCTGTCCGAGCTGTGCGCGCTGCATTTCAGCCGCACGCTGCTCGAATCGCTCGCCGGCACGCCGTTTCGCGACGAGCTCGAGAGCGCGTTCGAGAAGCTCGGCTCGGCGCTCACACCGCACATGCGGCATTTCCTGGATCAATTGCCCCGGGTGATCGCGTCGAAGCCAGATCCGATGCGGCGCCGGCCCGGAGCGGATCCACCCCGGCAGCAGCAGACGGTGGCGCGTGCGCTCGAGGCCACGCTCCATCACCGGCAGGCCACCCTCACCTACTTCTCGAAGTCGAGCGACCGCACCAAGAGCTACCTGACGCATCCCTACCGCCTCGCGTACGCACAGGGTGGGCTGTATCTCCTGGCGTTCGTGCCGGAGTACGGGGAGGTACGGACCTTCGCGGTCGAACGGATCGAGGACATCTCCCTGCTCGAGGAGCGCTTCACACCGATCGAGGAGCTGCCGGACACGGCATTTCCCCACTCGCTCGGCGTCCACTCCGGCCCCCCCGAGCCGATCGAGATCGAGTTCCAGGCCGCGGTCGCCGACTATGTGAAGGCGAGGGAATGGCACCAGACGCAGGTGGTGCGGGAGCGGCCGGATGGCAGCGTGGTGATGACGCTCGACGTGTGTCTGGATCGGGCGCTGCGCAGCTGGATCCTCAGCTTCGGTCCCTTCGCGCGCGTCGTCGCGCCGCCGTCGTTCGCACGCGAAATCGCGGCGCAGTTCGAGGAAGCCCGGGCCCGCTACGCTCCTTGACGGGTCTGGACCTGGTTTGGCTCGCCCTGCGGAACAACGAACGCCGGGCGGACCTCATCAGGTCCACCACGCTCGGATCAAGGGATCGTCGACCCGGCGTCGTAGATCGCCTTCCACGTGCCGTCGGCCTGCTTCTTCCACACCGTGACATACTGCCCATGACGTTCGGTCGTCTTGCCGTCGGCGCCCTTGGAGCGGAACACCGACCGCCCGATCGTGTATCCCAGGTCGCCTGCGCCGATGATCTCACCCTTGGTGGGCGCCCACGTCAGGGTCGGTCCGTCGGGAGAGAAGAAAGCGGCCCACTCCTGCATGATCGCGTCGCGCCCGTGAAGCTCGTTCGGGGTGCCGCCGCCGAAGGTCGCGGTCTCGGCAATCAGCGACAGGAACCTCTCACGGTTTCTGTCCGCAACCGACTGGGCAAAATCGGCGTCGGCTTTCACGATCTGCGCGACCGGACCCTGCAAATCCAGCCCCTGCGAACGGCTGGTCGACGCGAACAGCACGACGAACAGCACTCCGGTCATGAACGATTTCCACATGGACATCGCTTTCCTCATGCCTTCTTGGTCAGTAGACGATAATTCGTTACGAGGGAGTGACAGTGAAAATCAAGGGGCTCGGTGGCGCGGAGCGCAGCCGTGGGGCACGGCCCGCGCCAGGGGCGCAGGGGTCGGGGCAACCGGGCGACGCGCCAACGAAGATCACCGCCGGGGCGCTCGAGGAAGCGCGAGCGCTGGTCTGGGTTCATCGCAAGCGTCTCGCCGTCGGCCTGACGCTGATGGTGGTGAGCCGCCTCGCCGGCCTGGTCCTGCCGACATCAACCAAGTACCTGATGGACGACGTCATCGGCCAGCAGCACTGGGAGCTGCTGCCAAAGCTCGCAATGGCCGTCGGTGCGGCGACGATCGTGGAGTCGGTCACGTCGTTCTCCCTGTCGCAGGTGCTCGGGGTGGCGGCGCAGCGGGCGATTACCGAAATGAGAAAAGACGTGGAAGCCCACGTGATGCGGCTGCCGATCCGCTACTTCGACTCCACGAAGACCGGCGTGCTGATCTCCCGCATCATGACCGATGCCGAAGGAATCCGGAACCTGGTTGGCACCGGGTTGGTGCAGCTGGTCGGCTCGCTCCTGACGGCGGTCCTGGCGTTGGCCGTCCTCCTCTACCTGAACTGGAAGCTCACCGGGATCACCATCGTGGTGCTCGGGACGTTTGCCATCGGCATGACCACGGCGTTCAAGCGCCTGCGGCCGCTGTTTCGCGAGCGCGGCCAGATCAACGCCGAAGTGACCGGGCGGCTGTCCGAGTCGCTGAGCGGCGTGCGGATAGTCAAGGCCTACACGGCGGAGAAGCGCGAAGAGCTGGTCTTCGCCAGGGGAGCGCACCGGATTTTCCGGAACGTCGCCAAGTCCCTCACTGGGGTGTCGAGCGTCTCGGCGTTTTCGACGCTGGTCCTCGGCGCGATCGGCATCGCCATGATGCTCGTCGGTGGCTCGTCGATCCGCGCCGGGGAGATGACCATCGGCGACTTCGTGATGTACCTCACCTTCACCGCGCTGATCACGCTGCCGGTGATTCAGCTCGCCAACATCGGCACGCAGATGACCGAAGCCTTCGCCGGGCTGGACCGCATCCGCGAGATCCGCCGGATGCCGACCGAAGACGACGAGGATGCGAATCTCGCCGAGATGGCAGACGTGGACGGCGCGGTCGAGTTCGAGGACGTCAGCTTCGAGTACAACGAAAATGCGCCGGTCCTCAAACACGTGACCTTCCGTGCGCCCGCCGGCTCCACGACGGCGCTGGTCGGTTCGAGCGGCTCTGGCAAGAGCACGCTCATCAGTCTGGTGATGGCATTCAACCGACCGCTGTCCGGGCGGGTGATGGTCGACGGACGCGATCTCACCACCGTGCGCCTGCGCGACTTCCGTAAGCATCTCGGCGTCGTCCTGCAGGACAACTTCCTGTTCGACGGCTCGATTGCCGAGAACATCGCCTTCGCCAGACCTCATGCCAGCCGCGACGAGATCGTGGCGGTGAGCCGCATCGCCCACTGCGACGAGTTCATCCAGGAGTTCGAGAAGGGCTACGACACGATCGTCGGCGAGCGCGGCGTCCGGTTGTCCGGCGGGCAGCGGCAACGGGTGGCGATTGCACGCGCCATCCTCGCGGATCCGCGCATTCTGATCCTCGACGAAGCGACCTCCAGTCTCGACAGTGAGAGCGAAGCGCTGATCCAGGACGGGTTGCGTTCGCTCAGGCAGGGACGAACGACGTTCGTGATCGCGCACCGCCTGTCGACGATTCGCAGCGCCGACCAGATTCTGGTGCTGGAGCATGGCGAGATCGTCGAGCGCGGCACCCACGAAGCGCTTCTCGCGGCCGGCGGCCGCTACCGGCAGCTGCACGACAAGCAGTACCGATTCGAGAAGGACCGATTCATCAATCCGGGTGAAGACTTCACGCCGGAGCCCGAGCCCGCGGTCCCGGGCGGGCCGCCGCGCGGGTCGAACGCGATATAGTGACCCGGCTGAAATAGTCTCGAACCGCGAGACGTCGGTTAGCTGGCCGCGAACGTCAACCTACGCTCATGCCGGAGGTCCTTTTCGTGTCGAAGCGCCACACCGTGCTCCTGCTCCTGGCTCTCGTGATCGAGAGCAGTCCCGGCCGATACGCGCGGGCGGCGTCGACGCCCGCGTGGCTCGAGCCGTACCGTGGGCCCGCGGCACGCCTGGTTCAAGAAGCGATGGGCGATGCCTTCGCCTGGCAAAGGCTCGCCACCCTCACCGATTCGGTCGGCCACCGGCTCAGTGGCTCGCCGGAGCTCGAGCGCGCCATCGAGTGGGCAGTCGCCGAGATGAAGCGCGACGGCCTCGAGAACGTCCACACCGAGCCGGTGATGGTGCCGAAGTGGGTTCGTGGCCGCGAGAGCGCGATGATCGTTCAGCCCGTGGGCCATAGGATCGCGATGCTCGGCCTGGGCGACAGTGTTGGGACGCCTCCGAACGGCATCCAGGCGGAGATCCTGGTCGTCCGCAGCTTCGACGAGCTGGAGGCGAACGCGTCGAAGGCGCAAGGGCGGATCGTCGTCTACAACACGCCGTTCACCGAATACGGCCTCACCCGCGTCTATCGATCGAGCGGCGCGTCGCGGGCGGCGCGACACGGCGCTGTGGCGGCGCTCGTTCGCGCGGTCGGCCCGGCCGGGTTGCGGCTGCCCCATACCGGCGGGCTGAACTACACGGAGAACGCGCCGCAGATTCCAGCGGCGGCGATCGCCAGCGAAGATGCGGATCGCCTCCAGCGGATGCACGACCGGGGCGACAGGGTCGTCGTGCGTCTGCAGATGGACGCGCACTTCGCTGGTGACGTGCTCTCGGCGAACGTGGTCGGCGAGCTCCGCGGCCGCGAAAAACCGGAGGAAGTGGTCGTCATCGGCGGACATCTCGACAGTTGGGACGTCGGCGCCGGCGCGAGCGACGATGGCGGTGGGTGTGTCGCCACGTGGGAAGCCGTCCGGCTGATGAAGAAGCTCGGCCTTCGACCCAGACGGACGGTCCGGGTCGTGCTGTGGACGAATGAAGAAAACGGCGGCCGTGGCGGCCGGGCCTATCGCGACGCGCACATCGACGAGCTACCCAACCACGTGATGATGCTCGAAGCCGACTCGGGCCTGTTCCAGCCGGTCTCCTTCGGCATCACCGCGAACGCGCGCGCACAGGCGACCGTTACGGAAATCGCCGGGCTGCTCAGCGGCATCGCAGCGGACACAGTGGCGCAGGGTGGCGGAGGAGCAGACATCGAGCCAAGTGTCCGGGCAGGCCGGATACCCAGCCTGTCGTACGATGGCACTGGCGATTACTTCCTGATCCATCATACGGAAGCGGATACGATCGACAAGATCGCTCCGGCGGACGTCTCCCGCGCCGCCGCGGCCATCGCGGTCATGACCTACGTCGTCGCCGACATGCCGGTGAGGCTGGGCCGGTGAGGTGGGAGTTGGGAAACTAGGAATTAGGAATTAGGAATTGGGAATTGGGAATTGGGAATTGGGAGTAGGAATTGGGATCGGGAGTGTGCGACTGACGACCGCTGCCGGCAGGTGACGAAGGGCATTCCTATGAAAAAAAAATGGGTGGCTGTGGCGCTTTGGGGCCTGGCGGCCTGCTCGACGGCGGCGCAGCCGGCGAAGCAGCCGGCGCCGGACGACACCGTGGCGACGGTCGGCACCACGGCAATCACTCTGAGCCAGGTTGACGAACGGGCTCTCCGGCGGCCGGTCGGCGCTTTCGGAAACGCTCGCCTGGGCCAGGCGCTCTACCTGGCACGCCTGGCGGCGCTCGACGATCTGGTCGGCAACGAGCTGATGGACCAGGAAGCGACGAAACGCGGCGTCGAGCGCGCTCAGTTGGTCGAGACCGAAATCGCCAGTCTGGTCACGACGCCGACCGACGCTGACATCAACACCTGGTATCAGGCCAATCCGGCGCGGGTACAAGGCGCGACGCTGGATCAGGTCCGCGTCCCGATTCGCAACATGCTGATCGAAGAGCGGATGGATGTGGCGCGCGAGAAGTTCCTGGTCACGCTCAAGGCAAGGACCCCGGTCTCGATCTCGCTCGAACCCCCGCGGCAGAAGGTCGCCGATGCCGGTCATGCGTCGAAGGGGCCCGACACCGCCCCGATCGTGATGGTGGAGTTTTCCGACTACCAGTGTCCGTTCTGTCAGCGCGCGAATCCCACGGTCGAGCAGGTGTTGAAGACGTACGGCGACAAGATCCGGTTCGTGTATCGGCACTATCCGCTGGCGAACCATCCGGACGCCCGGCCCGCGGCGGAAGCGGCGGCATGCGCCCAGGAGCAGGACAAGTTCTGGCCTTACCACGATCAGCTGTTCGCCAATGTGTCCCGGTTGTCAGCACAGGATCTGAAGGACCATGCGAGCGCCGCCGGCCTCGACAGCGTGCAGTTCGCCTCGTGTGTGGACAGCCGCCGGTTCAAGAGTCGCGTCGACGCGGACGTGGCCGAGGCCGAGGAAGCAGGCGTGACGGGAACACCCGCGTTCTTCATCAATGGTCGGCCGCTCGAAGGAGCCCAGCCGTTCGAGGCGTTCCAACGGATCATCGACGAGGAACTCGAGAGGAAGTAGCCCTCCAGCATCATCGCGTCGCGAGACGAGGTCTGCGCTTCGCCCGTTACCGCCTGGATCTGCCCGAGGTGCCGACGGCACCCAGGCTCCGATTGAGATCCTGTGCCGCCTTCAAATGCCCCTCCAGCGTCGGGAGCAGCGCTACGGCCCAGGCCTTCAGCTCGGCATCCTTGCCGCCCTGTGATTCGTCGCGGAAGTTGGCGATGCCCTTCTCGTGGCCGGCAACAAGCTCCTGCATGTAGGCGCGGTCGAACGCGTCACCGGCAAGTTTCGCAAGACGATCGCGCGCCGCCTCGTGCGTAGCGTCCAGATCGGCAGGGATCGTCATGTTCTTCCGCTCGGCCAGAGATTTCAGCTCGGCGTTCGCCTTCCCGTGATCGGTCACCATGCGCTGCCCCAGCTGCTTCACGCGAGCGTTCGAGGCCTTCTGGACCGCGAGCTTGCCCAATTCGACTTCGGCCATCCCGGCCGCGGCAGCGTTGACGACGAAGGCGTGATCGGCGTTCGATTCGCCCGGCGTGCTAATCTCAGCCTTCGCATCTGGGCGGCGATCCTGTGGTTCGCCCGACTCACCAGGAGGTCCGATCGGTAGGTTCGGCTGGGATCCGGTGGTTGAGCCGTCTTCAACTTTCGGACCTGGCCGTGAGCCATCCTGGTCGGTGGCGCCGCCAGTCGGCGGCCGTTGGGTTGCACCTGTCGGGCCAGATGTTCCGCCGCTCTGCCCTGGCGTGCCGCCTCCGGTTTGGGCCAGCAGCGGCGTTCCCGCGAGGGCGAACACTGCAAGTCCACGGATCAGCATCATCCTCATGCGAGCCTCCTGACATCGGAGTAAGCCGCAAACACAGTGCCAGACGCCTGTCAGCCGTAGACAGACGTCCGTCAGCCGTAGAGCGGAAGGCCCCTGATGAATGAGAGGACGATGGAGATGAACGTGAGCAGGAGGCACGCGAGGGCTATGAGCGCGTGATCGCCCCGTTCTCGCGTGAGCGGCTTGAAGAAGGACGACATGGCGTACCCGCCGATGAACCCGCCGGCGTGAGCGAAGTTGTCGATGCCGGGCATGAAGAGCCCGAACAGGAACAACATCAGCGCCCACTGCTTGGCCTGTCCATGGATGAGGCTGCTGCCGCTCATGCGGCCGTAGTGCACCAGCGCGCCAAGCAGGCCGAAGATCGAGGCCGATGCCCCGACCGTGAGACTGGCGCCGCGGAGAAAAGGGATTGCCGGAAGATACTCCCCCGCCACCGAGCTGAGGAGAAACCCGCAGGCCCCCGACACGACGTAGATGATGATCGTCCGGGCGGGTCCGATCACGTCTGCGGTCGCGGGGCCGATGTCGCGCACCCACATCATGTTGAACAGGATGTGCAGCAGGCTGCCGTGCAGCCAGCTTGCGCTCAGAAGCGTCCACCAGCTCCCGAGTGAGAACACCGGGTAGGCGCCGCTGGCGCCGAAGCGCAGCAGCGCTGTTCCGCTCGGCGACAGGAAGTTGAAGCCGCCGCCGACGATTTGCATCTCGCTGCCTGATGCGAGCAGCGTGAAGGCGTACAGCAGCGTGGACGCGCCGATCACCAGCGGGACGAACCCGAGGTCCGAACCGAGCTGCCTCAGGAGCGGGGCGAATCCCCAGAGACTGGGGTTGCTGCGGCCGCACATGTAGCACTTGTCGTCCTTGACGCCGACGAGCGAACCGCACGACGGACAGACGACGGAGCCGGAGGTGCGCCGCTGGAACGCCATCAGTCCTGCTTCTTCGGGCGCATGTTCGCCGGCAGAACCCGCTTTCGCAGCCGGATGCTCGACGGCGTCACTTCCACCAGCTCGTCGTCGTTGATGAACTCGATCGCCTGCTCGAGCCCGAGCTTGCGCGGGGGAATGAGCCGGATCGCTTCGTCCGCGGAGGAGGCGCGCATGTTCGTCTGCTTCTTTTCCTTGGTGACGTTCACGTCCATGTCGCTGGCGCGGGCGTTCTCGCCGACGATCATGCCCTCGTAGACGACAGTGGCCGGGTCGATGAAGATCTCGCCGCGCTCCTGCAGGTTGAAGATCGCATACGAGGTCGTGACGCCCTGGCGATCGGCCACCAGCGCACCGTTGGCGCGCGACGGGATCGCCCCGTGCCAGGGCTCCCAGGTCGAGAAGATGTGGTTCATGATACCGGTCCCCCGGGTATCGGTCATGAATTGCGAGCGGAACCCGATCAGCCCGCGGGCCGGAATCCTGAACTCCAGCCGCACCCGTCCGCTGCCGTTGTTCACCATCTTGGTCATCACGCCCTTGCGCTCGCCGACCTGCGCAATCACGATGCCCTGGTGATCTTCGGGCACGTCGATCACCAGCTCCTCGACCGGCTCGACGATCTGGCCGTCAATCCGCTTGGTGACGATGTCGGGCCGCGAGACCTGAAGCTCGAACCCTTCGCGACGCATCATCTCGATGAGTATCGACAGCTGGAGCTCACCGCGGCCGATGATGCGTACCTGCTCCGGCGAGTCGGTCGGCTCCAGGCGGATCGAGACGTTGCCCAGCAGCTCCTTGTCCAATCGGTCGCGAATCTGGCGCGACGTCACGTACTGGCCATCGCGTCCCGCCATCGGCGAGGTGTTGACGCCGAACACCATCGAGACGGTCGGCTCGTCGATCGCGATCGGCGGAATCGGCACCTGGTGCTCGACGTCGGCGATCGTCTCGCCGATCGTGATGTCCTCGATGCCGGCAAGGCAGACAATGTCGCCGGCGGCCGCCTCCTGGATGTCGACGCGCCTCAGGCCATCGAAGGCGTAGAGCTTGGTCACCTTCGTGTGCTGGACCGCGGCGTCCAGCTTGCAGACCGCGACCGGGTCGCCGATGCGGACCCGGCCGTTGAAGATTCGACCGATGGCGATGCGGCCGACGTAGTCGCTCGAATCGAGGTTGGCGACCAGAATCTGCAGCGGCGCATCGGGGTTGCCGCGCGGCGGCGGCACGTGCTCGACCACGGCGTCGAACAGCGGCCGCAGGTCCTCGCCGGGGATGGCGAGATCGCGGGTCGCTGTCCCCTGCCGGGCGTTGGTATAGAGGACCGGGAAATCGAGCTGTTCCTCGCTCGCGTCGAGGTCGATGAACAGGTCGTAGACCTCGTTCAGCACTTCCTGCGTGCGCGCGTCGGCGCGATCGATCTTGTTGATCACCACAATCGGAGTCAGCCGCCGCTCGAGCGCCTTCCGGAGGACGAACCGCGTCTGCGGCAGCGGACCTTCGGACGCGTCCACCAGCAGCATCACGCCGTCGACCATCGACAGCGTGCGTTCGACCTCACCGCCGAAATCGGCGTGGCCCGGCGTGTCGACGATGTTGATCAGGAGATCCTTGTAGTGCACCGCGGTGTTCTTCGCGAGAATCGTGATGCCGCGCTCCCGCTCGAGGTCGGTGTTGTCCATGGCGCGTTCAGCCACCCGCTCGTTGGTGCGGAAGGTGCCGCTCTGGTGCAGCAACGCATCGACCAGAGTCGTCTTTCCATGGTCAACGTGCGCGATGATCGCGACATTACGGCGGAGAGGATTGGCGACGCGCATCTCCTCAGTATACCGACTGCGGCGGCAGCCGGGCTTCGACGTCGTTCCGCCGTGGCGAGCGGGGTTCGTTTCTCCGAAGCCACCGATCGGGGGGCGTGTCGTTTTGATGGCACAATACGACATGCCCCTTTTCGAGTACGCGTGCCGCAGTTGTGGCAACCATTTCGAGTACCTGACGCGCGAAGGTCTGTCGCCAAGCTGTCCCTCGTGCGCCAGCGCGGAGCTCGACAAGCAGATGTCCGTCTTCGCGGTCAGCACCCCTGCAGCGTCGGCGCCGCGCTCCAGCGCCCCGTCGCCCGGGGCGTGCGGCATGTGCGGCGACCCGCGAGGCCCGGGCTCCTGCTCGACGAACTAGTCTCGAATCGGGGCACCTTCTGGTCCACGTTGGCACCCGACAGGCGAACCGCGCCCTCGTGACCGCCGCCTGGCGGATGTCGTTTCGGATCCAGACCTTTCGTTCGCGATGTCCATCTTGGTATGACCGCTGCGCAAGCAGGCCGCTACCCGACGGCGGAAACGTTCTCGTCGGAAGCGCAAGGGCGCGGCCGACGACGCAGATCGACGATGGCGCTGCAGCCGACCGCCAGCAGGACGGCGTCGCGTGCGACGACACCCGGAGCCCACATCCGCACCCGGTACATGATCGTCATGAGCACGGCCAACAGGACGAGCCCGGCAGAACGCCGGTGCCCTTGAACCCACGCGACGGCGGCGCCCGGCAGAAGCCACCCGAGAAACTGCGGCGACAGAAGAGGAGACAGCAGCAGCAGCCCCACCACCCCGGCGAGCCACCCGGCGCCGATCGCGTTCCGCACCGCGCCTGCCCGGAGCGCCGCCACCGCGAAACACATCCCCGCGGCCAACATCGCCACCGCTGTTGCCTCGCTGATCGATCCAATTCGCAGCGCACCCGATTCAAGCCGTACTGCGGCAGGGTCTGTCAGCAGCAGCAGGCTGCCGACGATCGTTTCGATGTGCCAGCCGCGTGCGGCGCGGAACGTGAGGACCTGGACGAAGCCGTCATCCCCAGCGATCACCCACCACCACACGACCGTCACCAGCGCCAGGATGCCGAAGATGGCGATCGTCCATCGGCGACCTGGCTTGCGCGCCATCAGCAGCACCGCAAACGGCAGCGGCCAGACCTTGATCGCCGTGCCGGCGGCGATGGCGACGGCTGCTGTGCGCGGGCGGTACTGCTGCCAGGCCGCGACAGCGGTCGTCGTCAGCGCGACCGACCAGAGGTCAACGCGAAAGAACAGGAGCGTCAGGATGGGCACCGCGGCGACGGCGTAGAAGAGCGCCGCCTTGACACCCCATGCCCACGCCAGCATCCCGATGATCACCGCGTCGGAGACGGCATTGGTCAGGATGAGCAGTGCGCGGAACGACTCCGGCCGTGACGCGATCGCGCCGACCAGCTCGAAAAGCGCGACGGTGCCAGGCGGGTATTCAACAGGATAATCTCGATACGGCAGGCCGAGGCTGCGGGTGATATCCCAGAACCGATCGAAGTCGCCCGAGTGTCGGGCAACGGTCCGCGTCGCGTTCAGCGCGATGGCGGCGTGCAAGAGCGCCAGAGCGGTCAGAAGCCGGATCGGACGAGTGGCAGCCGGGCCACCTAGTTGCTCGCGCATCGACGCCCATCCCACCGCCCACCGATCACGCCCTGGCTACCTCTCAGCCATCAGCTGCGCCGCGGTCGTGAATCGCGGCTCGATGTCGACCGGCACATCGGCAAGGCGGTCGAGCGCCTTCTGCACCTCGGGCCGGACGACACCAAGGCGATCGCCGAGCGCCTTCGCCTTCGTGTAGTCCCCCTCGGCCTGCATGGTCATGATGTCGCGGGTGAGGCCGACCACCCCGTCCCTGATCTTGTTCTCGTCAACGGCAAACGTACCGTCCGGCTTGACCACGAATCCGCCCTGGTCGAGCAGGTAATTGAGCTGCACCGCGATGCCCTTGCCGTGCGCTTCGTTGATGCCGAACCGGATCGAGCGGAAACACGATGCGAGAAATGTCGTATAGAGCGTGTCCTGCATCGACCGGGGCACGACCCCCTTGTCGATGAGATACTGCAGCGCATGAAGCCCGGAGATATCGGCCTTCGCCTCCTCGAGGAAGCTGGACGCGTCCTGCATCTCTTTCCGCACTGTCGTCTCGCGGCCGTTGACGACGATGTTGTGCGGGCCGAGGCCGTGCATCATCTCGTGCATCACGATGTGGGTGAAGAAGGCGTCGAACGCCAGGCGGCCCTGGTCGGCGACCGACAGCACGACTTTGGAAATCGGCACCAGGGTCACGGCGAACTTCGCGTCCTGCACGTTCTTCAGCATCACCCGCTTCGCGCCCTTCTCGCGGATGACCCGCTCGTCATTCGGCAGGTTGAACGCCGCCGTCTGCACGCCGCGGTTGGCGTCGCCCGCGGCGTAAATCTCGTTGACGACGACCAACGGCGCCAGGGCGCCGATCTTCGGGTTCCGGTGCTTCGGATCGATCGGCAACCGGTTTTCGATGTCCTGCAGCTCGCCGCTGAACTTCTGAAGCTTCGCGCTCTCCACCTCGTCGAGAATCGTGATGAACGACTCGAATGCCGCCTTGTAGTTGAAGAACTCGTCCTCGTACACCTCGTAGGGGCCGATCGTCGGCTCGATCGCGCCCCTCACTTCCATCCAGGCCACGTCGCTGTCGTAGTAGTCGTTCGACAGGAACGCATCGGCGCGGCTGGTGAGGTACGCCGTGAGTGTCGGCTCGGTCGCCAGCGCCGCGGCTTCGCGCAAGAGCGCCGCCGCTCGCATCAGCTCGTTCTGATACTCGACGTTGTATGGAACGACGGAAAATGCCCCGGTCGCATCGCGGCGGATCACGCTGAAGAACCCGCTGGCGCGGGCACGCGCCGCCGCCGGCAGCTTCTGCATCCAGCTCTCGAGCTCCACTCGGGTCGCGCCTTCAGGGTAGAAATTGCCGCCCGCCGGCTTCGGCGGCGCGCCGGCCACGAAGGGTTGGTTGTGGTCGAGCCTATCCCACGGGCCTTTGTTGATCAGAAAGTAGTGCAGGCGGGCGCGCCCCTCGGGCGTGTCGTCGCGCACCAGATCGAGCAGCATCGCTTCGTTTCCCGACCAGACCTGCCGCAGAAACAGAGCGTCCACGATCTGCGACGCCTCGATCAGCTTGGCGAGCACCCGGCGGTCGCTCGGCGCCAGCCTGGACAGATCGGCGCCGACATCGGTCGGCGCATAGCGCGCCGCCTTGCGCTGCAGGTCGGCGTGCGCCGGTGAAGCGGCCGGCGGCGGGTTCGTCTGGGCTCCTGCACCGGCCACGGGAACCTCCTCGGTCCGGCACGCGGCCAGCAAGAAAGCGGCAGCAAGAATGCTGCAGGCCACAGCGGTTCTGTATGGGTATGTCATCATGAGCCTGATTGTCGTTTCTAAGTCTACAGCTTGGAGGGCCATCGTGAGACGAGTGGCAGCATTCCTGTTCGTGACGATCATCGGGGCATCCGTGACCGTGATGTTCGCTCAGCAGCGCGGCGGCGGGCTCGGTGCGCCGGTCCCGCCGTCGGGAGCCACGGTCCAACTCGGTCAGCTGAAGCTTCCCGCCGGGTTCTCGATTGCGGTATACGCGGACAACGTGGCGGGTGCGCGGTCGATGGCGCTCGGGCCGGACGGCACCGTGTTCGTCGGCACGCAGCGCGGCAACGTGTTCGCGGTGGTGGACCGCAACGGCGACCACCGTTCCGACGAGGTCATCACGATCGCTTCGGACCTGACCCAGCCCAACGGAGTCGCATTCAGGGACGGGGCGCTGTATGTGGCCGAGATCAGCAGGATCACGCGATACGACGGTGCGCTCGATTTCACCAAGCAACCGGCCGGCGCGGCGGCGGCGCTGAAAACGACCGTCGTGACAGACAAGCTGCCGACCGATCGGCCGCACGGGTGGAAGTACTTGGGCTTTGGACCCGACGGCCTGCTCTACACCCAGATCGGCGCGCCGGGCAATCTGGTCGACCGCGGCGATCCCTACGCCACGATCGTCCGGATGAAGCCGGACGGCTCGGCCTTCGAGATCTTCGCGCGCGGCGTTCGCAACTCGGTCGGCCTGGCCTGGCATCCCGATACGCGCGAGCTGTGGTTCACCGACAACGGCCGCGACATGCTGGGCGACGAGGTCCCGAACGACGAGCTGAACGTCGCCGCGAAGCCGGGGATGCACTTCGGCTACCCGTATTGCCACGAAGGGACGATCCTCGATCCCGAATTCGGCAAGGGCAAATCGTGCGCGGACTACGCTCCGCCCGCCGCCAAGCTGGGACCGCACGTCGCCGCGCTGGGCCTCAAGTTCTACTCGGGGTCGATGTTCCCGGCCGAGTACCGGAAGCAGCTCTTCATCGTGAATCACGGCTCGTGGAACCGCTCCGCCCAGGTGTCGCACACCGGATACCGGGTGATGCTCGCGAAGCTGCAGAACAACACGGTCGTCAGCTACGAGCCATTTGTCGAGGGATGGCTGCAGGGTGGCCGTCAGGCCTGGGGACGGCCGGTCGATCTGCTGGAGCTGCCCGACGGCTCGCTGCTGGTGTCGGACGACCGGGCCAGCGTGCTCTACCGGATCACGTCCTAGACCAGCGCGCTTTTCGATCTGCCGTAGCAGTCCTTCATCACGAAGGAACACGAAGTTCTTTGCCAAGACAACTTCGTGATCCTCGTGGTCCTTCGGGGCCTCGTGATACGCGCAATTGAAATCGGCACCAGCGCCAAGGGGATCAGAGGTCGGGGGATCTCAGGGTCGGTTCAATGGACTCCTCTCGACATTTGCAGGTTCGCGGGGTCGGCGCCGAGGCGGCGTATCGCCATCTCCCACATTCGATCGGCCGGCGTCTGGAAAATGAGGGCGGGGTCCACGTCGCTCATGAGCCACGCGGACCCTTCGAGCTCAGCCTCGAGCTGCCCGGGGCCCCATCCGGAGTAGCCGACCATCAGCCTGGCATCGGCGGGCGGATCGGGTTCGAGCAGGCGCCGCAAGAGACCCGGCGACGTCGTCAGCACCAGCCCTTCGGCGATCGGCATGCCGTCAACTTTCCCGGCCTGCACGATGTCGCCGCCGGCAAGCATCCAGCTCCGCTCCGGCTCCACCGGCCCGCCCACCCACAGGTTCAGCTCACGATCGGTGGAGACTGGCGGATCCAGGTTCACAACCACCCGGCCGCTGGTGGTGAGCGGGCGGTTCACCACCAGTCCGAATGCCCCTTCTTCGCTGTGCCTGCACAACAGGACGACGGTGCGGCTGAAATTCGGGTCCATCAACTGGGGCATGGACAAGAGGAATGCCGGCGCAAGTGACGTCATCTCCCAAGCCTCGCAGCTACATTCCGCGAATCGTCGATGAATCGCTCGGTCTCGCGCAGGTCGCAGGCTCGGCAGCCACGTGCGGTCTCGCGAACAGACGCGAGCGTCGGGCTGGGTTTCGCGCGGGCGACAGAACGACCACGAGGACGCTTCGGCATATGAAAGCCAACGGCTCGGCGAACGCCAGTCGCCGGCGCCGGACTGACGATCCACGACTCCTGCCGGCTGACGCCCGCCAACCGGTGCGGGACCTGATCAGGTCCGTTCTTGCACGTTCTGGCTGGCGACCTGCATATTGCGTCGCAGGCCGGCGATCTTCGCACGCTTCATGGCGCTCCCCTTGAGCGCGACCTGCAAGTCGTCGTCCGGCATCTGCAAGAGATCGACCAGCCGGCGGTTGTCCCAGGCCGGACGCGGCTGCCAGGCCGGATCGTCAGTGGTGGGCGCCACCGCATTCCAGGGGCAGACCTCCTGGCAGATATCGCAGCCGTAGACATGCGAGCCGATACCGGCACGAAGCGCCTCGGGAATCTCACCCCGATGCTCGATCGTGAGATACGAGATGCAGCGGTTCGAGTCGAGCACGCCGGGCGCCACCAGCGCCTTCGTCGGGCAGGCCTCGAGGCAGAGCGTGCAGGTGCCGCACTGGTCGAACGCCGGCGCATCGAGGTCGAGCGCCAGGCTGCAGATGATCTCGGCGAGGAAAATCCATGAGCCCAACTCAGGGCTGATGACGCAGGTGTTCTTCCCGATCCAGCCGATGCCGGCGTGCTGCGCGTAGACACGTTCCTGGACCGGTCCGGTGTCGACGTAGGCGAGCGCTTCGAACGGCTCGTCGGACCGCTCGCGCATCCACGAAACGAGGGACGCCAGACGCTGCCCGAGCACGGTGTGGTAATCGTCTCCCCACGAATACCTGGCAATGTGGCCGCGGTCCGGGTCGGCGCACTCGGTCGAGTACGGCCGTTCGGTGTTGTAAAGGGTGGCGGTGACGATCACCGTTTTCGCGGATGGCAGGAGGTGACGCACATCCGCGCGGGTGTCGGCGGTGCGGGAGAGGTAGGCCATGGAGCCGGCGTAGCCACGTGCCAGCCACTCAGGGTAAAACCTGAGCTCGGGGTGCTCCGACGCCGGCGCGATCCCGCAGGCGTCGAACCCGAGCGCTTTCGCGCGTTGCCTGATATCAGCGGCCGTGACCATGAAACGAAGCTGAATGCAGAGAGCGTCGAGATCCGAGCGCCTGACCTACTCCGTGCCCGCTGCCGCTGCCGACTTCCGGCCGCCGCCGGCTGTCCGTCACCCGAGCTTCGGTCAGGCGGACGCCTCCGTGACACGGTTCCTGCCAACGAGCTGGCGCAGGACGTACGGCAGGATGCCGCCATGGCGGAACGCGATCAGCTCCTCAGGCGTATCGATGCGAGCAATCGTCTTCAACTCGATGATCTTGTCGCCGTACGCGCGGACGGTGACGAGCCCGCGCGGCGCGAGTCCCTCGGCAATGCCCGCGAGCTCGAACGTCTCGCGTCCGGTCAAACCTAGTGAGTCCACCGAGACGCCGGCCTCGAACTGCAGCGGCAGCACGCCCATGTTGACGAGGTTGCTCCGGTGGATCCGCTCGAAGCTTTCCGCGATCACCGCGCGGACGCCAAGCAGCAGCGTGCCCTTGGCGGCCCAGTCGCGCGACGAACCGGATCCATATTCCTTCCCGGCCAGGATGACGAGCGGAACTCCCGCCTCCTTGTAGGCCACGGCCGCATCGTAGATCGACATCACCCCGCCGGCGGGCTGGTAGGTCGTCCACCCGCCTTCGGTGCCGGGGGCGAGCAGGTTGCGCAGCCGGGTGTTCGCGAACGTGCCGCGCATCATCACCTCGTGGTTGCCCCGGCGGGCTCCGTACGAGTTGAAGTCGGTCGGCTGCACGCCGCGCTGCATCAGGTACTTGCCCGCAGGGCTGTCGACCTTGATTGCACCGGCTGGCGAGATGTGATCGGTGGTGATGCTGTCTCCCAGAACAGCGAGCGCCCGGGCGCTCACGATGTCGGTCAGTGGCGGCGGCAGCAGGGTGACGTTGTCGAAGAAGGGAGGATTGCGGATGTAGGTCGAGTCCGGCTCCCACTCGAACCGATCGCCGGTCGGGAAGCTCAGCTCCTTCCACCGCGCGTCGCCGCTGAACACGTCGGCGTACTGCTCGCGGAACATCGTCGCGTTCACGGCGCGGAGCATCGTCTCTTGGATTTCGCGCTCGGCCGGCCAGATGTCCCTGAGGTAGACCGGGTCGCCCTCACGACTGATGCCGATCGGCTCGGTGGTGAGATCGATGGTCATCCGCCCGGCGAGCGCGTAGGCGACCACCAGCGGCGGGGACGCCAGATAGTTTGCCCGCACCTGCTGCTGAATGCGCCCTTCGAAATTGCGGTTGCCGCTCAGCACCGAGGCGACAACCAGGTTGCGGACCTCGACTTCGGCACTCACGTCCTCCGGCAGCGGGCCACTGTTGCCGATACAGGTCGTGCAGCCGTATCCCACCAATTGGAACCCAAGCTGGTCCAGATACGTGTCGAGACCGGCCAGCCGCAGGTACTCCGTGACAACCTTGGAGCCCGGGGCCAGGCTGGTCTTCACCCAGGGCTGCCGCACGAGACCGCGCTCCACCGCCTTCTTGGCGACAAGGCCCGCCGCAATCATCACGCTGGGGTTCGAGGTGTTGGTACAGCTGGTAATCGCGGCAATCACGACCGACCCATGTTCGAGCTGACCGATCGCCGGTGGATACTCGGCAACGGCGGCGCCGGCAGGGCTGTTCTGTGCCGAGACGTGGGCGGACCCGCCCATCTTCGCCCCCGTCTGCGACTGGGTCGTCATCAGTCCTGGGAGCGCCGACTGGAACCCGCTCTTCGCCTGTTTCAGCGACACGCGATCCTGCGGCCGCCGCGGTCCTGCAAGACTCGGCTCTACGGACGTGAGATCGAGCTCGATGACTTCCGAGTACACCGGCTCCGCATCGCCAGGCAGGCGGAACAGGCCCTGCGCTCGTGCATACGCGTCTACCAGCTGCACACGGGCCTCATCGCGACCGGTCAGCCGCAGGTAGTCGAGGGTCATCGCGTCGATCGGGAAGATGGCGATCGTCGCCCCGTACTCCGGACACATGTTCCCGAGCGTGGCGCGATCGGCGATGGTGAGGTCCTCCAGGCCCGGGCCGAAGAACTCGACGAACTTGCCGACCACGCCGTGCTTGCGGAGCCGCTCGGTAATGGTCAGGACGAGGTCGGTCGCAGTGGCGCCTTCGAGCATCGTGCCGATCAGGCGGAAACCGAGCACCGGCGGAATGAGCATCGAAATCGGCTGACCGAGCATCGCCGCCTCGGCCTCGATACCGCCAACCCCCCAGCCCACCACGCCAAGCCCGTTCACCATCGTGGTGTGCGAATCGGTCCCGACCAGGGTGTCCGGGTACGCCACCGTCGCCCCGTCCCGTTGGTCGGTCATCACGACCCGCGCGAGGTATTCGAGGTTCACCTGATGGACGATTCCGGTGTCAGGCGGAACGACGCGGAAGTTGCTGAACGCATCCTGTCCCCAGCGAAGGAACGCATATCGTTCTTTGTTGCGCGAAAACTCGAGCTCCGCGTTCAACTGAAAGGCGTCGGCCCGTCCGAAATAGTCCACCTGGACCGAGTGATCGATCACGAGCTCGACCGGCTGTAACGGGTTCACCCTGTTAGGGTCGCCCCCGAGACGCACGATGCCGTCACGCATCGCCGCAAGATCGACGACGGCTGGAACCCCCGTGAAGTCCTGGAGCAGGACCCGGGCGGGCGCGAACGAAATCTCGCGCTGTGCCGCGCTCTTCACGTCCCATTTGGCCAGCGCCTCGATATCGGCCGCCTTCACGAAGCGTCCGTCTTCGTGCCGCAGCAGATTTTCGAGCAGGATTTTCAGGGAGAATGGGAGCCGTGCCACTTCAGGAAAACCTGAAGCCTCGAGCGCAGACAGGCTGTAGTACTGAAAGTTTTGGCCGGCGGCCTGCAGAGTGGTGCGAGTGCGAAAGCTGTCAACGGTCGACATCGGAACCTCTAATCCATCGTACTACAACCGGGCACACTCCTTGCCACGGGCTCAGTGGCGTACCGCGAAACCCAGGGCGAAAAGGACGAAGCCATGCGTAACGACGCAAGACCGATGGGCGAGTCGAGCCCGGCGTCCCCGATCGGCGGCGACCAGTCACCTCTACCGAGTGAGAGCCCAGACAGCCGAGAGCCGCTGAAACACGATCGGCAGCCACAGATCGTCAACGACCAGCCTGGAAGCCGCCAGCCGCACGGCACCGGTGATTCAGTGACGCCCCCCGGACGACGCGATCAGACCGCCGGGCTAAAACCTGACGAAGAACGACGCGCTCAGCGAAGGCACGATGCGCGTGTCTTCATCGAGCGCAACCCCGTTTCTCGAGAATTGCGCGCGGGCGTCGGCCCGAATGCCTGACGCCTTCACCAGTCCACGCCGCAGGGAGAAGGGGACACGAAATCCTCCGCCGACATAGTACGTCTGTCCGGTCTCGACCAACCCGTGGCCGTCGTGGAGCTGTCGCAGGTAGCCCAGCCCTCCAGCGGCGAACGGCGCCAACCGTCCGAAGCTCCATCGCGCGAGCTGCGCCGTGATCCCGCCCTCGAACGTGTACTCGGTGATCCTGTCCGTGAGAGTCACGTCGGAGATCCCCTCAACGTCCGAGGTGATTCGCGTCTGCAGTTCCGGGCGCGAGTACGAGAACGCCCCCTCCATCTGGAGCACAGAGGTGAGCCGAGCGCCGACTCGCGCTTCAACCCGGGTGGCCGGCTCGAGCCGGGTATCGCTGTCGAAGAGCGTGAACCGCCCGTTTGCCAACGATGTCTCGGTCGCGGAGACGCGCGGGTAAGACGTGCCGCCGAGCCACCGGACGCCGCCGCCGACCTCAACGCGCCCTTCACCAGTCTGCGCAGCCGCGGCGACCTCGAACAGCAGCCAGACAGCGAGCATCACCGGCGTCACCCGGCGCCCCATCACTTTCCTGCCACCTCCACCTCGATGGCGCCGCTGTCGGCGCCTCGCGGCACTATGACGAGCTGTTCGTAGTACTTCGAGCGGAAATTCAGATCCACCGGATCGACGTTGTCGAAGAAGCTGTCCGTGTCGGCATCGTCGATCGGCTCGACGCGGATCGCGTGCGGACCGGGACGGAGGCCGGCAATCGAAAACTGGCCGTCCGCGCGGAGGCTGAAGTTCCCGACTAGCTCGCCTTTCGCGATATCGAACGCGACGATGTGCGCGCCAAAGACGCCGGCGCCACTCTTGGTGATGCGCCCCGACACGCTGCCGGTGTCGTCGTTGAACCCGCCGTCCGGATACAGGTCGGAGATGCCCGCGACATCGTCCGGCCGCAGCAGGCGGCCGGACACGTCGTTGGTGCCCAGCGCAATCGGGAACATCACCGCTTCGGCCGCGAGCACGCGGCGGCCGCTGGCGCCGACCTCCGTTTCGCCGATTGCGGAATGACCGAGCCCGCTCAGGTGGCCGATCTCGTGCACGGCAATGGTCTCGAGATCCCACCGGTTCCGTTCGCCTCCGGCCGCCACCGACCAGGCGAAGGCGGAGTTGAAGAAGATGTCAGCCTCCAGCAATTCGCCGGTGAGGCCGTCGATCAGGAAGCTGGTGGACGCCAGCACGCGATCGAGCTCAGGCACGCTCTGAAAGCCGAGAGTGGTGCGACCGTCGTCTTCGCCCGGCTGGTTCGAGGTGAACCCGGCGAAGTCGTAGGTGATGGCGGCCGTCGGTACACCCTGCCAGGTGGCAAAGGCGCGGGCGGCGGCGCCCTGAAGGTCGGTCGCGCTGACGCCGGGCACGCCGCGGTTGGTGACGAAATACCGCACCGGAAACCTCAGCCATCTCGCCGTCACGGAACGGCTGCCGATCTCGAACCCGAATTTCAGGTATGCGAGCGCCGGATGCGCCGGCAGCAGCACGAGGAGAACGGTCAGCAGGACGGCGATCCGCCTGCGCGCGGCGATCGAGCGCTCGCCGTAAACGGTCATCGGGCACCCGCCGCGAGCGCACGAACCTCACGCTCGAAGTCGGCCAGCGGCGCCGCACGCCGTGTGGCGCTGCCGCGCACGACCGGACCGGAAGACGGCAGCATCGGCGGCGGAGACACCGTCCAGGTCCGGCTCGCGTCCATCGTGACCCGGAACACGCCCTGGCCGAGGCCGAGCACGAACGGAATGCCGGGGCCGCGAGCGCCCAGGAACACGATGACCCGCTGACCTGGCGTAAACTGCGGCGCCCCGACGACGATGTTGCGGTAGCGGCCCAGGGAGCCTCCGGGGATGCGGAACTGCAGCGTCTCGCCGAACCCGCCTTTCAAATACGCCTCGGTCTCGAGCGTCACGATCGTCTCGATGGTGCGGCGATCGTCGGTCCACCGGCCGTCCACCGACACGACCACGCCTCGAGCGATCGCGCGCGCGTCGCGGGCGAGCTCGCCGACGTCAGCGGGAATGAGAACAGTGGCCCGTGGGCTTGCGGCGACCGACAGCGCCAGGAACAGACTCAGGATGATGCTGCGCATGATTCTCCTGCGACTTGCAAAATGACCTCCGCCGCGCGCCGGCTGGCGCCCGGCCCTCCGAGTCGAGCTCGTACCCGTTTGAGCCCCTCACGAATTCGAGCCGCGCGGCCCGCATCAGTCAGCATCGACAGACCTTCCGCCGCGACCGCTTCGGGCGTGAAGGCATCTTGAATGAGCTCCGGCACGACGCGTTCGCCGGCAATGAGGTTCACCATCGCGAAGGTGTCCACCTTGACGAGCGGACGGCCGAGCCGATAGGTGAGCGGTGACAGACGGTAGACCACCACCATCGGCGTATCGTGGAGCGCCGTCTGCACCGTCGCCGTGCCCGAGGCGACCAGCGCGAGATCGGCAGAGGCGAGGACGGCGTCCGACTCTCCTTCGACGATGATCGAGAAGGCGGGAGGGCTGGCGGAATCCGACAGCCGCCTCGCTCCCTCGAACAACCGGTCGTCGAGATTCGGCGCGCGCGCGAACACGAACTGCGCCCGCGGCAGGCGGCCTCTGACGAGACGCGCCGCGGCAACGAGATCCGGCAGAATGCGGCGCACTTCGTTCGGCCGGCTGCCGGGAAGCACGGCGACCGTCGGCGCTTCGGGCGCCAGTCCGAGCCGGGTGAGAAAGGGCGCGCGCGGCGAGGAAGGGCGAGCGAGATCCACGAGTGGGTGACCGACGAACTCGACCGGCACGCCGCTGTCCCGGTAGATCGCTTCTTCGAACGGAAAGATCACCACGACGCGGTCGGCAATCCTGCGGATCGTCTTGATCCGGCCGCTCCGCCACGCCCAGATCTGCGGAGCGATGTAGTAGACGATCGGGATCCCCAGGCGCTTGATCCGGCGCGCCAGGGGGAAGTTGAAATCCGGAAAGTCGATCACCACCAGGGCGTCCGGCCGGTGGTCGCGCGCGGCGTCGACCATTCGGCGAAGCGTTCTCAGCGACTGCGGCACCTTCGCGATTGCCTCGGTGAGACCGGTCACCGCGAGGCCGCGGAAGTCGGCGATCAGGCGGCCGCCGGCGGCGGCGAACTGCGGTCCGCCCAGGCCGGAGACCTCGATGCCGGGCGCGAGCGATCGCAGCTCGCACGTGAGCGCCCCGGCGTACAGATCGCCAGACGGCTCGCCGCACGACAGAAGCAGCCGCCGGACCGTCAAGAGGTCGGGCGGGTGAAGAGCGTCGAGCTGATCGGCGTGTTCACCGCGAACTCGGTGACGCGGCGTTCGAGCACCTGCCGGCCGCCGACCCGCAGCTTCGCCGTGAACGCGACCTGCAGCCCCTCGACCGCCTTGTAGTCGCTGAAGAGCTCCTCGACCAGCGGCTGACCGGCGCCTCCAGCCACATAGGTCTGTTTGGCCACCAGGCTGGTGTCCGGATCCAAGTACATCACCATCGGGTCGAGATCGCTGCCCGACAGCTCGATGGCGTGGTGCACCTTGCCGGTGTCGTCCTTGACATCGGGGAGCGCTCGAACCCGGACCCGCCCGTCGGCCGCCGCCAGCAGCACGGCGATGGTGTCGCGCCGCAGCCCCGACTGCAGGTCCCGGATCATGCGATCCGGCACATCGTGAATCCCGTTGGGATCCTTCACCCAGGCGCTCGTGCCGTCGTACACCTGCACGATCGCCACCTCCGCAGCCCTGGTCTCGACCCGGACGCGGTCGGGATAGGCGAGATAGGTCACGGTTTCGGCGGTGGTCGTCTGTCCATCTGGTCCGGTGCTGTCGGCGCGTGTTTTCGCCGTGATGCTCTTGATGCCGCGCAACCGCTCGAGCCCGCCCTTGGCGGCCACGATCCTGTCGAGGAGCGCGCGGGCGGTCTCCCCTTCGGCCGCCGTGATCGACGGCCGGATGGTCGATTGCGCGTCACCACGCTGATACCCGACGGGAACGCCGGACCCTACAGTCGCAGCACCAGGCCGGCCCGCCCGGATGGTCCCACCCGGGACGCCGCCGCCACCGGCGACTCGGCCGGGCCGTTTGAAGTCGACCGCCATCACGTCGAGCTCCGTCATCTCGACGACTTCGAACGTGTTGAAGCCGACGCCGCGGAGTTGCGATGTGAACGACGCGGCGTTCCCCACCAGCACGATCGACAGACGGTCGGGACGGAGAAAGAAGCGCGCGACACGCTCGATGTCGTCGGGCCGCACCGCATTCACCCGCTCGCGGAACGACTCGAGCTGCTCGACCGGCAGACCGTAGAACAGCACGTTCAGCACCTGGGTGGCAATCGCGTCAGGCGTCTCGATCGTGAGCGGGAAACTTCCGGTGAGGTAGGCCTTGGCATCGCCGAGCTCCCGCTCGCTGACGCGTTCGCGCTGCAACCGCCAGAACTGGTCAACGATGAGCCGCAGGACTTCTCCGGTCGCCTCCGACCGGGTATTGGTGGACGCCTCGAAATCGCCGCTGTCGAGGAGCGTGTCCATGTCGGCCTTGGCGCCGTAGGTGAGACCGCGTTCGGTGCGGAGCACCTGGTGCAGGCGATTCGCGCCCTCGCCGCCGAGGATGCGCAGGGCCAGATTGAGCGCCATGTAATCGGGGTTGCTGCGGCTCGCGCCGAGGTGCCCGACGCGGATCTCGGTCTGCACCGCGTCCGGCTTGTTCACCACGACCACGCGACGGGTCGGCTCGGGCGGCGCGGCGAACGTCGGCCGCGGCACGTCCCGCCGCTGCCAGTCGCCAAACACCTTGCGGACGCCGTCGAAGGCCTCTTCCGCGGTGACGTCCCCGACAATCGCAAGGATGGCGTTGTTCGGCACGAAATACTGCTGGTGATAGCTCAGCAGATCCTCCCGCGAAATCGCGGCCAGCGTCGCCGGGGTGCCGCTCTGGAGCGTGCCGTACGGATGGAACCCGTACACCAGCCGGTCGAACACGGCATTGGCGACAAACTCCGGATCCTCGAAGCTCACCTGCAGGCCCGACAGCGCCTGCTGGCGCTGGCGCTCGATCTCGTCCACCGAGAACGCCGGATGACGTGCCATGTCCGACAGCATACGCATGCCGGTCTCGAAGCTGTCTTTCATGACCACGATATTGACGAACGTCAGATCGGTGCCGGCCCCGGCGCCCATCACGCCGCCCATGAAGTCGATCGCATCGTTCATCTCGCCGGCCGACTTGGTCGTCGTGCCCTGGTCGAGCAGCGACGCCGCCAGGGTGGCGAGGCCGGCCTTGTCCTTCGGGTCGAAGGCGGCGCCGGCTCGAACCAGCATGCGCATGCTGACCACCGGCTGCTCGTGATGCAGCACCGCCATCACCTGCAAGCCGTTCTCGAGCGTGCGGATCTCGTACGGCGGAAACTTCACCTCGCGCGCCGGGAGGGGGCGGGGCGGGCCCTCCGATGGCCAGGGGCGGACCGGGGCCTGCGCCAGCAGCGGTGCCAGACCGAGGGTCAGGCCGATCGACAAGAGCAGCTTCTTCATCGGCCGCTTGCCTCCGCGCTCGGGCGCCCCGACGGCATCACCGTGATGACGAGGCGATTCTCGGACGTGAAATAGGTGCGCGCGACGCGCTGCACATCCGCGGCGCTGATGTTCTGGAAGATCTCGAACTCGCCGTCGGCGGTGGCGATGTCGTTGTGAATCACCACCGCGTGGGCGAGGTGCGTCGCCTTCTGCTGATTCGACTCGCGTTGCAGGATGTAGTCGCGGGCGAACTGATTCTTGGTCCGCTGGAGCTCGTGCTCGGTGATCGGTTCCGCCTTCAGCCGATCGAGCTCGGCGATCAGCTCCTTCACCGCGTCGTCGGGTGCCTTCCCCGGCTGCACGATCGCCACCGCGTAGAAGAGATTCGGATGCTCGATCAGGTTCGCGCCGCCGAACGCCGCGACGGCAAGCTGCTTGTCGTAGACCAGCTTCTGGTAGATCCGCGAGCTCTGACCATCCGACAGCACCTTCGACGCGATGTGGAGAGGATAGGAATCGGGATGCCCGTCGTGCGTCACGTGGTGCGCGACCACGACGGCCGGGAGCGGCCAGGGAGCCTCGACGGTGACCCGCCGCTCCTTCACCTGCTGCGGCTCTTTCGGAATGTCCCGCGGCACCGGTTGCTCGGCCTTGGGCACCCGGCCGAAGTACTGGGTGACGAGCTGTTTCGCCTGCGCGATCTCGAAATCGCCCACCAGCACCAGCGTCGCATTCTCGGGCACGTAGTAGGTCTGAAAGAACTCGCGCACATCCTCGATCGACGCTGCCTCGAGATCGGCCATGCTGCCGATGGTCGAGTGCTTGTAGGGATGGGTCGTGAATGCGTTCTCGTAGATGATCTCGTTCAGGCGGCCGTACGGCTGGTTGTCGACCCGCATCCGGCGCTCTTCCTTGACCACCTCACGCTCGTTGACGAACGTGTCGTTGTCGATGCGCAGTGTCGCCATGCGGTCGGCCTCGAGCCACAGCATCAACGGCAGGAACTGGGCCGGCGCCGTCTCCCAGAACACCGTTTCGTCGTCGGTCGTGTAGGCGTTGCTCTGACCGCCGACCGAGGCGATCACCGAGGTGTGCTCCTCCGGCGACACGTTCTTCGAGCCCTTGAACATCATGTGCTCGAAGAGATGGGCGAAGCCGGTGCGCCCGGTCTTCTCGTTCTTCGAGCCGACGTGGTACCAGAGCTGGAGATGCGTGATCGGGGTGGAGTGATCTTCTGAGAGGACGACGGTGAGGCCGTTGGGCAGCGTCATCATCTCGTACTGCAGCTTCGGCGGCCGGACGGCGGCCGAAGCGGTGAAGGTCGTCGCCGCGACGAGCAGCGCCGCAAGGAGCGGACGAGCATACCTGGCAGTCATCATCCGATTATCCCTCCAAACCGCGCGACAACCTTTCACCCACCGGAAACATGTCGCTCGAGCCCGCGGCAGCCACGGCCCGACGACAGCACAGGACGGAATCCTCAAGTTTTACATCGGGTCGCGCTGTTTTTCGTGGTGAATTTACCGCTAGTGTCCGACCAGCCTGAAGCCGGCAAAGGCCCAGCGGCGCGCCGTGCGATCCAGAGGGTCGGCATCGACGACACGCTCGTAGCCGGCGAACAGATCGAAGCCGCCGCGCGCGCCGTGCAGGCGAACGCCGGCCTCGACGCGGCCGCCATCCTGGCGGTCGCGCCCGGCGATCGTCTTGTCAATCAGGTAGGTTTCGGCCACACCCCGGCCGTAGACCGACGCCCGGCCGTTCAGCGATCGCCGCACCGAGACCTCGGCGACGCCAATCCAGTCGTAGTCCATGAACGAGCGCGCAATCACCTTCCGCGCGTCGCCGCGCAGATCGATCGTCGTGCGCCCGGTCGCGAACCGGCGCATCACGCGCGGACCGAGCGAGTTCTCCGCCACGGGGTTGCGTTTGAACCGATCGCCGAGGTGACGCGACACGTGGTTGAGCACGGCGTAGATCTCGGTCTTCCCCAAGCGCACAGACCCCGCCGCCTCGAGCAGGTAGTTGCTCTGGTACGGATCGAAGGGCCGGAACTCGTGGCCGAGCAGCGCCTGATAGTCGACGAGAAACGTCGCCCGGCCGACGACGTAGTCGACCAGATCGAAGTCCCCTCCCCAGTGCGTATCGATCGAGAAGCGCTGATCTTCATGGCTGAGACCGGCAGCCGTCAGGTGAAAATCGAACCGCGACATGAACTCAGGCGCCAGCGGCGGATCCGGCAGCGGCTGCTGGGCGACGGCGACGGGGACGAGAGCGAAAATCAGGCAGGCTGCAAGCGCCACGCGCCCAGCTATTTTTCCGATGCGGTCTGGCATGCGTGCAGCTTCTCCTCGAGTTCCGCGATGTGCTGCTCGAGCTCGGTCATCCGTTTGCGGAGCGCGGGCAGCGCGCGGAAGATCGCGGAGGACTTCAGCCAGTCGCGGTGCGGAATCGCCGGATACCCCGACACGTACGAACCGGCGTCCACCGAGTTCGGGATGCCGGTCTGCGCCGTGGCGATGGTCCCCTGGCCAAGATGGACGTGGTTCGCCACCCCAACCTGCCCAGCCAGAATCACGTCGTCTTCGATCACGCAGCTGCCGGCGACGCCAACCTGGGCGGCGAGCAGCACGCGGCGGCCAACCCGGACGCCGTGGGCGATCTGCACCAGGTTGTCGATCTTCGTGCCGGCGCCGATCCGGGTCTCACCAACCGCCGGCCGGTCGATGGTGGTGTTGGCGCCGATCTCGACGTCGTCTTCGATGATCACCGCGGCTCGCTGGGGGATCTTCAGGTGCGTGCCGTCGGGCTGCCGGGCAAAACCGAATCCCTCGCTCCCGAGCACCGCGCCGTCCTGCAGAATCACCCGGTTGCCGATCACCACGCCGTCGCGGATCGACACCTGCGATCGGACGATGCAGTCGGCGCCGATCCTGACGCCCGGCCCGATCGTCACGTTCGGATAGACGATCGTGCGGGCGCCAATCGTCGCTCCCGCGCCAATGGTGACGAAGGCGCCGATCGACACGTCGGGACCGAGCCCGACGTCGGAGGCAATGGCGCTCGCGGCATCGACGCCTCGCGGCGCCGGCGGCGCGGCTGTCAGCAGGCCGACCGCCTGGGCGAACGCCACATACGGGCTGGCGGCGCGCAGCAGCGCCGGTCCGCCGGGCGCTCCCTGGATCGCGTCTGACACGATCACGGCGGACGCGCGCGTGGCGGCGAGCTTCGCCACGTACTTTTCGTGCGCGATGAACGTCAGGTCTCCCGGCTGGGCCTGCTCGATCCCCGCGACGCGCGCGATCTCGATGTCGCCGTCGCCTTCGAGGCGGCAGTGCAGCCGGTCTGCGACCTGGTGAAGTTTCAAGAAAGTGGGCCTGCCTGAGCGTTCGAACCGCGAGTATATCAGGCAGTGACGCGCCGGAAGAAGGCGGTGAGCCGAGGCAGATTCAGTCGCGAGGCGATCTCGGCGACCAGCGGCGCGCGCGCGGCATCCGGCACGTCGACGAGCGATCCGAGCTCCCCGAGATTGGCATCCGACTCGAGCGTCCACACGATCTGCTGGGCGCCCTGCCGCGCTCCGCGCCACGAGTTCAGGTGGCCGACGACGCGGAAGAGGAGGTAGTAGGCGATGACGTTCGGGCCCGGGACGAAGAAAAGTATCCCCGACGCGAGGAAGAGCACCAGGTCCACGATCAACCATTTGCCGTGATGGCGCTGGGCGCGGGCAAGCGACTGGTCGAGGACGCTGCGCGCCCCGGCGGCGGCCATCGTGGACGGAAATCGCATCGTCGCCCCGGTCTCTTTCCGGAGCGACCACAGCGTGCGCTGCTCCGCGATCGACTCCGCCAGTCTGCAAATCACCGAATCGCGCCAGCGCGCGAAGCGGCCGTGCGTTCCGCCGTCGTGCGGCGCCCTGCGCGCGGCGTCGACGAGCGCGTGCCATTGCACCTGGGCCGAGTGCGCCCACCGCTTGAACCGGCCCGCGTGGTCGTCGGGGACCGACGCCGGCTCTTCCGGGGCCTCGGAATAGAGCTCGTATCGACCCTGTCCTGCCGGAACCAGGAACACCGTCATCGGCCGCGCGGCGCGCGCACCTTCTGGATCGGACGCGCCTCCTGAATGGAGACCTTCGGCTTGCCGGCCTGATCCCACGCACCGACAATCAGACCGGCGGTCGCGCTGATCGACTCGGAGAGCCGCCGCTCGAGGATCGGTTGCACGCCGACGAAAAACCGCTCGAAATATTCGTCGTCGTAGGTGTCCTTCCCGGCGACCGCGTCGCGGTCGGCCTCGAGGAGCATGTCGACCAGCTGATAGCTCTCGAGCAGCACCGCGAACGACGCGTCCCGAGGGTTCGTCATCGCCGTCGGGGCCGCGGGATTCAGGCGCAGCCGCGGCTCGAAGCGCTCGATCAGATCGCGCTCGAAGCGGGCGTGGATCCCGTGATTGCCGGTATCGGCGCCGTCGTAGTTGACGGTGGCGTGCAGCGGCTGATGCGCATCCTGCAGGTAGTGGGAGGCGACGGCCGAGAACAGCACGACATTGGTGACGGTGTAAGGCTGGTCGCGGCTGAAGCCTTCGAAGGCCCGCACCAGATTGCCGAACATCTCCGCTTCACGCCAGGGGAGAAGGCCGTATCGTTTCAGGGTGGCGTCGCCGAACTTCTCCAGCGCGGCGCCGTACTCCCGCGGCAGCTCCTTGAAGGGAAACTTGCCGTACTCGGAGACCCCGAAGTCGACGAAGTGGTTCGGGTTCTCCTCCCACCCGATGACGCGCCACTGGTCCGGATCGATCACCCGCACGACCAGCTCGTCGCGGAAGCGCTCGAAGAACGGCTTGATCTGCGGCGGCAGGAGGTCGATCGCCCGCCGCATGATCAGCCGGTGCCCGACCGATCCCCACGCGAACGCGTTATGGGGCAGACACGTGAGCGCCACCAGCGCACCAACCCCGATCAGCGTCTTTCGCATGCTGTTATATTAATTTGATTGGACAATCTGACGCACAGTCTCTTCGGGCTCACCCTCGGACGTACGTCGATGGGTCGGGCTGGAAGCGGCACCACGCTGACGCTGCTCCTCGCTTCGAACGCTCCTGACATCGACATCGTGACGACCGCGGGCGGCGCGCTCAGCTACCTGGAGTGGCATCGAGGGCCCACCCACGGTCCGCTCGGTGTGCTGGCGCTCGGAGTGGTCGCGGCGTCGATCGCCTGGTGCGGAACGCGACTCTGGCGCGCGGCGTCCACGGATCGATCCGCCGAGCCCCCCGCCGACCCGCCTGCCTCGTTCCCGGCGCTCTGGGCGGTTGCGACCGTCGGCGTGATGTGCCACATCCTGATGGACCTGCCGACCTCCTATGGGACGAGGCCGCTCAGCCCCTTCGACTGGCGCTGGTTCGCCCACGACTGGATGCCGATCGTCGATATCTACCTGCTGATCGCGCTCGCGGCGGGTTTGTTGATCGGCCGCCGCTCGATGGCCGCGGGCCGCCGCCTCGCCGCTCTCGCGCTGCTGTTCATGGCGCTCAACTACGGCGTTCGCGCGACGGCGCACCATCAAGCCGTCGCGCACGGGCCGCGGCTGTTCGGGCCGCTGCTGCCAGAGCGGTGCGACGATGCCGCGGAACGCTCGCGTGGCTGGATCGATCGCTGGCCGCTGCACCGCGACGCTTTGGCGGCGCCGGTGCCCGACGACGAGCGGGAGCGGTCGGCGAAGCGCTGTCTGGCCGAGATTGCCGCGATTCCCGATTTCGTGTCGCCGTTCCGTTGGCGTGTCATCGCGGATTTGTCGAATGCCTACGAAATGCGGACCATCAACCTGCTCGCGCTCCCCGATCCCTCCGAGGCCGATTGGCGCCTCGCGGTGCGGCATCCCAATCAATGGACGCCGGCGGTGGCCGCGGCCGCGCAAACCCGGGTCGGCACGGTGTTCCTCGGCTTCTCACGTTTTCCATCGGTGCGATCGGTGGTCGGCGGCAGCGGTGACGCGACGGTCGTGTGGAACGACATCCGCTTCGCGATCGGCCGGGTCACCGACTCGCGGCGCGAGCGGCCGAACTTCTTCACCGCCACGGTACGGCTCGACCGCGACGGCGGCGTGGTCGAGGAAAAGCTTGGTCCTTGACGCCCTCGCGCCAACGACCCATCCTGCCGCTCATCGGCGCCCACATGTCCGTGGCGGGCGGCCTGCCCCGCGCCGTCGAGCGCGCAGTCGTCCATCGCTGCGACGCCCTCCAGATCTTCACCAAGAATGCGAGCCAATGGCGAGGCCGGCTGCTTCCGCCGGAGGAGATTCGCGAGTTCCGGGCGCGTGTTAAGGCCGCGCGCCTTGGCGCGGTCCTCTCCCACGCCAGCTACCTGATTAACCTGGCGACGGCGGACGCGGCGCTCCTCCGTCAGTCGATGGAGGCCATGGGTGATGAGATCGACCGCGCCGAGGCCCTGGGTCTGATGGGGGTGGTCCTGCATCCTGGTTGCTACACGGCAGGCTCGGCAACCGAGGGGCTGCGGATCGTCGCCGACGCCCTGCAGGAGCTGCTGCACGCGCGGCGGCGCGGACGGACGCTGGTACTGCTCGAACACACCGCCGGCCAGGGAACTGCGCTCGGCGCCAGCTTCGAGCAGCTGGCGACGATCATCCGGCTGATGAAGGGGCATCGCCGCGTCGGCGTATGCCTCGACACCTGTCACCTGCTCGCGTCCGGCTACGACTTCCGCTCGCCCGGTGGATATGAGAGCACGTGCACGGCGTTCGGCGCCCTCGTCGGCTTCGAGCGGCTGAAGGCGTTCCACCGCTCGGGAGCCGGGTCGATCGCCACGCGCACATCGGCGAGGGATTCCTCGGGATCGAGCCCTTCCGGCGATTGGTGAACGATCGCCGCTTCAGCGGGCTGCCGATGCTGCTCGAAACCCCAAAGGCGGCAGGAAAGGCGACAGGAACAATCGAGGTCGACCCGCTCGATGACAAGAACCTCAACACCCTGCGGTCGCTGATCGCGCGGTAACTGCCGGCACGACGGTCGTACCGGCGGCCGCCGCGGCCCTACGGCATCTTTGTCGGCACGGTGGGGAGACCCGCCTCACCAAAGACCTCCGCCTCGAACTTCCAGAGCGTCGTTGACCCGTGCGCCCAGGCGTCTGGCGACAGACCTGCCTTCTGGCAGGTCTGCTCGACGAACGTGCGGCAGTCCCAGCCGCGCTCAACGGCCACCTGCGGGAGCAGGAGGCCTCGACGCAACCCCAGTTCAACGGCGAGGCCGTGGCGGCCAACCTCCATCTGGTCAAGGCCCACGATGGGCTCGAGCGGTCCCAACACCGACAGTTCGATCTCGATGTCGGACAGCTCGGCTGGCGCGACCGCCGGGAAGCGGGGGTCTGCGCTGCAGGCAGCGACGGCGCACTGCGCGACCACCTGCGCCAGCGGCCGGTCCGGCTCGACATAACCGATGCAGCCGCGAAGATGACCCTGCTTGTGCAGCGTGACGAATGCCCCCGCCCTCCGCGACAGCTCGCCGGCCACCACCGACGGTTCCGCCGGCGGCTGGCCGTGAACCTGCGCCCACACCGACGCGCGCGCGAGGCGAAGCAGCGCCAGGCGCTCGGCTGCGCTAATCATCGGCCGCGTCCCTGATGCCGAACGCCGCCGCAAGGTAGCCAACCACCGCCGACTTGTCTCCCGACACGTCTCCCGAATCGCCGTACTTGAGCACCACCGCGTCGCGGGCGCCGAGGGCACGCGCGGCGCACATCACGGCCACGGCCGGTCCGCCTCCGCAGGCGTGCTCGGGACATGCGGCCAGCGCGCGTTGCAGACCCTCGGGGTTGAACTGGCGCACGTGGTCGATGACAACGGCATCGAGCGCTGCCGCCCGGTTCGCGTCCTGGTAGTGCGACAAGTCGGTGCTCGCCACGATCACGGCGCGCTTGTCGCGGAGCACCACGGCGAGCGCGTCGGCCAGCGCTGTCGCCGTGGCCGCGGTCTGCCACCCCATGACCAGCGGCAGGATCCTCGCACGCGGCAGAAGACGACGGACGAAGGGCAGCTGCATCTCGAGGGAATGTTCGCGCGCATGCGCGGCGTCGTGCTCGCGGATCGTCGCCGATGCGCGCATCATCGCGGTCGCGCTCTCTTCATCGATCTCCGCGATCCCGAGCGGCGAGTCGAAGCCGCCACGCCGATACACCGCCACGCCGTCGAACCCGACAAAGTGTGACGGCCCGGCGAGAACCACGAGGTCCACGTCCCGGTGGCGCAGCTGACGATACGCATAGGCCGCGACCCCCCCGGAGTAGGTGAGACCAGCATGGGGAGCGATCAGGGCCACGAGCCGTGCCAGGTCGGGCGGACCGTCTAGAGCAGCCGCGAGATGATCGTCGATCGCAGCCTCGAGCGCCTGCCGCGTCCCCGGATACCAGGTTCCAGCTACGGCGGCTTTACGAACCGGAGCCACTCTCTTGTGATGATGTAGCATTTGCCATGCCCGTTGGATTCTCACGTTCGGAAGTGCAAGCCATCGCCGCGCTCGCCAACCTGGAGCTCGACGAATCCGAGCTCGACCTGTTTGCCCGCCAACTCGGCGAGGTCCTCGACTACGCGACCCAGGTCCAGAACATCGACACGACAGGAGTGCCGCCGACCGCCAGCCTCGGGGTTCGACACGAAGCTGACCGCGCCGACCTCGTGCAGCCGTCGCTCGATCGCGATCTTGCATTGAGCAACGCTCCCGACGCCAGCCTTGAGGCTGGCCTGTTCAAGGTGCCCCGGGTCATCGGATGAACCGGCTCGGCACCGTCCGCGAAATCCGCGACGCGTTCCGACGCGGCGAGCGGTCGGCAGTCGACGTCTGCACGGAGGCGCTCAGCTGCATCGCCATGCGCGATCCCGAGCTGCACGCGTTCAACACCATCACCGGTGAACAGGCACTCGCCCGGGCAGCGGCCATCGACAGCGACCGCGCCCGCTGGATCGATCGCCCGCTCGCCGGCGTTCCGGTCGCGCTCAAAGACAACCTGTGCACCCGAGGCGTGCGCACCACCGCCTCGTCGCGGATCCTCGAACACTTCGTCCCGCCGTTCGACGCCACCGCGGTCGCCCGCCTCGAGTCGGCCGGCGCGGTAATCGTCGGCAAGACCAACTGCGACGAGTTCGCGATGGGTTCGTCCAACGAGAATTCAGCGTTCGGCCCGGCCCGCAATCCCTGGGCGCCGGACCGGATTCCGGGCGGGTCGAGTGGTGGGTCGGCAGTCGCCGTTGCATCGGGAATGACTCCACTGGCACTGGGATCCGACACCGGCGGCTCGATCCGTCAGCCGGCGGCGTTGTGCGGAATCGTCGGCCTCAAGCCGACGTATGGCCGAGTCTCGCGCTACGGCCTGCTCGCGTTCGCCTCCTCGCTCGATCAAATCGGTCCGCTGGCTCGCACCGTGGAGGACGTGGCGATCGCCCTGACCGTGATCGCCGGCGCTGACCCCGCCGATGCGACGACCGCGGCGGAACCGGTGCCCGACTTTTCGGCCGGCCTGAGCAGCCATGCTCGCGGCATGCGGGTCGGCGTGCCCCAGACGCTCGTGGATCAAGGTGTTGACGGCGAGGTGACCGCAGCCTACCGCGCCGCCCTCGACGTGCTCCGTGACCGCGGCGCAACACTGATCGACATCGACCTGCCGTACGCAGGCGCCGCGATTCCGGTCTACTACCTGATCGCCACCGCCGAGGCGAGCTCGAACCTGGCGCGCTACGACGGTGTGCGATATGGGTTCAGGGATCGAGGAACCGACGGCGACTCGACCCACCGCCGCGACCTGGACCTGAAGACGATGTACGCCCGGACGCGAGCCAGGGGCTTCGGGCCAGAAGTGAAGCGACGAATCATGCTCGGCACTTACGTGCTGAGCGCCGGCTACTACGATGCCTACTACCTCAAGGCGCAACAGGTGCGCACGCTCATCCGGCGAGACTACGAGCGCGCCTTCGAACAGGTCGAGGTGGTCGCGATGCCGACCAGCCCCACGCCTGCCTTCAAGATCGGCGAGCGCGTGTCCGACCCGCTGCAGATGTATCTCGCCGATGTGTTCACGGTCAGCGCCAATCTCGCAGGCCTGCCGGCGGTGAGCGTGCCGTGCGGCTTCACCGGTAACGGCCTGCCGATCGGCCTGCAGCTGACCGGCCGCACGTTCGAGGAGCTGACGATGCTCCGGATCGCCCACGCCTACGAGCAGGGGAAATGACGATACACATAAATTTCAGGATTTCAGGATCTCGGATTTCACGACGCCGGGCGCGATTCCTCGTTCGCAGATTCGCACGTCGCCTCCTCCCTGCGAATTTACGGGCGAGTTTCCAACCTTCAAATCCGAATCCCAAAATCCAATCCCAAATCCTGAAATCCTGAAATCCTGAAATTGTCCTGCCACCCCCTGCCCCTTGACTGGCCGTCGTATGGCGACGAGAAGCTCCTCGAGGTGCGCATGTGCGATCTCGGGCTGACCCTCGCCGGCACCGCCGTCGAGCAGCGGATCGCGCGCGTCGATGCCGAGCTCGTCGCGCGCGGCCTGGTGCGCCCTCACTACTGGCTGTCGGACGAGTGGTTCACGCCGGACGGGGTGCCTGGCGTCGCGGTGCCGTTCTACTTGGCCCACCTCCGGCTCGAGAAGCTCGAGCTGGCGCAGATGCTCGAGGTGGAAGGCGGCGACGAGGACACGTGCCTCAAGATCCTCCGCCACGAGGCGGGCCATGCGACCGACAACGCCTACCAGCTTCGCCGGCGGCCCACCCGCCGGCAGCTGTTCGGCAACCCGAACACCCCATACCCCGAATACTACACGCCAAAACCCTACAGCAAGAGCTTCGTGCAGCACCTGGATCACTGGTACGCGCAAAGCCATCCCGACGAGGACTTCGCGGAAACCTTCGCAGTGTGGCTCGACCCGCAGTCCACATGGCCGAGCCGCTATGGTGGGTGGCCGGCGCTGCGCAAGCTTGAGTACATGGATCGCCTGATGCGTGCCGTGGCGCGCGTCCAACCCAGGATCACCATCGAGACCGAGCTCGATCCGCTGTCCGAGCTCACCAAGACGCTCGGCGAACACTACAACCAGAAGCGCGCGCATTACGGTCTCGACCATCCCGACTTCTATGAAAGCGACCTGAGGAACCTGTTCTCGGACGCGCCTGAGTATGCGAAGCGCCCCTCGGCGGCGCGTTACATCAGCCGCATCCGCAAAGAGGTCCGCACCACCGTCGCCAGCTTCACCGACAGCTACCAGTACACAATCGACCAGCTGATCGAGAAGCTCCTCCGCCGCTGCCGCGAGCTGAACCTGCGGCTGACCGAATCCGAGGAAGCGACGAAAATCGACTTCATGGTCTTCCTGACGGTGCAGACGATGAACTACTTGCACAGCGGCCGGCATCGCGTCGCGCTATGAGTGCCGGCAAGCTCCGTATTCTCGCGCTCGTCCACCGGCACCTCATTCCACCGGACAGCATCCCCGAGGGCACCGACCTCGTCGCCGCTCCGTGGCGCACGGAGTACGACGTCATCTCCACGCTGCGGTCGCTCGGCCACGAAGTGCGCCCGCTCGGCGTCCACGACGATCTCGGCGACATCCGCCGCACCGCGGAGGAGTGGAAGCCGCACGTCGCCTTCAACCTTCTCGAAGGGTTCGACGACGTGACGATCTTCGATCAGAACGTCGTCAGCCACCTGGAGCTGTTGAAGCTGCCCTATACCGGGTGCAATCCACGCGGGCTCCTCCTCGCCCGCGACAAGTCGCTGTCGAAGAAGCTGCTCACCTATCACCGGATTGCGGTGCCTGAATTCGACGTCTTCCGGATCGGCCGTCCGGTCCGGCGCCCGAAGCGCTTGCCGTACCCGCTGATGGTGAAGTCGCTGACGCAGGAGGCCTCGGTCGGCATCTCGCAGGCGTCGGTGGTTGACAGCGATGAAAAGCTCAAGGAGCGCGTCGCCTTCATCCACGAAAGCATCCGGACCGCGGCCATCGCCGAGCGCTATGTCGAGGGCCGCGAGCTCTATGTCGGCGTCCTCGGCAACCAGATGCTGCAGTCGCTGCCGGTGTGGGAGCTGTTCTTCTCGAACATGCCGGAAGGCGCCAGACGGATTGCGACCGATCGGGTGAAATGGAGCGTCAAGTACCAGAATAAATACGGGATCGAAAGCGGCCTCGCCAGGGATTTGAGCGACCCTGTGGCCGAGCGGATCCAACACGTCTGCAAGCGCGCGTATCGCGCCCTCGAGTTGAGCGGTTACGCGCGGATCGACCTGCGGCTCGATGAAACGGGCAACGTGTGGGTGATCGAAGCGAACCCGAACCCGCAGATCGCCAGGGGCGAGGACTTCGCCGCCTCGGCCGAGAAAGTCGGGCTCAGCTACGAGTCACTGCTGCAGCGGATTGTGAACCTGGGGATGCGGTGGCAACCGGAGAGCTTTGCGTAGTAGATGGCTTGCCCGCCCTACTTCCGGGCCGCTTACTTCCGGGCAGCTGCCGCCTCGAGCAGCTCGGGCGAACGGAGTTGATCGGCCGGGCCGCGCGGGGCGCCAGGCGTGAGATACACCATCGACTTGTGCGTGATGGTTTCGTCCAGGCTCTTCACGACCGCTCCGTTGCCGGCCGTCTTCACCAGCTTGGTGAGGCCGAACAACATGCAGAACCCGATGAACAGCGCCAACACGAACACGCTGCTCGAGAGCAGCCCCTCGAGGGCCCCGAGCGCGATTTGCAGCGCATCACTCATTGCTGTCCCTCTGCATGCCAACTCCCCTGGTCCGGCACCTGATAGGTGACCAGGCCCCGCCGCACTTCTTCCATCGCCGCTCGTTCGGGCTTGATCGGCGCCGCGCCCCTCGCATCGGTCTCGAACCGCCGCCGTGCGCCCCGCCGCAGTTGCTTCGCCCGCAGTGCGGCGACGTCGACGAACAGGAACCGGCTCGAAATCGGCGGCAGCGGGTCGGCCGGCAGCGCCGGAGCGTCTTGAATGTCGGGAGCGGCGTCGAGGGAACGATTGGCTTCTTCCATGGACGGTTCTCCAACAGTAGCACGTGCCCCATTGGGGCGCATAGGGCGGGCACGGCCGGGGCCAGGCGGGTGGGCCTTCCGGGCCCGCCCTGGCCTGTCCCGACCCGCCCGACCCCGACTCGGCCTGGCGCGTCCTCCCGAGGCTTACGCCGCGATGTCGACCCTGATCTGACGAGGCTTGGCCTCCTCGCGCAGCGGCAGCCGCACGGTGAGCACGCCGTTCTTGTACTCGGCGGCAACCTTCCCGGTGTCGACCGTCTGGGGCAGCGAGAACGAGCGGGTGAACGTGCCATAGCGCCGTTCGACGTGATGGAACTGCTCCTCCTTCACCTCGTTCGAGAACTTTTTCTCGCCCTTCACCGTGAGCACGAAGTTGTCGATGTTGATGTCGATGTCTTCGCGCGACATGTCGGGAAGTTCCGCCTTCAGCACCAGTTCGTGGTCACCGTTCTGGTAGATGTCGACCGGCGGCATCCACGAGCTGGCCGTTGCGAAACCGAAGTCACGAAATGGATCCCAGCGAACAATCGTCATATATGTCCTCCTTATCGCGTCTCCGCGTACTCCGCGTCGACGACCTCTCCGTCCTTGACGTTCGAGCTCTCGGAGCCGTGCGGACTCCCGGCTGCCGGTGAGCCTTGCGCCGCCTGATAGAGCAGCTCGGCCACGGCATGCGATGCGCGTTGCAGCTCCGCGGTGGAGTTCGTGATCGCCGCGAGGTCGTCGGCCTGCACCGCGGCCCGCACCGCCGCCAGCGCGGCGTCGACTCGCGACAGCTCACCGACCGGCAACTTCTCGCGATTCTCGTTCAGCGTCTTCTCGACCTGATACGAGAGTGAGTCGGCCTGGTTCCGCGCGTCGATCAGCTGGCGCCGGGCCTGATCGTCCGCCGCGTGGCTCTCGGCGCTCTTCACCAGCCGATCGACCTCCTCCTTCGAGAGCCCGCCCGATCCGCTGATGGTGATCTTCTGCTCCTTGCCGGTCGCCAGGTCCTTCGCCGCCACGTTGACGATGCCGTTGGCGTCGATGTCGAATGACACCTCGACCTGCGGCACGCCGCGCGGCGCCGCCGACGGCAGACCCACCAGGTGGAAGCGCCCGAGGGTGCGATTGTCCCGGGCCAGCGGTCGCTCGCCCTGCAGCACGTGCACTTCGACGCTGGTCTGGTTGTCGGTGGCGGTCGAGAAGATCTCGCTCTTCCGGGTCGGAATCGTCGTGTTCCTCGGAATCAGCGTCGTCATGACGCCGCCGAGGGTCTCGAGGCCGAGCGAGAGCGGCGCCACATCGAGGAGCAGCACGTCCTTCACTTCTCCCGCCAGCACCCCGCCTTGAACCGCGGCGCCGATCGCGACCACTTCGTCCGGGTTCACGCCCTTGTGTGGCTCTCTGCCGAACAGCTCGCGCACCAGCTGCTGCACCCTGGGCATCCGGGTCGAGCCGCCGACGAGCACCACCTCGTCGATCTTCTTCGGGTCGATGCCGGCATCGGCGAGCGCCTGGCGCACCGGTCCCAAGGTTCGCTGCAGGAGGTCGTCGACGAGCTGTTCGAGCTTGGCCCGCGTGAGCTTCACCTGCAGGTGCTTGGGCCCGCTCTGGTCGGCGGTGATGAACGGCAGGTTGATGTCCGTTTCAATCGCCGTCGACAGCTCGATCTTCGCTTTCTCGGCACCTTCCTTCAGCCGCTGCCGGGCCATCCGGTCGGCCAGCAGGTCGATACCGTCGCTCTTCTTGAACTCCGCCGCCAGCCACTCGATGATGCGATCGTCGATGTCGTCACCACCGAGGTGGGTGTCGCCGTTGGTGGCCTTGACTTCGACAATGCCTTCGCCGACTTCGAGCACCGAGATGTCGAACGTGCCGCCGCCGAAGTCGTAGACCGCAATCGTCTCGTCCTTCTTCTTGTCGAGACCATAGGCGAGCGCTGCGGCGGTCGGCTCGTTGATGATGCGGAGCACGTTCAAGCCCGCAATCTTCCCGGCGTCTTTCGTCGCCTGCCGCTGCGCGTCGTTGAAATACGCCGGCACCGTGATGACCGCGTCGCTGACCGGCGTGCCGAGGTGATCTTCGGCCGCCTGCTTCAGCTTTTGCAGCACCGTCGCCGAGGCTTCCGGGGGTGAGTACTTCTTGCCCGTGGCTTCGATCCACGCGTCGCCGTTCTGCGCCTTGACGACTTTGTACGGGACGCGCGACGACTCGCTCGAGACCTCGTCGAATTTCCGACCCATGAAGCGCTTGATCGAGAACACCGTGTTCTCGGGGTTGGTGACCGCCTGACGCTTCGCCACCTGGCCGACCAGCCGTTCCCCGTCTTTCGTAAACGCGACCACCGAGGCGGTGATCCGCGACCCTTCCTGGTTGACGATGACGGCGGGCTGTCCGTTTTCCATGACCGCGACCACCGAGTTGGTGGTGCCGAGGTCGATTCCAATCACCTTGCTTGCCATCGAGATTGATTCCTCTGTTCTGGCCGTTGGCGTTCTGGCCGTTGGTCATCCGTTCCCGCCGCTGGCCATGGGTTCCGGCCGTTTGGCCATCCGCTTCGGCGTTTACCGCTGTGGTTGAAGTGAAGATACAAGATATATGAGTGCTAGTAAAGCATTTTATCTTAGTGTTTAAACATCATGCATCGATGTTTAGCTGGACCATTCAACTTGCCTGCTGCCGCTGACCGTATGTGTTGTGAACGCAGGGGCTGACGCCCTTACCTGCCGTGGAGCCTAGATAGTTAGTCTGGCGGACTCGATGGCCCTGCGACGGCTCAGCGCCGGGCTGGCCCATCGCCACGTGCGCATCGCGACCCGCCTTGTGAGATCATTTGCTGATGCGGTCGAGAATCCAGGCAATCGTCCTCCCGTCAGAAGCTGGTGAGTTCGGCGATGAAGTGCACCGGATTTTCACCGAGCTCGGCCGGGCATCGGGCGAAGGTCTCACCGGTGAGTGTTCACCTGCCGTTGACATCTACGAGACCGATAACGCCGTTGAGATCACCATGGACCTGCCGGATGTCGATCGCGACTCGGTTCGCATCGTCGCCAAGGGGCAGACGATCGTCATCGCAGGGGAGAAAGCGCCCCGCCGGGGCCGGGGGGACTCGACCTTTCACCTGGTCGAGCGCGGTTACGGACGATTCGCTCGCGTCGTGCGCCTCACCTCCGCCTGCGATACCGGCCGTGCGCACGCGACCCTAGTCAACGGCGAGCTGCGTGTCACGCTGCCCAGAATCTCGGAGCAGCGCGGCCGGACCCTCCGGATTGCGCTCGCAGACGGGCAGCCCGTCGCGTGATCCGCCTTCTCTTCATCGGCGACATCGTCGGCAAGCCTGGCCGTGAGCTGGTCAGGCGCGGACTCGCGTCGCTCGTCGACTATCACCAGATCGATCTGGTGATTGCCAACGCGGAGAACTCGGCCGCGGGCTTCGGCATCACGCGCGAGATCGGCGATCAACTGCTCGAATGGGGCGTTGACGTGATGACCTCGGGCAACCACATCTGGGACAAGCGCGAGGCGATCGACTACATCGGCGCCGAGTCCCGGCTGCTGCGCCCGGCGAACTTTCCCGCCGGGGTGCCCGGCAACGGCAGCTACCTGGCGCGAACGAAACACGGCGCCTCGGTCGGCGTCGTCAACATCATGGGCCGCGTGTTCATGCTGAACATCGACGATCCGTTCGCCGTCGCGCTCCGTGAAATCGAGGCCATGCGCCAGCGCGCGCGTGTCATCTTCGTCGACTTCCACGCCGAGGCCACCTCGGAGAAGATGGCCATGGGGTGGCATCTGGACGGCAAGGTGACCGCGGTCGTCGGCACCCATACACACGTCCAGACGGCAGACGAGCGCATCCTTCCGAAGGGCACGGCGTACCTGACGGATGTGGGCATGACCGGTCCGCACGATTCGGTGATCGGCGTCGACATCCAAGCGGCGTTGGGGCGCTTCCTCACCGGCATGCCGGCACGGTTTGAAACCGCCACCGACAACCCGCGGCTGAACGCCGTCATCGTCGAAGCCGACGAGAAGAGCGGTCTCGCGCTCGATATCGAGCGGGTCAGCTACAGCCTCGACGAGCTCGTCGAGCTGCCGCGTCCGAGCGGCCAGCATGCGACCAACTGAAGGCTGATGAGCGATCTCTTCGACTTGCCGTTCGAGGAGGAGGACGAGGACCTGGTCGTTGGTCCGTCGCCGCCGGTCGACGATGCTCGATCGTCGGTCGATGGTCCCGCGGCGGTGGCCGACCGGCCCGAGCCGCCGGTCGCCAGCCGATCGGCCGCTGACACTCCACCACCTCGAGTCCCGCTGCCCCGACCTCCCGGAGCCGCGCGCCGTGTGCTCTCGGTGACTGAGCTTACCGTCGGCATCCGCGATCATCTCGAGGAGCGATTTTTCGAGGTCTGGGTCGAGGGTGAGCTGTCGAACTGTCGCCCGTGGAACACCGGCCACCTGTTCTTCACGCTCAAGGATGCTTCGTCGCAAGTGCGCGGGTTCATGTTCAAGTCGGCGCTGCGCTACCTGAAGTTCAAGCCGGTGGACGGCTTGCGGGTGATCGCGCGCGGGAAGATCTCGGTCTACGAGCCGAAAGGCGAATATCAGATCGTCTGCGAGCACATGGAGCCGCACGGGCTCGGCGCGCTGCAACTCGCCTTCGATCAGCTCAAGAAGCGGCTCCAGGCCGAAGGGCTCTTCGACTGGGCCCGCAAGCGGCCGCTTCCAGCCCTGCCACGGCGGATCGGGATCGTCACTTCTCTCGACGGAGCGGCAATCCGGGACATCATCAAGGTTCTGGGGCGTCGATACCGGAATGCCCACCTCGTGATCCGTCCGGCGCGTGTACAAGGCGACGGTGCGTCGGCCGAGATCGCCCGTGCCCTCAGGGCGATCGCGCGGGTGCCGGGGGTCGATGTCATCATTGTCGGCCGCGGCGGCGGATCCGTCGAGGACCTCTGGGCGTTCAACGACGAGGGCGTCGCTCGTGCGATCGCGGGGGCGCCGGTGCCGGTGATCTCGGCGGTTGGACACGAGAGCGACGTCACCATCGCCGATTTCGTGGCCGATCGCCGCGCGCCGACCCCCTCCGCTGCCGCCGAAATCGTGGTTGCGGCCAAGGATGACTTCTGCGGACGGATCGACAGGCTGCAGGATCGTCTCCGCGCCGCGGCGCGAGGGCAGATCCAGGAGCTGAGCCGCCGGACGCATGTGCTCTCGGGGCGTCCCGCGCTCGGCGGCTTCCCTGCGCGCGTCGCGATGCGCGGCCGTCATGCGTCCGAATTGTCCCATGCGCTGGCGCGGCTGATCCGCGAGTCGCTGTCGTCGCGCGAACGAAGCCTTCTGCAGATTCGGTGGCGCCTCGAAGGCTGCGCCCTGGACCGACGCCTCGACGGGATCCGTTCACGCCTGGTCAGCGCCGACGGCAGGCTCCGCGCGGCAGCCGTGCGGCGCCATCACGATGCGGACGCGCAGCTGCGCGGCTGCGCGAGTCGTCTCGATGCGCTCAGCCCGCTGGCGGTCCTCGCCCGCGGCTACGCGGTGGCGTGGAACGAGGATCGCACCCGCGTGCTGCGGCACGCGTCCGGCGTCGCGCCCGGCGACCGGGTCCTCGTCACGCTGGCGGACGGCGAGCTGGACTGCGACGTGCGCGACATCAAAGGGCGGTAGACTAGGCGTGTGCTGGCGGTTGCCCTGAGACGCTTCTGACCGATGGCCGACACTTCCATCAAGGATTTCGAGGGGGCGATCGCCGAGCTCGAAGGGATCGTCAAGAAGCTCGAGGAAGGCGACCTGCCGCTGGAACAGTCGCTCGGCCTGTACGAACGGGGCGTGCAGCTCTCGCGTTTCTGCCACGCCCGGTTGGAAGAGGCGGAACGGCGGATCGAGATCCTGACCGACCGTGGTGAGTTGAAGCCGGCGCCCGCCTCGCTCATCACCGATCCCGAACGCTGACGCTCGTGGCTCGCGGCGACTCTCTGAGCGCGTTTCTCCAGGATGCACGGGCGCGTGTCGACCGCGCACTGGACCAATATCTGCCGAAGCCGCCGGCCTGTCCGGCGCTGGTCGGCGATGCGATGCGGTACAGCCTCCACGCGGGGGGCAAGCGGCTGAGGCCGATCCTCGTCCTCGCGGCGGCGCATGCGGTATCGCTGAAGCTCGATCGCGGCGGGCCCGCCCGGGCAGCCGACAACACCGACCGCGGCGCCGATGCGCTCGCGCTGCCGGCCGCGTGTGCGGTCGAGTTCCTTCATACCTATTCGCTGATTCACGACGATTTGCCGGCCATGGACAACGACACGATGCGGCGCGGCCGACCCACCCTTCACGTCGTCTACGGCGACGGCATCGCCATTCTCGCGGGTGACGCCCTTCAAGCGGAGGCGTTCGCGCTGCTGGCTCGCGAGCCCGCCTCCGATCGCCCGTTCATCGCCGCCCGCAAGCTTCACGCCTTGCGCGTGATCGCGGAGGCGGCGGGAGCCGTCGGCATGGTGGGAGGACAGGTGCTCGATCTGCAGGCGGCCGGGCAGGCGCCAGGGCACGCCCTGACGCTCGATGGCGACGCTCTCCAGTCGATGCACCAGCGCAAGACCGGCGCCCTGATCCGGGCGTCGGCGGTGAGCGGCGGCGTCATGGCCGGCGGCGACCCGGACGTCGTCACGGCGATCGAACGCTGGGCTGGCCACGTCGGCCTCGCCTTTCAGATCGTCGACGATATCCTGGACGTGGAGGGCGACCCGACCAGTCTTGGGAAGAGCGTCGGCAAGGACGCAGCCGGAGACAAGCCGACCTATCCCTCGCTGTTCGGGCTCGATCGCGCCCGGGCGCTCGCTGCCGACGCCGCCGATCGCGCGCACACGGTGCTTCTCGAATCCGGCCTGACGGACGGGTGGCTCGATCCGATCGCCGACTGGGTGACGACGAGAAAGAGTTGATGACTGAAGGTGTGCAGAGGCTGCGTCTCGACATCCTGATGGTCGAGCGCGGTCTCGCGCCGCCGCGCGAGCGGGCGCGC
>WHSN01000016.1 GCA_009380045.1 Luteitalea sp.
ACGTTCGAAATCTCGTACTGTTGGTAGCCGGCCGCCTCCAGCCGCTCCATCGCCGCGATGTACATCGCCGCCACATCGTCGTCTGGAGCCTGGGACCAGCGGGCCCGGGCCATCTCCTCCTTGAGCGGCGCGTTCGGATACACCTCGAGCATGTACAGCGACAGATGATCCGGGCCGGCTGCGATCGCCTGCTCGACCGATTCGAGCCACTCGGCCACCGCCTGGCCGGGGAGCCACATCATGAGATCGAGGCTGACGTTGTCGAAGCCGGCTGACCGGGCCTCGCGATACGCGGCACGCGCGCGATCGGCCCCATGCAGCCGCGACAGCCTTCGCAGCTCGTCGTCGCGAAAGGACTGCACACCGAGGCTGATGCGGTTCACTCCGGCTGCCCGATACGCGGCGAGGCGCTCGGTCGTCACGCTTTCGGGGTTCGCCTCGAGGGTGACCTCGCTGTCGGGCGCAAGTTGGAAGGCGCCGCAGCACGCCTGGACGATGGCTCCGATTTCGCCGGGCTCGAGAAGCGACGGGGTGCCGCCGCCGAAGAAGATGGAGTCGGCCTCCCGTCGCGGGTCGACCTGGCCCGAACGGTCGATTTCGGTGAGCAGCGCGGCCACATACCGCGCTTTGACGGCTGGGTCGAACAGCCCGCGATTGAAGTTGCAATAGTTGCAAATCGCCCCGCAGAAGGGGACGTGGACGTAGAGGCCCAACATGTTCGATTGACGATTGACGATTGACGCGGATTTACGATTTACGATTGATCGTTTACGACACGCGGGATTTGGCGATTCTGGCGGCCCCGCCGACTTCGCGCCCGCAATGGGTCCAAGCCTGCCACAGATCGTCGATCCACGAGATCGTCAATTGTAGTTCTCTACGAGCCGGCCCTGCCTCCCGGCCACTTGAGGTCGCCGCGGCCGTCGCGTTCGGCGGGATCGCGGAGATGGGCGCGGGCCTGGCGGCCGGAGCGACCGGGAGAAGGAAGTGTTTTCTTCCTCATTTTCCACATCGTGATCAGGTCGTCCACGCCGCCATTGGTCGGCAGCTCACGGTAGTCGGCGCCGTCGAGCACCTCGAACTCGCACATTTCGTGGAGGCGCGAGCGCATGCGATGCCCGATGCGGAACAGCAGCGAGTTCGGGTCGGTCTCGTCGGGAATATCCTGGTAGTTGGAGGTGAAAATCGTCAGCCGGCGCTCGTTGTAGCGGGTATTCACGATCAGGTTCATCGTTTCCTCGACCCACTCCGACGTCTTCTCGGCGCCGAGATCGTCCAGCACCAGGAGGTCGGAGGTCATCACCGGGCGGAGGATCTCCAGCTCGGTCGTCCGGATCGACGGGTCGTAGGTGCTGCGGATGATCCGCAACAGGTCGCGGGTGTCGTAGAAGAGACCGCGCGCCCCGGTCTGCTGGATCACCTGCTTCAGCACCGCGACGGCGAGGTGGGTCTTGCCGACACCTGGCAGGCCCTCGAGCAACAGGCCCTTGGTGACCGCCGGGAAGGCATCAGCGACCTTCCTGGCGATTCGCGCCGCCTTGTCGAGCGACTCGTTGTAGGCGGTGAAATTCGCGATCGTGCAGTGCTGATAGCGCCGTGGAATATTGGCGTCGGCGAGTCGCTGGTGCCCGACCTGGTCCCGCCAGCAGTCGCAGCGCACCACGCGGCGCTCGCCGCTCTTTTCGACCGGCTTCCATCCGGTGTCGTCGCACAGTTCACATGGCATTGAAGCGGATGGGGAGACGGCGCCTCCGCGATCGAGATTCCGAGGCGAAGTATATCAGCCGGAGGTGGCGGGCGCGCGATCAGTTTCTGTTGTTGCGCTGGCGGCGGGCGCCGCCGCCGGCGGCGCGGCGCGCACGAGATCGGTTGGCGACGACTTCACGAGCGCGGTCGAGAGCCGCTGCTCCCAGTCGTCGAGACCGCGCGCGAGCTCGTGCTTCACGTAGACCATGAACTCGTTCACCTCGTGCTGCATGCGCTCGATCTTCTTCCGCATGTTGAGGATGATCTCCACCCCGGCGAGATTCACGCCGAGATCGCGCGTCAGCGACAGGATCGTCTCCAGCTGCTCCAGGTCTTCTTCCGAGTAGAGCCGCGTATTGCCGTCGGTCCGCGACGGCTTCAGCAGGCCCTCCCGTTCGTAGAGGCGCAGCGTCTGCGGATGGATGTTGTACTTCTGGGCCACCGCACTGATCATGTAATAGGCTGCTTTGCCGGTCTTCTTCATGGCGTTGAACTTTTCACCGTGTCGGGGTCAACTCTTTCCGGACGTCGTCGGCGGCATTGATATTCCCGAATTCCCGGAGCAGCTCCTTCGATCGCTCGTCGAGGAGCTGGGGCAGCGCGAGCTTCACCTCCACGACGAGATCGCCGCGCCGGCCGTCCCGAGCCGACGGCGCGCCTCGCTGGCGAAGCCGGAAGCGCTGCCCTGACTGCGTCCCAGGCGGCACGCGCAGCCGCGCGGTTCCGTCAATGGCCGGCACCTCCACCCTGGCGCCGAGCGCCGCCTCGTGAACCGCGATCGGGACGACGATGTGGAGGTCGTCCCCCTCCCGGTGGAACAACGAGTGGGCCTCGACGCGCACCGTGATCAACAGATCGCCGTTGGGCCCGCCGTTCCTCCCGGCATGCCCCTTCTCCGGAACTCGAATCCGTGAACCGTCGGCCAGGCCAGCCGGCACACGGATCACCAACGGCTCGGAGCGCGCCTGGAGCTGCTGCCCGCCACACGCCGGACACCGGTTGTGCGCATGGCGTCCGGTACCGTGGCAGTGGGGGCAAGGCTTCGAGAAGACCATGTGGCCACGTGCCGACTTCAGGATCCCGCTCCCCTGACACTGCAGGCAGTCCTTCTCGGGCACGCGCAGACGGCCACTGCCGCCGCATTCCTTGCATCGCTCGTGACGTGTGACGACGAGCTCGCGGTCCAGACCGCGCATCGCGTCCTCGAAGGCGAGCGTGAGCGTGTAATGGAGATCGGCGCCCTGGTCCGACCGGTGCGGCTCGCGCTGGCTCAGCACATCGGCGAACAGGTCGCCAAACGTCGGCGCCGACGCCCCGTTGACACTCATCGAGAAATCGAACCCCTCGAAGCCGAAGGTCTCCGGCCCGGCACCCTCCGTGGACGTGCCTCCACTGTCGTAACGCAGCCGCCGATCGGGGTCGCTGAGCGTTTCGTACGCTTCAGCGATCTGACGGAACTGCTGCACCGCCGTGCGATCACCCGGGTTGATATCGGGGTGGCAGCGGCGCGCGAGCCTCTTGTAGGCCCGCTTGATGTCACCTGGCGTCGCGCCCCGCTCCACCCCGAGGAGGATGTAGAAGTCCATTTACCCCGTCACTTGTCGTCGACCACCTCGGCGTCGATCACCTCGCCGCCCGGACCGGCGCTGCCGCTGGTCTGGCTGCCGCTGCTCCCCGACGGTCCGGCGCCCGCGTCTTCACCCGGACCGCCGGCTGCGGTCCCCGGGGCCGCCTGCTGATAGAGGGAAGCGGCCGCCTTGTGCTGCGCGGCCGTGAGCTCGTCCATGGCACGGGTGATGGCCGCGGCGTCGTTGGACTCGATCGCCTTCTTCAGCGACTCGGTCGCGCTCTCGATCGCCTGACGGTCGCCCGCCGACAGCTTGTCGCCGCTTTCCTTGGTGAAGCGCTCGGCGCCGTATACCGCCTGGTCGGCGCGGTTACGCGCTTCGATCTCTTCCCGGCGCTTTCGATCCTCCTCCGCGTGCGACTCGGCGTCTTTCGTCATGCGGTCCACTTCGTCCTTGTTCAGACCGCTCGAAGCCGTAATCGTGATCTTCTGTTCCTTTCCGGTGCCAAGATCCTTGGCCTGCACGTTCACGATGCCGTTGGCATCGATGTCGAACGTCACCTCGATCTGCGGCACGCCGCGCGGCGCCGGCGGCAGGCCGATGAGGTGGAACTTGCCGAGCGTCCGGTTGTCGCGCGCGAGCGACCGTTCGCCCTGGAGCACATGGACCTCGACCGAGGTCTGATTGTCGGACGCGGTCGAGAAGATTTCGCTCTTGCGGGTCGGAATCGTGGTGTTCCTCGGAATCAGCGTCGTCATCACGCCGCCCATGGTTTCGATGCCGAGCGACAACGGCGTCACGTCGAGCAGCAGCAGGTCTTTGACGTCGCCGGAGAGCACGCCGGCCTGGACCGCCGAGCCAATCGCCACCACCTCGTCGGGATTGACCCCCTTGTGCGGCTCGCGGCCGAACAGCTCCTTGACGATCTGCTGAATCTTCGGGATGCGCGTCGAGCCGCCGACCAGCACGACCTCGTCGATCTTCGACGGGTCGAGCCCGGAGTCGGCGATCGCCTGCTTGGTCGGGCCGACCGTCTTCTGCAGGAGGTCGTCCACCAGCTGTTCGAACTTCGCCCGCGTCAGCTTCATCTGCAGGTGCTTGGGGCCGCTCTGGTCGGCGGTGATGAACGGGAGGTTGATGTCGGTTTCCAACACCGTGGAGAGCTCCATCTTGGCCTTCTCCGCCGCCTCCTTCAGACGCTGCAGAGCCATCCGGTCCTTGCCCAGATCGATGCCGTCGCTCTTCTTGAACTCGGCGTTGATCCAGTCGATGATGCGCTGATCGAGGTTGTCCCCTCCGAGGTGGGTGTCACCGTTGGTGGCCTTCACTTCAACCACCCCTTCGCCGACCTCGAGGATCGAGATGTCGAAGGTGCCGCCGCCGAAATCGTAGACGGCGATCGTCTCGTCCTTCTTCTTGTCGAGGCCGTAGGCGAGAGCCGCCGCCGTCGGCTCGTTCACGATGCGCATCACCTCCAGGCCGGCAATCTGCCCGGCGTCCTTTGTCGCCTGTCGCTGAGCGTCATTGAAGTATGCCGGCACCGTGATGACCGCCTGGGTGACCGGTTGACCCAGGTACTCTTCCGCCGCCTGCTTCAGCTTCTGAAGCACCATTGCCGAGATTTCCGGCGGGGTCAGAGGCTTGGGCTGCCCTTCGACTTTGATGGTCACCCGCTGACCATCGGAGACGACATGGTAGGGCACCATCTTCATCTCTTCGCCCACCTCGTCGAACCGGCGGCCCATGAAGCGCTTGATCGAGAAGACGGTGTTTTCAGGGTTGGTCACCGCCTGCCGCTTGGCAACCTGTCCGACCAGCCGCTCACTCGACCTGGTGAAGGCGACAACCGACGGCGTCAGCCGGCCGCCCTCCGGGTTGGTGATGACCACCGGTTCGCCGCCTTCCATGACGGCGACAACGGAGTTGGTCGTGCCCAGGTCGATTCCGATGATTTTGCTCATTCAGGTACCTCGTACGTTCCGGTCAAGGGGTGATATTGGTTCAATTATAAAACTTGAGTGTCTTTTTGTCATTCGCTCGACCGTTAGGTTTCCCTCTGAAAGCCGCCCCCGGGGTGTATAATTTTCGAGCCAGCACTGCGTTTGTGAGGCGTCCATGGGTTTTGTTCCACGCGCTTGCCTGTTCGGCCTCGCTGGATTCTTCTTTAGCGCCCTTGCCGCGGGAGCCCAGACTTCCGAGGTCGGTACGCCCGCTCACATCGCATTCGTCGAGGGTGACGCGACGATCGACCGTGAAAATTACAGCGAGCCGGCGGTGTCGAGCATGCCCCTGGTCGCGGGCGATCGCCTGCGGACCGATCGGGGTCGTCTCGAAGTCCTCTTCCCCGATGGCAGCTCGCTGGCGCTCGACGAGTTTTCGTCGATCGAGCTGCAGGCGCCGACGCTCTTTCGGGTGACCAGCGGACGCATCCTGTTGACCGTTGCTGGCGCGGCAAATCCCGCGTCGGCCGCACACTTCCAGATCGACACGCCGACTTCTTCCGCCACCACCGATGGCCCCGGCGAGTACCGGGTCGCGATCCTGTCGGGCCCCACCGGGGCTCAGACCGAGCTCGCGATTCTGCGCGGATCGGGCGCCCTGATGACCGAGCGCGGCTCGACTCCCCTGCGCGCCGGCGAGAGGAGCGTGGCATGGGAGAACGACGCGCCGTCAGAGCCTCAGGGATTCAACTCCGCGCGGTTCGATGCCTTCGACAGGTGGGCCTCCGCGCGCCGGGATGCGCGTCTTGGCAGAGCGGCATCCACGCAGCATCTGCCGGCGGATCTCCGGGTGTACGGCGGCGCCCTGGATCGTGGCGGTTCGTGGCAGTACGAAGCGGCATACGGAAACGTGTGGTATCCCACCGTGTCAGCGGACTGGCGACCTTACTACCACGGCTACTGGTCGACGATCCCGTACTACGGATGGACCTGGATCGGCCTCGACGTCTGGGCCTGGCCGACGCACCACTACGGCAGGTGGGGACATTTGCGGAACCGCTGGTTCTGGATTCCTGGCAACCGCTGGGGCCCGGCATGGGTATCGTGGGGTGCAGCGCCCGGCTACGTGAGCTGGTCCCCGCTCGGATTCGACAATCGGCCCGTCTTCGGCCTGTCGGTTGGAGTCGGCGACCCGAGGGCAGGCTGGGTGACGGTCTCGCGAAGCCACTTCGGTCGCGGCCGCTACGCGAATCGGCATGCCGTTGCGCCGCGAGGGCTGCCCGGACGCACGCCGTTCGTCGTGCAAGGCGCTCCTCCGGTCGCGCCATCGGTCGCCGTCCCCCGCGCCAACGCCTCTCGAGGAGTCGCGGTGCCGCGCAACCGCGCCGGGGGCGGGCGACCAGGAAGAGCGACCGAGCCGCGCTCGTTCAACGGCACCACACGCGATGATCGCGGGGGAAGCCGGGCGTCCGCGGTAGGCCGGCAGCCGGGCACGGCAGGCGTTTCAACGGGATCGCGCGGCCTGAACCGCCGGCAGGCCGCTCCCGACGCGTTCAAGGATCCGTTCCAGGCCGGGTCGCGTGCCGTCCCGCGCGCGCCTGACGGACAGGGCGCCCAACCCATTCAGCCGGGGCACCGCGGCGTCCAACCGATTCACCCGGCCTATCAAGTGCAGCCTGCTCGTCCGGCGCATCAGCGTCGCGCGCCGGGGCGTGCGCTGAATCCGTCCGCTGGGCCGACGCAACCGGTCACGACGCCGCCGGCCAGGGGGCCCGCGCGATCCCCGTACATGCTGTCCGCACCGCTGGGCCCGCCGCCACAGTCGCCGTCTGCGCGGCCGTTGCCGGCGCGGCCCGGTGCAGCGTCCCCGGCGCCGCGAGCCGTTCCACAGACGCCGGGCGCCATCCGCCGCAGCGCCCCGTTCGGATCGCCCTCCAGGGCGGGCGCTCCTGCACAAGCCGCTCCCGCTCGAAGCGCCCCGGCCGCGCGATCGCCACAGGCTTCACCGCGTCGGGCCGCTCCCGCCGCGGCGGCGCCGTCCACGCCGCACGGACCGCCGCCGGCGCCACGACAGCGCGACCCGGCGTCGCGAAGACCGCGGTAAGCCTGCATGGCCGATTACGTCATCCGCTACGCCCGCAATGCCGGCATCGTCGCCCTGTTCGTCGTGGCGGCGATGCTTGGCGTGCTGAGCGGCGTGCTCTTCGCGTATGCGGGCGATCTGCCCCAGATCTCCGCGCTCGACGATTACACGCCGAGCACGATCACGCGGGTGTATGCGTCGAACGGACAGCTGATCGGCGAGTTCGCGACCCAGCGTCGCGTGATCGTCGGGCCGGACGACATCTCGCCGTACATCCGTCAGGGCATCGTCGCGACCGAGGACGCCGAGTTCGACCGGCACATCGGCATCAACATCTGGCGCATCGGCGTCGCCGCCTACACCGACATCGTCGAGCGCCGCCTGGCGCAGGGAGCGAGCACGCTCACCCAGCAACTGGCGAGAAACCTCAAGGAGCAGTTCGGCCTCACCAACGAAAAATCGTTCGAACGCAAGATCCGTGAGTGGATTCTGGCGATCCAGATCGAGAAACGCTATACCAAGAGAGAAATCTTCACCATTTACTGCAATCAGATGTACCTGGGCCACGGCGCCTACGGGATCGAGGCGGCCTCGCGGCTGTATTTCGACAAATCGAACAAGGACCTCACGCTCGAGGAGGCGGCCCTCATCGCCGGGCTGTTCCAGCTGCCGGAGCGCCAGAGCCCGTTCGTCGATGTGAAGCGCGCCACGCAGCGGCGAAACGTCGTGCTGCAGCGCATGGCGGATGAACGCTACATCACCCAGACCGAAGCCGACGAAGCGAAGCAGAAGCCGGTGGTCACGCGAGGGCAGCCGTCACAACCGCCCGGCGTCGCCCCGTTCTTCGTCGAGGAGGTCCGCAAGCATCTGGAGCGGCAGTACGGCGCCAAGGCGCTGTACGAACAGGGCCTCTCGGTCACGACGACGCTCGATCCGGCGCTGCAGGAGGCGGCCAATGAGGCGGTGCAGAGCGGCTTACGGCGGCTGGACAAGCGGCGCGGATTCCGGCGGCCGAAACGGAACATCGTGGCCGAAGGCCACACGGTCGAGGGCTACCGCGACGGTCGCTGGGTCCGTCCGATCGCCGTCGGCGACATCGTGCCGGCCGTGGTGGCGTCGCTCGGCAATCCGGCGCCCGCCGGAGCGGCCCGCCTGATCGTCGGATCGCAGTCGGTCGACCTGACCCGCGAAGGGTTCGCCTGGACACGCCGGACGAACGCGGGCGAGATCCTGAAGGTCGGTGACCTCGTCGATGTGCAGATCAAGAAGGTGGACGAGGCAACCGGCGCATTGTCCGTGTCGCTCGAGCAGACACCCCTCGTCGAGGGAGCGCTCGTCGCCATCGACAACAAGACCGGTCAGATCAAGGCGATGGTCGGCGGCTGGGATTTCAACCGCAGCAAGTTCAATCGCGCGGTGCAGGCCTACCGCCAGCTCGGATCGACGTTCAAGCCGATTGTCTACACGGCGGCAATCGACCGCGGCTTCACGCCGGCGTCAACGATTGTCGACGAGCCGGTGAGCTACCCCACGGGCCGCGGCCAGGTCTATGAGCCTCAGAACTACGATCACGAGTTCGAGGGGCCGGTCACTCTCCGCCGCGCGATCGAGGACTCGCGGAATGTTCCGGCGATCAAGATGATGGAGACCCTTGGTCCGAAGAATGTCCTCGCCTATGCCAAGCGGTTCGGGTTCGATGAAGACTTCCCTCCGTATCTGGCGATTGCCCTTGGCGCCGGCGAAGCCACCCTGCTCGAGGTGACCAGCGCGTACACCGTATTTCCGAATCAAGGTGTACGCGTGCGGCCGTTCGACATCGTCCGAGTGATGGACCGGGAAGGCAACCTGCTCGAGGAGAACCGCTCCGAGCCGATCGACGTGATCCGCGCCGACACCGCTTTCGTGATGACGAACCTGCTGCGCGGCGTCGTGCAGCGCGGCACCGCGGCGGCCGCCTCGAGCTTGAACTGGCCGCTCGGCGGGAAGACGGGCACCGTGGACGACAACACCGATGCGTGGTTCATCGGGTTCGACCCCGATATCACCGTCGGCGTCTGGATCGGCCTCGACGAAAAGAAGCCGCTCGGGGCGAACGAAACCGGGTCCGTGGCGGCGCTGCCCGTCTGGATGCAGTTCATGCGGGCGTATATCGATGGCCGGCCGGATGAAGAGGCCCCCCCCGAGTTCCACGCCCCGGGAAACATCGTGTTCCTCTCCGTGGATCGGTCCACTGGCGGAATCGCCGGCCCGGAAACCGACAGCACGATCACGGAAACGTTCATCTCGGGGACGCAGCCCGGCGGTCTGGCCCACCAGCCCTGACCGGGGATCAGCGCCAGCGACGCAGCACGTTCGACATCGCGCTGGACGCCTCGGGCACACGAAGCGCAAACGTGGCGCCGAGAAACACGAGGCCGTAGGGTCCCAGCACGACCACGGCCTTCAGCACCGGGTGCAGGGCCGGGGTCCACAGCTTGATCGCCCATGCGGCGGCGGCGCCGGCAATCGCCGACGTCCAGAGCTTCGCTCCGTAGCTCCTCGACAGGCCGGTCTCGCCGATTCGTGTATTGAGCGCGCGGCGCAGGAGCAGCATTTCCACCCAGCCGGCCACTCCAGCCGACGCCGTCAGCCCGGCTGCTCCCCACAGCGGATCCAATCCGAGCAGCCGCGGCAGCGGAACAGCGGACAGGTAGCCGAGCACGGTTGTCAAGGCGACTCGGATGAGCGCGTACCTGAACGGCGTGCGCGTGTCGCGAAGCGCGTAATAGGCGGAGGCATACAGCCGTCCCAGCGTCGAGGCCAGCAGACCCACGGCGGAGCCCGCAAGGATCCCCCACACATATTGCGCGTCCTCGTACCGGAAGCGCCCGGTCTGAAGAATCGCCGCCGCGATCACATCCCCGAGTGCCAGGAAGGCGATCGACGAGGGCACGACGAAAAACGCAATGCGGCGCAGACCGACGTTCAGCCTCAGACGAAGCGCCTCGGATCCGGCGGCGTCGAAGGTGGCCGCGCCGGCCATCGCCGGAAGCTCCGCCGCCGCGACCGACATCCCGAAGAGGCTGACCGGCAACGTGTACAGCAGCTGGGCATTCTGCAGACCGGTGACCGCGCCCGTGCCGAGCAGGCTGGCGATGACGGAATCGATGTAGGCGCTGATCTGCACGACCCCGCGGCTGAAGAACCCTGGCACGAAATTCCGGGCGACCGTTTGCACGTGAATCGATGCGGTGTCGAACACGACCCGCAAGTCCGGAGCCACGCGGGACACCGCCGGCAGCTGCACGGCGAACTGCAGGGCGCTTCCCACGACCGAGCCCCAGGCGAGCCATACGGCCAGATTCGGGAGCGATGCGCTCGGCCCGAAGGCCACCAGCGTCAGGATCATCGCCACGTTCCACACCACGCTGGCGCTGTACGACAGCAGGAAGCGGTGGTGGCTGTTCAGCACGCCAAGGCACCAGGCGGACAAGACCAGCAGGCCTGCGCCGGGAAAGAGAATGCGCACGATCGTCACCGTCAACGCGCGCTTCTCGCCGGTGAAGCCGGGCGCGATGACCGCCGCCAGCGCCGGTGCGGCGACGACACCGAGCAGCACCAGCGCGGCGACGATGGTGGTCAGCAGCGCGGCGACCGCGCCGGCGAGGCGGTCGGCCTCGCGCCGATCGCCTCGGGCGATGAGCGACGCGTAGACGGGGATGAAGGAAGCCGACAGCGACCCTTCGCCGAAAAGGTTCTGGAGGAGGTTGGGGATGCGGAACGCGGCATTGAACGCGTCCGCCGCATCAGACCTGAGGCCGAAGTAGTGCGCGAATACGCGCATTCGCACCAGGCCGGCGACGCGGCTCAGCATGATGCCGGCGGCGACGAAGACCGCTTTGCTCACCCGGCGTCAGTCGGCGTCATCGTCGGAGTCGGCCTCGCCGAGCGTGCCGTTCGCACGTTTCATGAGGTAGGTCTTGATCAGGTAGTCGAGGTCCCCATCGAGCACCCGGTTGATGTCGCCGACCTGCTCCTTGGTGCGGTGATCCTTCACCATCTGGTACGGGTGCAGCACGTAGCTGCGAATCTGGCTGCCAAAGGCGATGTCCTTCTTCACGCCGCTGATCTGATCGAGCTTCGCCTGGTTTTCCTTCATCTTGACGTCGTACAAGCGCGCTTTCAGCACTTTCATCGCCGAATCCCGGTTGCGATGTTGTGAGCGCTCGTTCTGGCAGGAGACCACCATCCCGGTTGGAAGGTGGGTCAGCCGGACGGCCGAATCGGTGACGTTCACATGCTGGCCGCCGGCGCCGCTCGATCGGTAGGTGTCGATTCGAAGGTCCTTCTCGTCGATGACGATATCGACGTCCTCGGGCAGCTCCGGCCACACATGAACCGAGGCAAACGAGGTGTGACGTCGAGCCGCCTGGTCGAAGGGGGAGATGCGGACCAGGCGATGAACCCCCGCCTCGGCCGCGAGCAGCCCATACGCGTAGTCGCCGGCGACGGTCGCCGTCGCGCTTTTCAGTCCGGCTTCTTCGCCCGGCTGATAGTCGATGACTTCGCGCTTGAAGCTCCGGCGCTCGGTCCACCGCAGGTACATGCGGAGCAGCATCTCCGCCCAATCCTGCGACTCGGTGCCGCCGGCGCCGGGATGGATCGTGACGATGGCGTTCTTGCGATCGTGCTCGCCGCCGAGCATCTTCTTGATCTCGCCGGCCTGCACTTCCTGATCGAGAGTGTCGAGCGACTGCGCGAACTCGGCGTCAACCGCCTCACCCGCTTCGGCCCACTCTACGAGAACGGCCAGGTCCTCGATCTTCTTCTTGAGCGAGAGGACGAGATCGCGATCCTGTTCGAGTCGTCGCCGGCGCTGGAGGACCCTCTGCGCCTCCGCCTGGTCCTTCCAGAAGTCGGGCGTGGACGCCCGCGCTTCGAGGCGGCTCAACTCTTCGGTCGGCTTGGCGCCCTCAAAGATAACTCCGCAGATCGCCAGCGCGCTTGCTGAGATCCTCGTAACGCTTTCTGAGGTCGTCGACTGTCGGCATCCCTTTATTTTACATGGCGAATCGCGCGGCCGTTCGGCGAAGCCGGCAACGTCCGCCCGCCAGGTGCGCTGCGGCGCACCAGCAGGAGGGCGACGGCAGCGACGAGGGTCGAGGCGTACGCGATCACGTCGCCGAATCTGGAGTACAGCGTGGAACCCTGCAGGAACCGGGCCTCGCCAACCACAATCGCCGGTGCGAAGATGCCGGTATTCTCGAGCACCCGCCCGTATGGATCGACGATGCCGCTGATGCCGGTGTTCGCGGATCGGACCAGATACCGGCCGTTCTCGATCGCCCGCATCGCGGCCTGTGAAAAATGCTGATAGGGTGCCGACGTTCGGCCGAACCAGGCGTCGTTGGTGATCGTGGTGAGCAGCTCGCTTCCGGCCTTCACCGATTGGCGAACCAGATCCGGGTAGACGACTTCATAGCAGATCGACGTGCTCAGCAGATGCCCGTTCACCGGCAGGAGCACCGCAGCCTGTCCGGCTGAGAAGTCCGAGACCGCCTCGACGAGCGGCCCGGCAAAGAACAACACCCGCTTGAGCGGCACGTACTCGCCGAAAGGGACCAGATGCATCTTGCGGTAGACGCCGCCCGACGATCCGTCGGCGCGAACCAGGAACGCCGCGTTGTAGTATTTCGGCGCGGCGCCGCGCTCGATCTGATCGCTGCCGAGCAGAATCGGCACCCGGGCCTCGCGCGCCAGCCGGCGCACCTGGTCGGCGCCGGCGCGATCTTCCTCGAAATAGAACGGCGTCGCCGATTCCGGCCACAGCACGATCTCCGCTCCGCGTCCGATCGCCTGGCGCGTCATGCGAAGATACTCGGCGAAAATCGCGCCCGCCTTGCTTTCGTCCCACTTGTCCTGCTGCGCGACGTTTCCCTGGATCAGCCCGACGCGCAGGGCCTGGCCCTCGTCGGTCAGTGTCGCCCGCGCGATTCGGAGGCTGCCCCACACCGACAGACCGCCGATCAGCGCCAGCACGGCGGCGAGCGGCAGATATCGGCGGCGGACCGTCACTGCCGCGTACGCCATCGCCGCGCTCACGGCGGCGACAAGCGCCGACAACCCGTAGACGCCCGAGAGACTGGCGACCTGCGCCACCGGCAGCACGTTCGCCTGGCTGTACCCGAGCAGCACCCATGGGAACCCTGTGAACAGGTGCGTACGCCCGAGCTCGGTCGCGACCCAGACGCACGGCGCGAGCAGTAACGCGGGCGCTCCGCCGGCGGCGGTCAGCCGCGCGGTGATCACGGCAAACAACGCGGGAAACAGCGACAGATACGCGATCAGCAGGCCGTTCACCAGGACGGCGACGACGATGTGGAGACCCCCGTAGGCCGCCATCACCTGTGTGATCCAGTAGAGCGTCCCGACGAAATAAACCGCTCCGGTCGTCAGACCCAGAGTGAATGCGCGCGGCAGCGGCTGGCGGAAGATCGCGACGAGCAGAGGAGCAAGCGCGATCCAGCCGAGCGCAGGGTGACCGAACTTGGGGAAGCTGAGCGCCAGCAGGATGCCCGAAACGACCGCCAGCCAATGACGGAGGGCCCGCGACGATCTCAGCGAGTGATCCAGGGTGTGAACTTCTCTTCCTTCTTCAGCCGCGCCGCGACCGTGTCAGCTTCCCGCCTGGTCTTGAAGGTTCCGACGCGCACTCGGTAGACCGACGTGCCGTTGGCCGGTGGCTGCACGTAGGCCGCGTAACCCTTGACTGCCAGACGGCGGGCAACAGCATCGGCTTCACCCCGCACGTTGAACGCCGCGACCTGCACCGCGAAACCGGGTCCCGGCGCCCCGGAAGCAACCGGAGCGACTGGAGCCTCCGCCAGCGGGGCTGCGGCGGGTGCAGGCTTCTCCGGCGCAGACTTCGCGGGCGTTTCGGCGAATGCCGACTTCAACGACTCGTCCGGCAATCCAGACCTGGCGAGGCGCTCGGGGTAGCTGAGATCGTCGGCAGCGGGCGGCGGCGCAGCCGCAACGGTCGGATCCTGCTCTGATGAAATCACCGAATCGGGAGAGGTGTCCAGCACCGGGTCGGCGGTGGCCGGGTCGTTCAGGGCGGCCGCCTCCGCGCCGGTTGCCCGCTCCGCACGCACGCCCCGCCCGACCAGCACACCGCACAGGAAGATCACCACCGACACGACCGTCGCGGCCATGAAGAGAAACACCAACTGCTTGCCGTTCAGTTGTATTTCGTGAAAGCCGTCGTCCTGGGTGTGGGCCACGTGTGACGATTTTAGCACCGGTTCGGGCCCGTTCAGCGCGGCGGCAGGCCTTCCAGAAGCTGTTTGGCATCCGCCGCCGACGGGTCCAGCGCGAGCGCCCGCTCCGCCTCCGTGCGCGCGGCGGCCGGGTCCTTCACCTCGACGTAGGCCCGAGCCAGCGCCACGTGAGCTGGGACGCCCTCCTGACTCCACAGCGAGATCTTGAGCGCGTCGATCGCGTCCCGCGCGCGGCCGTTACGCAGGTGGATCTGGCCGATCAGCAGATGACATTCTGCGTGATACGGCGCCAGGAAGAGCGCGCGATTGAGCTCCAGGATTGCCTCGCGGTCGTTCTCCTGCTCGAACAGCCGGCGGCCGCGATCGAGATAGAAGCTCGCAAGATCCTGCTGGTCGCGCTGGCCGCTGTTGGCGAGGGTTTCTTCGACCCGACGTGAATGAGGAAGCTCCACCTCCTTCTTGACACGCCCCAGGCCCTTGGGCACCTGTTCGGCCGCGGGGCGCCGTTCCCATTCGCCGTAGGTGGACGACAGGCGCCGCGCGAGCTCCTTCTCGCGCGCGGCTTCCGGCGCCTGTCCGGCGACGGTCAGGGCCGCGCCCAGCACGAAGTGCGCGTCGCCATCGGTTGGGTCACGCCGGACGGCTTCGCGCAACCAGTAGATCGCCGCCTGGGTGTCGCGCTCGAGAAAGTAGGCGTAGCCGAGGTTGAAGAAATAGTCCGGCTCGGCGGCATCCGCTTCGGCCGCCTTGCCGAAGTAGTAGGTCGGCAACCCATCCTCAACCGAGCCGCCGCGACGCAGTTGGACGATGCCGAGATTGTTCAGCGCCGTGGCCGTCGGCCTCGCGTCGCTCAACTCCTTGAACGTGGCGAACGCTTCGTCGTATCGCTTGAGGTTCAGCTGCGACAGCCCCGCCAGGAAACGGGCACGACGCAACCACGGAGAGGCGGCCGGCATCGGCGTGACGGCGGCCAGGGCTCGAGCGTGGTCCCCTTGCTCGTCGTGGACCTCCCACAGCGCAAGCCGTGCGCGATCGAACGCAGGATCCGCCTGGAGTGCGGCGCTCAGATAGTTCAGCGCCGTCGCCGGCGTCTCCGCCAGCAAGCCCTTGATGTAGTTCTCGAAGGCCGCGATCGGCGGATGACTCTGGTCCGGAGCGGCCACCGCGGTTTCCGCGGTCGCGGTCAATTGCCTGGCGATGCGCTCGAAAATGCCGAACAGATCGGGGAGCGGACCGTTTTCCGTCGCCGTCTCCTGCACCCGGCCGGCCTCGAGCGCAATGCTCCGCGCTCGAACAACCAGCGCGTCCCCTTGCATCTCCAGCGTGCCGACGATCACCTGCGACGCGCCGACGAGCTGGGCAATCCGAATCACCGTCGCGTCGGTCAATGATGCCACGGGCGGCACCTGCAACCGATCGAAGGCCTGCCGGCGCTCTTCGCGGGCGATCGCGTTCGCGCCGAGCGCGTTCAAGTCGTCCGCCAGCAGCACGGCGGACGCTTCGCCGAGCCAGAAGATCCGGCTCTCGCGGGTGACGTTCTCGAAGGGCATGACCAGAATGCGCGTCGTCTGGCCGTACAGAACCGTGGGCGCGGCGAACACCGCGAACGCCAGAAACGCCATCAGGCGCCGGCTCACGCCACCCCTGCCTTGGGTCGCGCACTCGAAAGCGGGATCATCAACACGCAACTCGGTTCCCCGGTGCCACGGCACTCGACGACCGCGGCGGTGTATTTCAAGTTGAACAACGTCAGCAGCCGCGTGAAGGCCGCCGCGTAGAATCCGCAGAGCGGATGGTCGACCGGCTCGCGGACCGAACAGAAGATCGAGGCCCGGACGTCGATGCGTGCGGCGCCGCGCCGCATTCTCGAAATGACCCGGCTGCCGCGATAGCTGCTGCGGACGAGGCGGCTCGCCACGCGCAGGACGAGCCGTTTCCTCAGCCACGCCGGCGCCAACCTGATCGTCGAACGCTCGATTGCCGGCATGGACAGCACCGACCATTCGGCGGCGTATTCACCAGCGCGGGTCGTGATCATGTTATACGCGTCACCTTCCTGGCGGAGGAAGCTCAACACTGCGTAGAGCGGCGCCAACCCGATCGTCCCTTCACGCAGGCCCTCGGCGTTCAACCAGTTCTCGTAGAACCCGAGTCGCGTCGGGAGGAGATCGGCAATCGCCTGATGCAGGCTCGCGACGAGCACACGACCGATGCCGGCTTCTCGCATGTCTCAGGCCGGAGGTAAGATCACCGAATGAGGGCCAGCGCGGCGATTCTCGCAGGCGGCCGGGCGACCCGATTCGGGGGGCGCGACAAGAGCGCCATCGTCGTGGACGGACAGACAATCCTGGTACGTCAGATCGCCGAACTGTCGGCGCTGACCGACGACATCCTCCTGGTAACCGGCGAGGACCATCCTGCGGCGGCTCTTGGCGCTCGCCTCGTGAAGGACAGGACGGCGAATGCCGGCCCGTTGGCCGGCCTCGATGCGGCGCTCGAGTCGGCGCGCTACGACAGCGTGATCCTGCTGGCGTGTGACATGCCCTTTCCAGTTCGGGAGCTGCTCGCCTACATGGTGACGCTGGCCGATGACGCTGATATCGTCGTGCCGCTGACCGAACGCGGATATCATCCTCTGTGCGCGGTCTACACGCGAGCCTGTGCGCCTGCGGTCGCGCGCCGATTGGAACACCGTGAGCTGCGTATGACCGGGTTGTTCGAGGATGTGCGGGTAAGAGTCGTTGAGAATCATGAGCTCGGACGGTTCGGCGACACCGCACGGCTCCTCGCCAACGTAAACACGCCGGCCGAGCTCGACGAGCTGCAGACGCTCCTCGGTCACAAACTATAACGTATCACGAGTTTACAGTTACTTCCGTGAGCTGGCGCCTTCGCCTGATCGATGCCGTTTCATGATTCTGAACGTTCAACGCCACGTGCACGACGCGGTTACCGACGCGCTGCGCCGCCAGTTTGGATTGGCGGAGGTGCCACCTTTCGCGATCGAGGTGCCGCCGAGCCGCGCGCTCGGCGACCTTGCCGTTGCGGTAGCTTTCCAGCTCGCCCGAACCCTCCGCAAGGCGCCCCGCGCGATCGCCGGCGACCTCGCGGCAGCGCTGACCGACCTGCCGGGCGTGGCGCGGGTCGTCGCGGCCCCGAACGGATACCTGAACCTTTATCTCGAGCGGCGGCCGTTTGTCGCGGCCCGCGCCCGCGGCGAAGTGGCGTGGGATCCGCAACCAGCGGAGAAGACCATCGTCGAACATACGGCCATCAACCCGAACAAGGCGGCCCACGTCGGCCACCTCCGCAACGCCGCGCTCGGCGACACGCTCGTCCGGGTCCTTCGTTTGCGCGGCACCCCGGTGGAAGTACAGAACTACATCGACGACACCGGCGTGCAAGTCGCGGACGTCATTGTGGGCTTTCGCGAGCTCGAGCATCTTTCTCTCACGGACGTGCAGCGGATTGCCGACAGCACACGGTTCGACTACTACTGCTGGGATCTGTACTCCCGGGTGACGGAATGGTATGACGGCAACGCGACCCGTCTGGCCGTGAGAGCGTCGGCGCTTCACGACCTCGAACGCGGCGGCAACGAGACCGCTGCCATGGGAGCCTTCATCGTCGATCGCATCGTGCGCGCGCACCTGAAGACGATGGCGCGGCTGAACATCGCCTACGACCTGCTGACCTATGAAGGCGACATCCTTCGACTTCAGTTCTGGGCGCACGCGTTCGGGATTCTGAAGGATCAGGGCGCCGTGTTCCTGCAAACGGATGGACGCCACCAGGGTTGCTGGGTGATGCGGATTGAAGAGGGCGGGCTCGGGGCGCCGGAACCGGGTGAGCCCGAAGAAGAAAGCCGCGAAAAGGTCATCGTGCGTTCCAATGGGGTCGTCACCTACGTCGGCAAGGACATCGCCAACCAGTTCTGGAAGTTTGGCTTCCTGGGCCGCGACTTCCACTATCGCCGCTTCGCGGCACAGGCGACAGGGCATCCCCTCTGGGCGACCACGTCGACCGACGGCGAGCCGGGGGCGCCCCCTTTCGGGCACGCCTGCCGCATCTACAACGTCATCGATTCCCGTCAGATGTACCTGCAGGCGCTGCTCAGTCAGGCGCTTCGCACGCTTGGACACGCAAAGGAAGCGGAGAACTCGGTCCATTTCTCGTACGAAATGGTCGCCCTCTCCCACGCGACGGCGCGGGAGCTCGGGTACCCGCCGGCTGAGGGAGACGATGCCAAGAAGCCGTTCGTCGAGGTATCGGGTCGCAAGGGGCTCGGCGTGAAGGTCGACGATCTCCTCGACCTGCTCGCGACCAAGGCGTCGGCCGAAGTCTCGAAGCGGAATGCGGAGCTCTCGGTCGAGGAATCCGAGCGCGTGGCGGCGCAGATCGCCACCGCGGCGATTCGGTACTTCATGCTGAAGTTCTCCCGCGGCAAGCTGATCGTGTTCGACATGGAAGAGGCGCTCAGCTTCGAGGGTGAAACCGGGCCGTACTTGCAGTATGCGGTCGTTCGCGCGAACAACATCTTCCGCAAGCTCGAGGACCGCGACGGGCTGGTCGAGGCCGACGTCCTGAGCGGCTTGGACGAGCTGCCGGATGATGAGCTGCGGTCGGGCGACGGCGAGCCCGACGCGCACGACCTGTGGGCGCTCGTCTTCGAGGCGGCCCGGCTCGACGACATTGTCGAGCAGACGATTCGCGCGCTGGAATTCTCCATCCTCGCGAAGTACGCGTTCGGTCTCGCACAGCTGTTCAACGCTTTCTATCACCGGTATCCGATTCTCAACGAGGACGACGCGGCCCGGAAGCGGTGGCGGGCGGCGGGAGTGGCCTATTTTCGCCAGCAGCTCACTCAGGCGCTGGATCTCATGGGCATCGCTGTGCCCACCCGGATGTAACCATGCCAACAATCGGAATCACGGCCTGTCGCAAAATTGAAGACTACCGCCAGGCTATCCTGCACTCGGTCGGGGACGTCCGCATCGTCGATCACTCGCTGCCGGTGGAGGCGGCCCTGGAGGGGCTCGACGGTCTGATGCTCACCGGCGGCGACGACGTGGCGCCGGTGCGCTATGGCGAACAGAAGCACTCGGCCGTCGTCGAAGTCCAACCGGAACGGGATGACTTCGAGATCGCGCTGGTGAAAGAAGCGAGGAGCCGCGATCTGCCGATTCTGGCGATCTGCCGCGGCATCCAGGTGATGAACGTGGCATTCGGCGGAACCCTCGTTCAGGACATTCCGTCCCAGGTGAACAGTGGCGTCGAGCACCGGCTCGAGGTGCCGCCACATCCGTCGGTCGCCTTCGCGCACGAGATCTGGTTCGAGAAGGACTCGCTGCTCGGTCGGCTGCTTGGCGAGCGGCTGGCGGAGGCCGACTCCTGCGAAGTGAACAGCCGCCACCACCAGGCGGTGAAAGAGGTGGCGGCAGGGTTCCGGGTGTCGGCAACCGCTCCCGACGGTGTGATCGAGGCGATCGAGGATCCATCCGCGCGGTTCTGCCTGGGCGTGCAGTGGCACCCGGAGAACTTCTTCCGCACCGGCGAGTTCCGGCCGTTGTTTGAAGGGTTCGTGGAAGCGGCGAGAACCCGGGGAAAGAGGAAGTAGGGATCCTCAAATCGGCTCCGAGCAAATCCTTAGATCCTGAAGTCCTGAAGTCCTGAAATTTTCTGAAACCTCCCCACGATTTCGACGTGTGGCGTGTTGGGAAACAGGTCGAATCCCCGCAGGTGCTGCAGCGCGTAACCGGCGTCGAGGAGCCGGCGCGCATCGCGGGCGATGGTGGCGACGTCGCACGACACGTACACGATGGTGCTCGGCTGCAGGCGGATCGCCCCTTCCAGCGCCTCCCTGGACATTCCGGTTCTCGGCGGATCGACGATCAGCACCGCCGGCGCATCACGGTGCGCGACGACGAATGCTTCGACCGGCTGGTGCACAACCTCGACGGCATTGCCCAGCGCCGAGGCATTCTGTTTCAAATCGGCTGCGGCGATCGGGTCGCCCTCGACGGCCGTCACCCGCGCGCGGCGGACGACCGCGGCGGCAACAGAGAACAGCCCGGCGCCGGCATACAGATCGATCACGTCATCGTCTCGGGCGATCTGTTCCATCACGTGCGCGACAAGGTCGGCGAGCAGATACCTGTTGCCTTGAAAGAACGAGAGCACATGACGCCGAAGTGCGACTCTGTGCTCGCCGACCGCAATCGTGTCCCGCAGGTGCGGATCACCTGCCAGGACGGTCGCGGGCGTCGCAGTGAGCCCGGTGACGCCGGGTGTCTGTCCAAGTGGACGAAGTGCGTCGAGATCGACATGACCGGCCGTTTCGAGGTGCACGACACGCTCGGATGCGTCCGTGTTCTCCGACACGACCAGCTCACGCACACCCCAGGCGTGAATCGAGCCTGACCGCGCGGCGATCGCATCGAGCGCGTCGCAGGTTTCGGGGAGGAGCTGCCGTGTCGCGCGAGCATCGCAGATCTGGTGGGAACCCTCGCGGAAGAAGCCGATCCTTCCGTCACGGACGTGCAGGCGCGCCCGCATCCGGTAGCCGTCGTCGCTCGACGGCGCCACGTCCACCGGCGCGGCGAGCGGCATGCGTCCGATGCGTGCGAAGGCATCGGCGATCACCTGTGCCTTGATCTCGACCTGGCGCGGGTAGGTGATGTGAGCGTACAGGCAACCGCCACACAGTGGATCGGTGAACGGCTCGCGGCGATCAGGAGCCGCCGCCTCCACCCGGACCGTTTCTGCGAACGCGACGCCCTGTCGGACCCGTTCGATGCGCGCGGTGATCTGTTCGCCGGGAATCGCGCCCGAAACCAGCACGATCTGGCCGCTGAACCGGGCAATCATCCGCCCTCCGGCTGCCGGTTTCTCCACGTTGAGATCAACGAGCTGCCCCGGCGCGATCATGTCACCGCCCTCTGAGGATATCCTTCTACCCGAACGACAGAATCGGCAGGCCACACCGCTCACGTGCGAGCTGATCGATCGCCGCGTCCCGCGTGCGGCTGAACCTCTCCGGGCTCATCTGATGGCGAAATCGGGCGAGCTCCTGGTCCGCCTGGCGCGCAAGGTCGCCGCGCGTGCCATCGTCGAGCGAGGCGCGCAGCACCCGCACCATCTCCGCGTCGAGGACGGCCAGGCGATCGATCAACGCCCGCCGCGCATCGCCCCGCAGGCCCGCTGAGGACGCGCAGGCTGCGGCCAGCTCCCCGGAGATACGCTCGATCGTCGCGTCCGATGCTGCTCCAAGCGTGCCCTGTGCGCGGGTGTTGGCCAGGCGCACGAGCACGCGCTCGAGGTGCGCGGGCAACGACGGCCTCTTGCGCGACACGGTGTGAGCGTCGCCTCCACCATCAGCCTCGGACGGGAACGGGCTGGAGCCGGACTCCGGGTCGGCTGCAAGGCCGAGCGCCCGCCGCCAATGGTCGAAGACGTCCATCACGTCGGCGTCGCAGAAGTCGATCCGGACCGGGCGCCGGCGCGGGCCCTTGCCGTAGTAGCGCTCGAAATAGCGATCGATCCCCCTGAACGCCACTTTCAGCGGCACACCGGCGGCAGCCCATCGCGACACCACCTCGAACGATGGTCCCACCACGCGCACGAGATGCCCGTCGTTTTTTTGACAGAGATAGCCTTCGATGTCCCGGCAGTAGCTATTGATTTCGTTCCCAGACAATCCGGAGGCCCTGCAGTGTGAGATCGATGTCGACGTGCTCGATCAGCCCGGTTTCGGGCGCGATCAGGGTAGCCAGCCCGCCGGTCGCCACGCAGATCGCGTTGCCGCCCAGCTCCTCGCCCATCCGGCGCACCAGTCCTTCGACCATGCCGACGTAGCCAAAGAACAGTCCGGACTCCAACGCCCCGACGGTCGTGCGCCCGATCACTGTCGCCGGCTTCCTCACGTCGATTCGCGGAAGCCGCGCCGCACGCTGGAACAATGCGTCGGCGGAGATCGTGACGCCGGGACAGATTGCGCCACCCAGATACTCACCCTTCGCGGTCACCGCATCCAGGGTCGTCGCGGTGCCGAAGTCGCAGACGACCAGGGGACGGACGCCGCCGAGGCCGAACTGCTCGTACGCGGCGATCGCGTTGACGATCCGGTCCGCCCCCACCTCCGCCGGGTTCTCATAGAGAATCGGCATCCCGGTATTGCTCGCCGGGTCCACGATCAGCGGCATCACGCTGAAATAGCGCTGCACCATCGCCGCCGTCGTTCCAGTCAGCGGTGGCACGACCGAACCCATCACGATGGCGCCGATGCGCGAGCGAACGACGCCGCTGTGAGCGAATAGCCCCTCCACCAGCAGGCCGAGCTCGTCAGACGTGCGGTCTCGCACGGTCTGCAGCCGCCAACTGTGGACGAGGGACCTGCCGTCGAAGACCCCGAGGACGATGTTGGTGTTGCCGATGTCGATGGCTAGGAGCATTGGTGAGTTTTCAGGATCGCGGATCGGGGATCAGTGATGGACGATCGTCGATTGGCGATCGGTGAATCGGTGAATGACGCTCGGCCAACCGCGATCATGCGCCCCATCGAATCTCGCCCGATACGATCCGCTCGACCCGCGAGCCCGAGCGAACCAGGAGCGCCCCGGTATCGTCGATGCCGTCGGTGACGCCGGACTTGATCCCCGAGGGCGACTCCCACGACACACGCGCGCCGCGGCTGCCCGGCGACCGATCGCGCCACGCGTCGAGAATAGCATCGAAACGGCACGCCAGCAGGTCGGCGTACCGTTCTGCCATGACCGCAATCGTCTCCGCCACCAGCATCGGACGATCGACGCGGCGACCCAACTCTGTCTCGAGGCATGTCACACGCTCGTCGATCTCCTGCGGATAGGCCGCGGGGCTGACGTTCAGGCCGTACCCGAGCACGACGAAGCTCATGTAGCCGCCCGCCGCGGGCCGCGCCACGCCTTCGGCAAGAATGCCCGCCAGCTTGCGGCGGCCGACCAGGAGATCGTTGGGCCACTTGATATCGGCCGCGAGGCCGGTGACCTGCTGGACCGCTTCCACAAGGGCCACGCCCGCCATCAGTGTGACCAGCGAGACGGCGCGCGACGCCGAGTGTCGCGCGTGCGCCGGGGCGAGCACCAGCGACACATAGACTCCGGCGCCTGGCGGCGAAAACCATGTGTGGCCCCGCCGGCCGCGGCCCGCGGTCTGCGCGTCGGCGACCACCACGGCCCCCTCGGCATCGCCCGTCGCGGCGAGGCCGGCCGCCACGTCGTTGGTCGACCCGACCGACGAGAAAAACAGCAGCCGATGGCCCAGGCGCCCGAGCCGCGGCCGTGCGCGCTCGAGCGCTTCCGCGAGCTCAGTCGGCAGATCGTCCGGCCGGAACGTCACACTAGATCGGCTCGATCTCGAAGCTGATGTCGATGGCCGGGGCCGAGTGCGTGAGCGCTCCGACCGACACGAAGTCCGCTCCCGTCGCCGCCAGCTCCGGCAGCCGTTCGAGGGTCACACCGCCGGAAATCTCGGTCTGTGCACGGCCGCGGGCGCGAGCCACCGCGGCCCGGATGTCGCCGGTTGACATGTTGTCCAGCAGCACGATGTCCGCGCCGGCATCGAGCGCCTCGTCCACCTCGGCGAGCGTCTGCGCCTCGACTTCGAGCCGCAGGTCCGGACGGCGCGCGCGGGCGGCGTTCACCGCCGCCTTGACGCCGCCGGCCAGCCGCACGTGATTGTCTTTGATCAGGATCGCGTCGTAGAGCCCGACACGATGGTTGGTCGCGCCGCCGGCCGCGACAGCGTATTTTTCAAGGGCTCGGAGGGTCGGTGTGGTCTTGCGGGTATCGAGCACCGTGATGCGGCCGGAGGCCGCGACCACGAACTGACGCGTCCGCGTGGCGATGCCGGACATGCGTTGAAGAAAGTTCAGCGCGGTGCGCTCGCCGACCAGCAGCGTCCGCGCGAGGCCGACGAGGTGCCCGATCTCGTCACCGCTGACCGCCGACTCGCCGTCGGCCTTGTCGAACCGCGCCTCAATCCCCGGCTCGATCTCCTGGAACACGGCGATCGCGACGTCAATCCCCGCGAGCACGCAAGCAGCCTTGACCAGGAACCTGCCGCGGGCACGTTGATCCGCCCGAACCGTCGCCTCGGTCGTGACGTCCCCCGCCCCGAGATCCTCCTCGATCGCGCGGCGGACGATGGCGCGGTATTGATCAGGATGCAGGCGGGGCCTCGTAGCCAGCGACCACGATCTCGCACGACTCTCCTTGTGCCAGCTCGAACTGCTGCACGCGCAGCGCCGACTTCAGGTCCCGCTCGACCGGCGTCATCAACACCAAGGTCCCGGCCTCCGCCTTGATCGTGACGCGCGTGATCGGAATCCTGAGCGGCTGCTTCGATTCCGAACGCTGCTTCCGAACCTCGAACAGGACGCGGGCCGCCCAGTCGTAGGTCTGCTGATCGGACATGCGCTGCCGATCGGAGTGATCGGGCACCAGGCGTTGCAGCTCGTCGCGGGTCGGCCACGCTGAAGTGTGGACCGACCCCCCTTGCCACCACGACCAGATTTCCTCGGTGACAAACGGCAGGTACGGCGCAAACAGGCGAAGCATGACCGAAAGGGCTGCCGCAAGCGCCGAATTCGCCGATGCCGCCCCTTCGGGCCCCTGATCGCCGTACCGGCGCCCTTTCACGAGCTCGAGGTAGTCGTCGCAGAACCGCCAGAAGAACTCTTCCGTCCGCTGCAGAACCCGCGCGTAGTCGTAGGCATCGAGCGACCGGGTCGCTTCGTCCACAACCTCTGCCAGGTTGCGCAGCATGGCGCAATCGACCGCTGCCGTAATCGGGCCCTGCGGCGTGGCGGACGCCAGCGCGAACCTGGACGCATTCAGCAGCTTGATCGCCAGCCGCCGGCCCACGCGCATCTGGTTGGTGTCGAAGGCGGTGTCCGTGCCGGGACGGCCGCTGGCTGCCCAGTAACGGACGCCGTCCGACCCGTGCTCATCGAGCAGCCCCATCGGGGTGACGACGTTTCCTTTCGACTTCGACATCTTCTTGCGGTCGGGATCGAGCACCCAGCCGGAGATCGCGGCGTTGGTCCACGGCAGCGAGCCGTGCTCGAGGTGCGCGCGCAGCACCGAGTCGAACAGCCAGGTTCGGATGATGTCGTGCGCCTGTGGCCGCAGGTCCATGGGAAACGTCTTCGCAAACAACGCCTCGTCATCCGGCCACCCGCAGGCGATCTGCGGCGTGAGCGACGAGGTGGCCCAGGTGTCCATCACGTCGGGGTCGCCGACGAAGCCGCCGGATGCCCCTCGCTGATCGGCCCGATAGCCATCGGGAACATCCGTGGACGGATCGACCGGCAGCTGGTCCTCGCGGGCGGCGATCGGCCGCCCGTACTCGATGCGCCCGTCGTTCGACAGCGGATACCAGACCGGGAACGGCACCCCGAAGAAGCGCTGCCGGCTCACGCACCAGTCGCCGTTCAGGCCGTTGGTCCAGTTCTCGTATCGAGCCCGCATGTAAGGCGGATGCCACTGCAGCTCGCGGCCACGCGCGAGCAGCGCCTCACGGAACTCGATTGTCTTGAAGAACCACTGCCGGCTGGTGATGATCTCCAGCGGACGGTCGCCCTTCTCGAAGAACTTCACGGCGTGCGTAATCGCGCGAGGCTCGCCGACGAGGTCGCCCGCATCCCGCAACTGATCAGCGATTCTCGCCCGCGCCTTGGCCGCCGACAGGCGCGCGAGCTGGTCGTAGAAGGCCTGAGCACGGCCTGGATCGGACGATTCCCAGCCCGGCGACCCCCACAGGAGCGGCCGAAGCGTGCCGTCGGTCTGGATCACGGCGCGAACCGGCAGGTTCAGCTCCCGCCACCATGTCACATCCGTGATGTCGCCGAACGTGCAGATCATCGCGATGCCGCTTCCCTTCTGGGGGTCGGCGAGCGCGTGCGCCCGCACCGGCACGCGGACGCCGAAGAGCGGCGTCATCACGTCCTGACCAAACAGTGGCCGATAGCGCTCGTCGTCTGGGTGCGCCACAAGCGCCACGCAGGCGGGGATGAGCTCTGGGCGCGTCGTCTCGATCTCCACGTGACCGCTGCCGAACGACGACGTGCCTGCCGACGCCACCGGGAACCTGATGCGGTGATAGGCGCCTGGCATCTCGCGATCTTCGAGCTCTGCCTGCGCCACCGCTGTCTTGAAATCAACGTCCCAGAGCGTCGGCGCCTCGACCTGATACGCCAGACCGCGCCTCAGCAACCTCAGGAACGCGTACTGCGACACCCTCTGCGCCCGTGGGCTGATGGTGGCGTATGTCATCGACCAGTCTACCGACAGGCCGAGCGACTTCCAGAGCTGCTCGAACGCCTTCTCGTCCTCCGCGGTCAGGCGGTTGCACAGCTCGATGAAGTTCGGACGGGAGATCGAGACCGGCTGCTTGCCCGGCGCCGGTGGCGGGACGAAGCCGGGCTCGTAGGGCAGCGACGGATCGCACCGCACGCCGTAGTAGTTCTGAACCCGGCGTTCAGTCGGAAGGCCGTTGTCGTCCCACCCCATGGGGTAGAACACGGCCTTGCCGCGCATGCGCTGAAAGCGCGCGATGAGGTCGGTGTGGGTGTACGAGAACACATGACCGACGTGGAGCGAGCCGCTGACGGTCGGTGGCGGCGTGTCGATCGAGTAGACATCGGCTCTGGCGCGGGATCGGTCGAACCGGTACACGCCTTCGCGCTCCCAGCGGGGAATCCACTTGGCTTCAAGCCCCTCGAGGGCCGGCTTTTCCGGCAGCCGCAAGCGCGCGGGGTCGAGCGTGGTGAGGGCGGACGACGAACCGGGCATCCGATGATCTTATTTGATGTTGGACCCGCGCGGACAGCCGCTGCCGCGCGCTGACGGGAGAGACATCGGGACGCCCGCCCGATTTCGAGGCAACTACACCCGGACGCGGGCATGGGCGGTGATGAAGTCGATGATGTCCTTCATCGGCGTGCCCGGGAGGAAGATGCCCTTGACCCCGATTTCCTTGAGCCGGGGAACGTCGACGTCAGGAATGATCCCGCCGATCACGACCAGCACGTCGTCGAGCCCCTTCTCTTTCAACAGATCCATCAGTTTCGGGGCGATGTGGTTGTGCGCGCCTGAGAGAATCGACAGGCCGATCACGTCGGCATCCTCTTGCAGCGCCGCGCCGACGATCTGTTCGGGCGTCTGCCGGAGGCCGGTGTAGATCACCTCCATGCCCGCGTCGCGAAGGGCACGGGCGATGACCTTGGCCCCTCGATCGTGCCCGTCCAACCCGGGCTTGGCTATGACCACGCGCAGTTTACGCATCGGACATTCTTGAATCCTGCAATCCTGCTTGAATCCTGCAATCCTGCCATTCGGAGATCAGAGGACGGGTCGTTCCTCGTACTCGCCCCACACGTCACGAAGCGCGTCGCACATTTCGCCCAGCGTCGCGTAGGCGCGTACGGCATCGAGGATCGGCGGCATCAGGTTTCCGCTGCCAACCGCCACCGCGCGCAAGCGGTCGAGCGCACGGGCGACATCGGCGTTGTCGCGGGTCCTCCGCAACGACTCGAGCCGGGCCAGCTGGGTGTCGGCTGCGCGGTCGTCGATGTAGAGCCGATCGACGTGCACATCGGTCTGTTGCTCGAAGCCGTTCACGCCGACGACGATCTTCTCGTTCCGTTCGACCGCCTGCTGGTAGCGGTACGCGCTTTCCGCCACTTCTCTCTGCGGAAAACCCTCCTCGATCGCTTCCACCATCCCGCCCATCCGGTCGATCTGGTCGAAGTATGCGCGGGCGCCATTCTCCAGATCCTTCGTCAACCGCTCGACGAAGTACGATCCGCCGAGCGGATCGACGACCTCGGTGACGCCGCTCTCGTGGGCGATGATCTGCTGGGTCCGCAGTGCCAGGGTCGCGGCCTCGGCCGTCGGCAGCGCCAGCGCCTCGTCGAGCGAGTTCGTGTGCAGCGAATTGGTGCCGCCGAGCACCGCCGACAGCGCCTGGATCGCCGTTCGGATCACGTTGTTGTGCGGCTGCTGGGCGGTCAGCGACACGCCGGCGGTCTGGCTGTGGAACCTGAGCTTCCAGGACCGCTCGTTCCTCGCCCCGAAGCGATCGCGCATCGCTTCGGCCCAGAGCGTCCGCGCCGCCCGATACTTGGCAATCTCCTCGAAAAAACCGCTGTGGGCGTTGAAAAAGAACGACATCCGGGGCACGAAGTCGTCGACATCGAGCCCGGCGTCGACACCCCACTGAACGTATTCGATCCCGTCGCGCAGCGTGAACGCCAGCTCCTGCAACGCCGTCGAACCTGCCTCGCGAATATGGTAGCCGCTCACCGAGATCGTGTTCCAGCGCGGCGCCTCGTTCGAGCAGAATGCGAACACGTCGGTGATCAGCCGCATCGACGGGCGCGGCGGAAAGATGTATTCCTTCTGGGCGATGAACTCCTTGAGAATGTCGTTCTGAATCGTGCCGGAGAGCGTCCGCCAGCCAGCGCCCTGCTTCTCGGCGACCACCAGATACATCGCTAAGACGATCGCGGCCGGTGAGTTGATGGTCATCGACGTCGTGATGTCGCCGACGGCGATGCCGTCGAACAGCCGCTCCATGTCGGCGAGCGACGTGATGTTCACCCCGCACTTGCCGACTTCGCCGAGCGAGAGCTCGTGGTCGGGATCGCGTCCCATCAGGGTCGGCAGGTCGAACGCCACGCTCAGACCCGTGCCGCCGGCGCCCAACAGCCCCTTGTAGCGCGCGTTGGTGTCTTCCGGCGTCCCGAAGCCGGCAAACTGGCGCATCGTCCAGAGCTTGCCGCGATAGCCGCTCGGATGAATGCCGCGCGTGTAGGGAAAATCGCCCGGGGCGGGCGGGTCGAGCGCCTCGACGTCGGCCGAGTAGAGCCGCTCGATCGGCCAGCCTGAGATCGTCGTGAACGCGACCTCGCGCTCAGGCGCGTCCGCAAGCGCCGGGGCCAGCGTTTCCCGCTCCCAGCGCTGCCTCTCGGTCTCCGCCGCAGTCCTCATCGGCTTGCATTATAGCGGCCGCTGGTCGCCGTTTGACTATGATGGGGTCCTATGGCGACCAACGGCTCGATCTTCGGGGCGATGCTTCAGGAATTCGACGGCGCGGCCCGCATCCTCAATCTCGAGCCAGGCATCTGGAAAATTCTCACTCACCCCAAGCGTCAGATCACCGTGTCCTGTCCGGTTCAGATGGACAACGGGGAGATCGAAGTGTTCACCGGCTACCGCGTGCAGTACAACATCACGCTCGGACCGGCCAAGGGCGGGATCCGCTACCACCCGGGCGTGACGCTCGACGAAGTGACGGCGCTCGCGGCCTGGATGACGTGGAAGTGCGCGGTCGCGCACATTCCGTTCGGCGGGGGCAAAGGAGGGGTGATCTGTGATCCGACGCGCATGTCGCGGCGCGAGCTCGAGGCGCTGACGCGCCGATACGTCGCCGAGATCATCGACGCCATCGGACCGGAGAAGGACGTGCCCGCCCCGGACGTCAAAACCAACGATCAGGTCATGGCCTGGGTGATGGACACCTACAGCATGCACGTCGGCCACACCTCGACGGCCGTGGTCACCGGAAAACCGCTCGAGCTCGGCGGATCGCTCGGCCGCCGCGAGGCGACAGGGCGAGGCGTGATGATTGTGACGCGCGAGTCGGCGAAGCACCTCGGCTTCGAGATCAAAGGCGCCACTGTCGCGCTGCAGGGATTCGGGAACGTCGGCTCGATCTCCGCCGAGCTCCTCGCCGAGCTCGGCGCCAGAATCGTCGCGATCGCGGATTGGAAGGGCGGCGTCTACAACGGCGGAGGGCTCGACCTCGTGAAGCTGACCGATCACGTGCGTCAGCGTAAAACGGTGGACGGGTTCTCCGGCGGCGATCCACTCACCAACGAAGAGCTGTTCAAGCTCGACGTCGACATCCTCATCCCGGCCGCGCTCGAGAACCAGATCACGATGGAGAATGCCCAGTCGATTCGGGCGAAGGTGGTAGTGGAAGGCGCGAACGGACCGACGACGCCGGACGCCCATCGCCATTTGCACGAGCGCGGCGTGATGGTGGTGCCCGACATCCTGGCGAACAGCGGCGGCGTCACGACGTCGTACTTCGAGTGGGTTCAGGATCGCTACGGATACTTCTGGACCGAGAAGGAAGTGAACGAGCGGCTCGAGGCCAAGATGTGCGAGGCGTTCGGCGCGGTTCTGCAGAACTCGCTCAAATTCCGCGTCGACCTGCGCACCGCCGCCTACATCGTCGCGATCAACCGCGTCGCCACCGTCACCCGCATGCGTGGCATGTACGCCTGAGGGCGGTTCTCAGGGCGTGACGCGGAAGGTGACGGAATCGCGCACGGCGCCGTCCTCGGTGGACGCGGTCACCTCCACCACGTAATCGCCAGCCACCAATGACGCGAGCGGCACATCAATCTGGTAGCCGCCCGATCCGGGCGACCGCTCTGCCTTGAGCGCACGCATCACTCCGAAACGGTTGACCAGGCTCGCCGACACGGTGGGTGGATCACCGGCCGCATAGACCGGCACGCGGATCAGCAGGCGCTCGGCCCGGCTGAACTGCCGGGCGGCGACCGGCGCCGCATCCACGCTTGCCGCCACGCTCCGGAACTCCCGTGCGCTTCGCGTTCGGAGGACCTGCAGAGTGCCGAGCGTGAGTGGCCCGGGAAAGCTGCCGACGACCACCTCGCGCACGTCGGTGTCGAGCTGCTGAGACGCCGAGTCTTGGATGGACATGCGGACGCGCATCTTGCCAGGCGGCAATTCGAACATCGCCCGTGTCTCTTCCCCGTCGGCCACATCCGTCGCCTGGCTCGAGGGAAGAACGGCGCCGTCGAACACCGTCGCGCCGGTGTCCGCACGCGACACGGTGAGCGCGATCCTCGCCGGCACCTGCTGGCGCAATCGGTCGCCGGGCACGCGCGGTGCCGGCTCCCATACGAAGCTCACACGGGTGGCGCCGTCGCTGCCGGGAGCCATGCCGAACCAGGGACGGATAAGCGGACTGATCTTGTTGGCAACCGGCGCCGGCTCGCGACCGAGTCGCGTGGATCGAACCGGCGCGGGCGCCGCGACCCAGTATCCCCGCCGCGCGCGCAGCGTGACCCCTTTGCGGGTGGTCTGCATCTCGACCGGGTGGAACCGATCGCCGGGCCGCCGATCGCCGGGCTGAAGGGTCACCAGATAGTACCCGCTCGCATCGGACATCACAGCGTTCAGCCCTGCCGCCAGATCGTCGGTCGCGAGCAGCGCTCGGCCGGCCGTTTCGGCCGCGAGCGCCCGCAGCACGTCGCCTGCCGCACCTGCGTCCGCGGTGCTGCGGGGGGCGATCGGATAGATCGACACGTGATTCCGGTTGGCGGCGCGAACCACGCTTTCGAGGGTCGGCAGCGGCTCGTCGCCGCGCACCCGCGATCGCCGCTGCAGGCCTCCGCTCACGACCACGAGCGTCTTGCGACCGCTCGTCGCCGCGCCCAGATGAATGGCCATCGCGTTCAACGCCGATACGGCGATCTGGTTGCGCGCCCGGTCGATCCGGGCGGGCGCCCACGCCAGGAAGTTCTGCTCGAAGGCCGAGCGAGGTGTGTAGTCTCCTTGGCGCCCTTCGAAGCTCTCAATCACCCGCGCCGCCGACTCGCGATCGGTGAGCTTGATGGCGAGGAGCGAATCGAGCGGCTTGAAGACGGCGATGCGATCGTCTGCGCCCAGCCCGGTTCGGACGAAGCTCAGAAGGGCCTCACGCGTCCGGTCCGCCGCTGCTCCAGGCGCGGTGTGAAACTCGTCGAGGAAGATCCCGAATACCCGGCTGCGATCGCGAACGAACTCTGCGGAGGCGATTGGCCGAGGCAGGCCGTCCTCGAAAGCCGCGAAATCTCCAGGGTCAAGCGAGTCAACCCGCCGCCCGAGGCCGTCGGCGGCGATCACGTCGATCGTGGGCCGAGGTAACGGTCGAATCTGCTGGTCCTGAAACGCCACGGCGTTCAAGGCGAGCGTGAACGCAGGCACAATCCGGAGCACCGCGCGCATCGATCAACCGGTGATGCGGAATCCGACCAGCTCCTTCGCCTCGCCGCCGTCGGCGGTGGCGGCGATCTCGACGAGATACTCGCCGGGCGGCAGCGACGCGAGAACCAGGTCGATCTCCGACACATCGCCGGCCGCCGAACGCGTCACGGGGAGATCGGCGATCGACTGGCCGGTGCGGTTCAGCAGCTTGGCGGTCACGGTTGCCGGTGCCGTCCCCGCAGCATAGGCCGGAACGCGGACGAACACCCGGTCGGTCCGGCGGAACTCGCGGCCGGCGCTGGGCCTCGCCTGCAGGTCCGCCTTCATCTGCCGGAGCTCCGGATTGGTCCGGGCGCGGAACAGCTCCGGCGTCCCGAGCATCGTGCCCGGTGACGTGAGATCGGGGACCACGATCTCTCGCACCTCCGAGTCCAGCACCTCCGCGGCGGCGTCTTCGACCGAGACGCGGAGCTGCAGCTTCCCCGGGGGCACTTCGAACGAGACCTGCGCGCCCGGCAAGCCTGTGGACGGTGAAGCGGCGGGCCGTTCAGGGACCTGGCCACGGAAGAGCGGTCCACCGTCGGGCCCGATCGCCGTCAGTGAGACGGTGGCGGGCACTTCGCTGTTCCGGGCGGTGTCCCCAGGGGTGCGGGCAACCGGCTCCCACACGAAGTTCACTTTCGTCTTCCCGCCGGCGCCCCGTTCGGTGCCGATCCAGGTGCGCACGACGTGCGCCCGCGACGGCGCCGAAATCGAGGCGAGCGCGGCGTCGACCGCCTTGGGGGGCTCCGGCCTTGGCGGCGCGAGCGCCTTCGCCGCATCCTCCGCGGTGAAGGCCCAGTAGCCCTTGCGGGCACGCACCTGAACGCCAGGCCGCTTCACCCGCACTTTGATCTCGTGAAACTTGCCGTCGGTGGCCGTGAAGGTCGAGTTGTAGCCAAGCAGATAGTAAGCGCTCGAGTCGCGGACGATCTGTTTCATGCCGGCTGTCAGATCGTTGCGATTCACGATCGCGCGGCCATCGGTTTCGAGCGCCAGCGTCCGGAGCGTCTCCATCGTCGACGACAGGTACGCGCGATCGGTGCGGGGACCGATGTTCTGCGCGATGCCGAATTCGCCGGTCGAGAGGCCCCGGGGGTCGACCGCGTAGATGGCGGTGTTGTTGCGGTTCGCGGCGTCGTACACCTCCCGCAGGTCCAGCTCCATGTCGTTGTTGGCAGAGAAGGCGGCACGATCCTCAATCAGGCTGTCGACGCCGGCGTTCGGGTCGCGACTTGCCGGATTGCCGACGCCCGGAAGCGCCGCCATCGGATCGCGCATCTGCGGCGGCAGCATGTTGCTGTAGCCCTCGCTCACCAGGATCAGCGCCTTGCGCCCCTCTTTCAGGCCACCCATGTGGGTGATCAGCCCCTTCAACGCCGAGAGCGAAACCTCGTTCCGGATCCGTTCGACGGTCTCGGTCGGATAGTACGCGTATCGCTCCTCGATCTCGTTGAGTGGGGTGTAGTCGTACTTCCGTCCGCGGAACTGCTGAATGCCCTTGATGACCGCATCGTGGTTACGGGTCATGCGAACCGCCGCCGTCGGCTGCAGCGGATACATCACGCCCACCATGTCGGAAGGCCCGAGCTGCGTCTCGATGAACCTCCCGAGCTGCTCCCGGGCCGAAAGGCTCGACTCGAGCCGAACGTGGTAGTCGTCCAGGAAAATCGCAAACAGCCGGACATCGTCGCGCGAGGCTTCGCTCTCCTCGTCGAGGTCGGTGCGGATCTGGCGGGGCGGCGTGGTGGCCATCAGGCCGCCGTCGAGCGAGATCAGCTTGAAGGTCTCGACCACCTGCGGCCGGCCCTGTTCAGAAATCTCGAAATCCTCCGGCGTCAGATCGCCGACCGGATTGCCGTTCTTGTCGGTGACGATCACATCGACGCGGACGAAGTTGATGCCGGCTCTGAAGATCGGCTGATCCGGCGCCGGCGTCGCCTGGTCGGGCAGTGGAGCCGGCGGCTGCGCGGGCGGCGATGGCTGCTGCCCACGCGGCTGGACGCCCAGCATGAGGGCCATGAGCAGCGAAACAACGGTGACGCGGCGGAGCCTTCCCATGCGTCTATCTTAGACCTGAACGCGGGCGCCCGCGTCCAGCCGTCGCAGCACCCCGAACCGCCCCCGCCGCCGGTGCTAACATCGCCCCGTGAGCACGACGACCGACTCCGCGCACCCTCCGCTCAGCTCACTCGCCGAAGACGAGCGGCTCTTCAGGGCCAGCGTCCACGAGTTCGCAGACCGCGAGATTCGCCCGCTCGTCCGGCAGATGGACGAGCAGGCGGCAATCCCGGCCGGGCTGATCAGCAAGCTGTTCGACCTCGGCGTGATGGGCATCGAGATCCCCGAAACCTGCGGCGGGGCTGGCGCGAGCTTTTTCCATTCGGTGCTGGCGGTCGAAACGCTGTCGCAGGTCGATCCCTCCATCGGCGTCCTGGTCGACGTGCAGAACACGCTCGTGAACAACGCGCTCCTCCGCTGGGGCAGCGACGACATGAAGCGTCGCTGTCTGCCCCGCCTGGCGTCGGCGAGCATCGGCGCCTACGCGCTCTCGGAGGCCGGCTCGGGGAGCGACGCCTTCGCGATGAGCACCCGCGCGACGGAACGTGGCGACGAGTGGGTGATCACCGGCCGGAAGCTGTGGATCACCAACGGCTACGAGGCCGACCTGTTCATCGTGTTCGCCAACGCCAATCCCGACGCCGGCTACCGCGGCATCACGGCGTTCGTGGTCGAACGGGGCGCGCCCGGGTTCACCGTGGGCAAGAAGGAGGACAAGCTCGGAATCCGCGCCAGCAGCACCTGTGAGCTCCTGTTCGAGGAGTGCCGCGTGCCTCGCGCGAGCGTGCTCGGCGACGTCGGCAAGGGCTACAAGACGGCGATCGAAACCCTCAACGAGGGGAGAATCGGTATCGGCGCCCAGATGGTGGGGCTGGCCCAGGGGGCGCTGGACCACGCGATCCGCTATACGCAGGAGCGTAAACAGTTCGGGAAGGCGATTGCCGAGTTCCAGGCGGTGCAGCATCAACTCGCCCGTGCCGCGACCGAAGTCCACGGCGCGCGGTTGATGGTCTACGAGGCGGCGCGGCGCCGCGATGCGCGGCAGCCCTTCCTCACCGAGGCGGCGATGTGCAAAATCTCTGCTTCGGAAGTCGCCGAGCGGGTCGCGTCTCTGGCGGTGAACCTCTACGGCGGCTACGGATTCGTGAAGGACTACCCCGTGGAAAAGCTGTATCGCGACGCGAAGATCGGGCAGATCTACGAGGGTACATCCAACCTGCAGCTCCAGACCATCGCCAGGCAGTTGCTGGGAGGGTGGGTGGCGGTAGATTGAATTTCAGGATTTGGGGATTTAGGGATTTGAGGATTTCAGGATTTTGAGGATTTTGAAAATTGAACGAGCTGAGAACGTATCTGGACGATGTGGTTAGGACGTTCCGCAAGAGCAAGGCGCTTGCCGAGGGAGCGCTCGCGCAGATGTCCGATGACGATCTGCGGAGGGCGATCGATCCTGATGCCAACAGCGTCGCGACGCTGATGCAGCACCTCTCGGGAAACCTGCGCTCGCGGTTCACGGACTTCCTGACCACCGACGGGGAGAAACCGGATCGCGATCGCGACACGGAGTTCACGGCGAACGAACTCTCCCGCGACGCGCTCCTGTCCCGGTGGCAGGCGGCGTGGGAGGTCACGCTGGCGGCGATCGCCGGGCTCGAGCCGCACGACCTGGCCAGGACGGTTCACATTCGCGGCGAAGCATTCGCGGTCGTCGAAGCGCTGAACCGCGCGGCGACGCATACTTCGTATCACGTCGGCCAGATCGTGCTCCTCGCCAAGCACTTCGCCGGGCCGGAGTGGCGATCGCTCAGCATTCCGAAAGGGCAGTCGGCAAACTACGCGGTCGGGAAGTACAAGCAGCAGGCGCCGCCGACCTGAGTCCGCGCGCTGTGGTGAAAGGCCGATGATTCTCGAGCTCTCCCCGGCACAGGCGGCATTTCGGACCTCGATCGACGCATTCGCCACAACCGTGGTCGCGCCGCGGGCGGCGGCCATCGACGAGAGCGGCGAATTCCCGGCCGATGTCATCATGGCGGCTGCCGAGCACGGACTGCTCGGCGTCACCATCGCGAAAACCTGGGGCGGGCTCGGGCTCGACTACCTCAGTTACGCGGTCGCGATTGAAGCGGTCGCGCGCGCGAGCGCCACGGTTGCGGCATCGCTGGTAGTGCACAATTCCCTCGTCACCGAACTGCTCGCGCACGCCGGCCGCGCCAGGCAGAAGGACCTGTGGCTGCGCCGACTGGCGTCCGGCGGGGCCATCGGCGCCTTCGCGCTGTCGGAGCCCGCCGCCGGCACCGATGCCGCGAACCAGAAGACGAAAGCGGCGAGGATCGCCGGCGGCTACCACCTGACCGGGCGCAAGGTCTGGGTGGCGAACGCCGATCGTGCATCGGTCGCAATCGTCTTTGCCTGCACGCGTCCCGGTCTGCGGGGGCAGGGGGTGACCGCGTTTCTCGTTCCGATGGAGGCCGCCGGCATCACGCGGACGGCCCGGGCCGACTCCCTCGGCGTGCGCGGCCTCGGCTGCATGGACCTCGACTTCGACCTCACGGTCACCGATGACCAGGTGCTCGGATCGGTCGACCAGGGCTTTCGGGCCGCGATGTGGGCCCTTCAGGGCGGCCGGATCGCGATCGCAGCGCAGGCGCTCGGCATCGGCGAGGCGGCCATCGCCGAGGCAATCGCTTTTGCGAAGACCCGCCAGGCGTTCGGTCAGCCGATTGCCGACTATCAGGCCATCCAGTGGATGCTGGCCGACGCCGCGACAGAGCTCGAGGCGGCCCGCATGCTCACCTGGAAGGCGGCGGATGCGAAAGACCGGCAGGAGCGCATCACCACCGAAGCCTCGATGGCCAAGCTTGCAGCCTCCGAAGCGGCGCACAAGGCGGCCGACCGTGCGATGCAGATTCTCGCGTCGGCCGGCTACCGCCGCGGATCGGTCGTCGAACGCCTGTTCCGCGACGTGCGCGCCACGGAGATCTATCAGGGCACGTCGGAGGCGCAACGCATGATCATCGCCGCCGGCGTCCTGGCCGCCGGGCGTGTGTAGGATGGAATTCTCGAGACCGCGTCGCCGTTCCGATTCGTGACAACCCCGACGACGTTGCTGATCCGATCGGTCACGACGATATCCACCAGCCGGCTGAGCCCCTCTCCGAAGTCAGGGTCTTACATCGCGCTGTCGGTGGTGCTCGCGGAGGCGCCGGTCGCGAGGCGTTCGAAGATCGGCCGCAGTCGTCGCGCGGTTTGCGCGAGATCCTCGGGCAGCACGCGCGTCTCGCCGATCACCGACATGAAGTTGGTGTCGCCACTCCAGCGCGGCACCAGATGGACGTGGACGTGATCGAGGACGCCGGCGCCGGCGGGCCGGCCGAGGTTGATGCCGATGTTGATGCCCTGGGGCGCGTACGCCTCGTTCACGGCGATCTCGGCATCGCGGATCAGCCGCATCAGCTCAGCGAGCTCGTCCGGCGTCGCAGCGGCGAGCGAACCGATGTGCCGGTTCGGCACCACCATCAGGTGACCGTTGTTGTACGGATACAGATTGAGGACGACGTAACAGGTGTGGCCACGCACGACGACCAGTGTGTCAGAAGCGCCGTCTGATGCCTGGCCGGCGGCGTCGCAGAAGATGCAGCCGGTCGTGCTGGAGGTGCCGGTCACGTAGGCCAGTCTCCAAGGAGACCAGAGGTGATCCATCAGGAGAATCTAGTCATCTGGTCATTGGGTCATCTGGTCATCTGGTCATCTGGTCATTGGGTCATCTGGTCATTTGGTCATTGGGTCATTTGGTCATTTGGTCATTTGGTCATTAGGTGTTCCGGTCACTAGGTAATCCGGTCATTGGATCTCGTCATTGGCAGAATCCCAATGACCAGCAGACTCCCAATGACTAGATGACCAGATTACCCGATGACTAGATGACGAGATCACCCGATGACGAGATGACCAGATCGCCCGATGACGAGATGGCCCCATCACCCGCTAACCAAATTCTTCAGATCGCGAGAGCGTTGGGAGGGATCGGGTCGTTCGGCGTCGGGACCGCCTCGAGCTCGGGCTCTCGGTTGATCAGCTCCTTCAGTTCCTTCCCGGGCTTGAAATACGGAACCTTCTTCGGCGGCACGTCCACCTTGTCGCCGGTCTTCGGGTTCCGGCCCTTGCGCGGCTCGCGCTTGCGCAGCCGAAAACTGCCGAACCCGCGCAGCTCGATCTTCTCGCCCCGGTGCAGCGCGTCGATGATGCTCTTGAACACCGTGTCGACGATCACTTCCGAATGCTTCTTGGTGAGATCGGACACCCGCGACACTTCTTCCACGAGCTCCGCCTTGGTCATGCTGCCGCCGGTCATGGGTGATCCTCGTAATCTCGAATGGGGAAGCTGGGACGAGGATTTCCGGGAGTCCGAGTAGCCGATGGCCATCGCGTTCCCGGTTGCCTCATTTGCTCTTCCCGATTCCCAATTCCCAGTTCCCAATCCCCGCTTTCACACCTCGCCCTACCGGTTCCTGAAATGGTCGCCGAGCGTCGCCGACCCGTCGCCGGACGACTCCTGATAGTCGGCCCAGTCCGAGCGGAACTCATCCGATTTCAGGGCGCGGATCGACAACCCGATCTTCCGATCCTCGGGCGCCAGCTTGATGATCTTCATCTGGTAGTTCTCGCCCACCTTCAGATCGATCTTCTCGTCGCTCTTGCCGGCGTAGCGCGAATCGTCGAACTCCGAGACGTGAATCAGCCCCTCGATTCCCTCGTCCAGCTCGACGAACGCGCCGAAGTTCGTCATCCGGACGACCTTGCCCTCGATGGTGTCGCCGACATGGCTCCGCGAGAAGAAGTCGTCCCAGATGTCGGTCGCCAGCTGCTTGAGCCCGAGCGACAGCCGCTGGTTGTCGGCGTCGATGTTGAGCACCATCGCCTCGACGACGTCGCCTTTCTTCAGGACCTCCGACGGGTGCTTGATCCGCTTGCTCCACGACATGTCGGAGATGTGGATCAGGCCGTCGATGTCTTCCTCGACTTCGACGAACGCGCCGAACTCGGTGAGGTTGCGGACCTTTCCCTGGATCTTGGCGCCGACCGGGTACTTGTCGGCGAGGTCGTGCCACGGGTTGGTCTCGACCTGCTTGAGACCGAGCGAGATCCGCCGCGCCGTCGGATCGACGCCGAGCA
>WHSN01000053.1 GCA_009380045.1 Luteitalea sp.
GGTCGTTGGTTCGGTCGTTGGTCGTTGGTTCAGTCGTTGGCGTTGGTTCGTCCCTGATCCGTGCCGGCCGATCGAGCATAAACCGAGCTCAAACCGTACGACAGTCACCGTTCAGTAGGGCACTCCCGCAACCCGCGCGACCCGGAGGGCGCTCGCGTACCAGACCAGCTCCGCCGCGAACCGGCTGAATCGCCGCTCGAGAGTCTCGTCCACGGCCCCGCCGCTGTCGTCGATCGCGATCTGAATGCGTGGAATCGGGAACAGGCTGGGAATGCTCGGCATGCCGAGCTCGCACAGCATCGCCCGCAACTGCATCGCCGCGCGAACGCCACCGAAGGGGCCGGCCGAGTAGCAGACAATCGCCGACGGCCGAAAGAAGTACTCCTCGAGAAAGTGATCGAGCAGGTTGCTCAAGGCGGGAGGGATGCTGTGATTGTACTCGCCGCTGACGACGACGAACGCATCAGCGGCGCGGTAGGCGGTCGCCAGCTCCTCGAGGACCGCCGGCGCCGTTCCTCTGGGATACTCCTTGTACATCCGGTCGAGGAGCGGGAGCCGGATCGCCACCGGATCGACCGTCGTCACCTCGTGCCCGAGCGCTCCCAGGGCGCGTTCCAGGTAGCGCACGGCGCGGATCCCCCGCCGGTCCGAGCGGACGCTTCCGAACAGCACCACGATCTTTAGCGCCACGGTCCCTCCCTGCACGACGGTATCATCCTCTTGGATGCCTGTGCGCTTCGAGGATGTCGGCTTCGCCCATCACGGCCGTGCGCCGGTGCTGTCGCATTTGAGTCTCTCCGTCGAGCGCGGAGAAATCGTCGCGGTGGTCGGCCGGAGCGGCGCCGGCAAGACGACGGTGCTGAAGCTGGTGAACCGCCTGCTGCTGCCGACCGCGGGCACGGTGGTCGTCGAAGGACGCGACACGCGGGACTGGGACGGTATCGGGCTGCGGCGCCGCATCGGCTACGTGATTCAGGCTGTCGGCCTGTTCCCGCACATGACCGTGGAAGAGAACGTCACCGTCGGGCCCGGCTCGAACGGTGGCCCGGGCGGCGCGCGAGGGCCCGTGCCCATGAGCTGCTCGACCTGGTTGGCCTGCCCGCGGACACGTATGCCGGCCGGCGCCCTCACGAGTTGTCCGGAGGACAGCGGCAGCGGGTCGGCCTGGCGCGTGCGCTAGCCGTGGATCCCCCGATCCTGCTGATGGACGAACCGTTCGCGCGCTCGATCCGGTGACGCGCGCCGAGGTCCGACGGGAATTCGTGCGCATCCAGCAGCAGCTGCACACCACCGTCATCATCGTCACTCACGACATGGCCGAAGCGTTCGTCCTCGGCCGCCGCGTTTGCGTGATCGACGGCTGAACTGATCGTCTGCGACACGCCGGCGCAGGTGGCGCGAACCGCGGATCCGCGCGTCCGCGACGTCATCGCGACGCTGCCCCCGCCGGTGCACGAGGCGACCGCGACGCGCGGCTAATCGAATGGCGCTCCTGAATTTCTGGCTGGCGCGGCGCGCCGAGCTGCTCCAGCTCCTCGAGCAGCACATCGTGCTGGTGCTGGTGTCGACGGGGCTGGCCGTCGCCATCGGCATTCCCGCGGGCATCCTCGCCGCCAAGCGCCCACGGCTCGGCCGCGTGATTCTGCTGTTTGCCAACATCGCGCAGACGGTGCCCAGCCTGGCGCTGCTCGGATTCATCCTGCCGCTGCCGTTCATCGGTGGAATTGGCCCGCGCACCGCGCTCGTCGCCCTGTCGATCTATGCGCTGTTGCCCGTGGTGCGCCACCGTGACCGGCATCCAGACCGTGGAACGCTCGGTCGTGGAGGCCGGGGTGGCGGTGGGCATGACACCCCGGCAGCTCCTGACCATGGTCGAGCTCCCGCTGGCCACGCGGCGGCGTACGCCCGGGGCGGCAGCGAGACCGTGGTGGTCGGCTCGAAGAACTTCACCGAACAGGTGATCCTCGGCGAGCTGGTGGCGCAGGCGATCGAAGCGGAAGGCGGCGTCCGCGTCGTCCGAAAGTTGAATCTCGGCGGCACCTTCGTCTGCGATCGCGGCCTCCGGACCGGTGATCTCGACGTCTACGTCGAGTACACCGGCACCGCCGTCACCGCGGTGTTTCACGAGCCGGTGCCGCACGATTCGACGAGAGCGTTCGAGCGCGCGCGCGAGCTCTACGCGCGCCAGTCGCTCACGGCCACTGCGCCGCTCGGCTTCAACAACACCTTCACGATTCTCGTCCGCGGCCGCGATGCTCGAACGCTCAACCTGCGGACGGTCGATGACCTGCAGTCGGTGGCCGGACGCTGGACCCCGGGATTCGGCTACGAGTTCCTGCAGCGCGACGATGGGTATCCGGGGCTGGTGCGGACTTATGGGCTGCAGTTTGCGTCGCAACCGCGCGCGATGGACCTGTCGCTCATCTACCGGGCGCTTGCCGATGGCCAGGTCGACGTCATTGCCGGGGATGCGACGAGCGCCCTGATCAAGGCGTTCGACCTGACCGCGCTTGAGGACAGCCGCCGCTACTTTCCGCCCTACGACGCGGTGCCGATCGTCCGGAGCGCCACGCTGCTCAGGCACCCGGCGGTCGGCCGGGCGCTGGCGCGGCTGGCTGGCCGCGTCACCGACGATGACATGAGGACGCTGAATGCGGCCGTTGACGTCGATCACCAGGACGTGAGAGCAGCGGTACAACGGTTCCTCGAAACCGTGCCCGATTCCACCGCGCACCAGTGATCCTGGTCACACCATCGTTGGTCATTGGTCGTTAGTCGTTGGTCCTTGGCTCGGTCATGGGTCAGTGGTCGTTGGGCCGAACCAACGACTGGTCATGGGTCAATGGTCGCGTACGCTTGGACCGAACCAACGACCGGTCATGGGTCAGTGGTCGCGTACGCTTGGGCCGAACCAACGACTGGTCATGAGTCAGTGGTCGCATACGCTTGGGCTGAACCAACGACGAGGGGCACCGACGATCCCGGACCAGGGGCTACCGGCAGGGATCAGGGACGACCAACGACCGAACCAACGACCCATGACCGACGACCGACGACCGACGACCAACCCGAGTGTCACATGATCGTTGGTCATTGGTCGTTAGTCGTTGGTCCTTGGCTCGGTCATGGGTCAGTGGTCGTTGGGCCGAACCAACGACCGGTCATGGGTCAATGGTCGCGTACGCTTGGACCGAACCAACGACTGGTCATGGGTCAGTGGTCGCGTACGCTTGGGCCGAACCAACGACTGGTCATGAGTCAGTGGTCGCATACGCTTTGGCTGAACCAACGACGAGGGGCACCGACGCTCCCGGGTCAGGGGCTGCCGGCAGGGATCAGGGACGACCAACGACCAACGACCGAACCAACGACCGAACCAACGACCGAACCAACGACCGAACCAACGACCGAACCAACGACCCACGACCAACGACCAACGACCACCCGAGCGTCGGTGACTTCGAAGGGGTTGTTGCGGGCGCCGGGCGCGCCAGCGGACGCGACGTACAATATCGGCTATGCCCAAATTGACAGTTGACGGATACGGTACGTTCGACGTGGCTGACGGGAAGCGCCTGGTGCTGGCGATCGAGCAGGACGCCCACGTCGACATCCTGCACGCGTGTGGCGGGTTCGCGCGGTGCACCACCTGCCGCGTGGAATTCATCGAGGGGGAACCGACCCGCCATACGGCGGCCGAGCAAGAGAGGTTGACGTCACGACAGCTGACGGGCATCCGGCTGTCGTGTCAGATCCCCTGTGACCACGACATGAGCGTCCGCGCCATCAGCCGTCTCGAGGGCTCCGGCCGTTCCGATCCGGGCCCCACTCCACAGGAGACGATCACCCCGCCGCCGGAGTGGGTGTAACGGAATTGGGAATGTGGAATTAGGAAGTAGGAATTCGCACCCGCGTCTCGGACGCCTTGAAGAACACCAGCAGGTTGTTGCCGACCAGATCCCAGATTGTCGTGAAATCGGATGCCCCTGTCTCGTTGTTCAGCCGTGGTCCATTATCCGGGCCTTCCTTCGCCCCGTTGGCGGAGTGTTCGCCGCGGACGGATCCGCGGGGCCTTGTCCTTCATGCGCCACCTACGTTTGTCTCGTGCGTTCGAGCCCAAGCAGACCCACGGGCTGTGGAGGAGGCCGCAACCTCGGGACGTTAATGATGAGCTTGTGGGCGACATGTTATCCTCGCCTCTTATCCAGTATCCGGCGAGCAGGAGATCCTTTGTGACCACGCAGCATCGAAGTGCCGTTGAAGTCCGCGCCAACCTCGGCGCCACCTATCCTGATGTCCTCACGCCCCAGGCGCTCGACCTGATCGCCGCACTGGCGCCGTTCGATGCCGAGCGCAGAGACGTCATGTCCGCGCGTCTGGCGCGGCGGGCCGCCCGGGCCCGCGACCAGCGGCCGGTCGGGTTCCTCGACGCCTCGGCGACGATTCCGCGAACGAACCTGTCCGTCGAGGACGCGCGGGCCGGCCGGTTCACCGGCAGCGAAATCCCGGCCGACCTGGAACGGCAATGGATTCAAGGCACCGGCCCCGCGGCACGTCCCCATGCGACCGTCGAGAAGAGCCTCCGCAACGTGGCCTACGCGCTGCTCTCGGGCGCCGACGGATGGATGTTCGACGGCGAGGACGCCCTCGGCCAGCTCTCCACCATGTCGCTCGACAACCAACGGAACCTGAAGCTGGCGAACGAGGATGATCGGCTGTTCCTGACGGTTGCGGAAGACGTGGCGCGCGAGATGAACACATGGTCCTCGGCGGCGCTCGGCCGGCCGATCGTCGCCGATTGGCGAACGCAGCTCCAGTTCACCACCAGGATCTTCCGCGCCCGCGGGCTTCACCTCGACGACCGCCATGTTCGCATCTCCGCCGAGCGCGGCTTCTCGGCGTCGATCGTCGACGTCGTCCTGTACGTGGTGAACAACCAGGAACGGCTGCGCGCCGCGGGCTCGTCGCTGGTCTTGTACCTGCCGAAAATCCAGACCGCTGACGAGGCGTCGCTGTGGAACGACATGCTGGCCGCGGTGGAAGGGCATCTCGGTCTCGGCAACAGCGTGATCAAGACCTACGTGCTCGTCGAACAGCTCGAAGCCTGTTTCCAGTTGATGGAGATCCGCGCCGCGCTCGGGCGGCGGTTCGTCGGGTTCAACACCGGGCGCTGGGACTACATCAACAGCGTCGCCGACGCGCTGGCGTGGGATCGCAGCTTCGTGAACCCGAACATCGACGCCATCACCATGACCTACGGCTACATGCGTCACTACGAGGATCGCGTGCGCCGCGCCGTGAACACGCCTGACGCGGCCGGCCGCACCGCGCTCTGGCAAGGTGGAATGGAGCCGAACATTCCGGTCGGCTCCGCCGCCGGTGTGGCCAGCGGGATGCAGCGCGCCATTGCCGGCGCCACGCGTGAGCAGCAGGCGGGCGCGAGCGGCAAGTGGGTGGCGCACTGGAAAATGGTGCACATCGTGAGGCCGGTGTGGGAGCGCGCCGGTCAGGCCAACCAGCTTGGACGCTCGTTCCCGCCGCTGACACACACGCCCGCCGACGCCACTGCGCTCGCCGAGCTCGAGCCGGCGCCGCGCACCGTTCGCGGCGCGCGCGACCTGATCAGCGTCGCCCTTCAGTACGGCAACGCCTTCGGGCAGGGGATGCAGGCGGCGGCGCTGAAGCCTGCGGACTTTTTCGGGAACGACGATGTCCTGTACCTGATGGAGGACATGGCCACCGGTGAGATCCGCCTGAGCATCCTGTGGGAATGGCTGCACAAGCAGGCACGCCTCACCGCCGACGACGAGGTCGGGGTCAAGGCTGGCGATCTGTTCACCGAGGAGCTCTTCGTGCGGCTGCTTGGCGAGGAGCACGACAAGCTGCGCGGCGCCGCCGACAAAGACGTGCACGCGAACTCGAAGGAGACGACGCTGCCGATTGCGCGGGCGATCGTCGACGTCTACGTTCGCGACCAGGTGAAGCTGCCGTGGTATATCGACCTGCTGAACATCACGCTTGGCGTTCACGATCTCGCGGAGGCCGAGCGGCGGATCGCGCGGCTGCGCGACTCGTTCCACGACACCGGCTCGCGCATCACGGAGAACCTCGACTTCGACGCGCCGCAGGCCTAGTCCTAGCTACAAGCGCCGGTGGTCAAAGGAGCTCCCGGCACATCGACCGGTCGCACAGATCGACCGGTCGCAAAGGGAGGCGAATACGATAAGCTTCCCCGCTGAGGGTGCTTTATGAAAAACATATCCGTGACCGTCCGCACGATCCTGGCGGCAGCCGCATGCTCGGCCGCACTCGGTGCGGCGCTGTCGGTCCCTCGAGAGGCCGTCGCAGAGGGCCAGGCGCAGACCGGCCTGAGCTTCTTCATCACCAGCGCGGGTTCGGGCAGCGGCGCCAATCTTGGCGGGCTTGCCGGCGCGGACAAGCACTGCCAGACGCTTGCAGCCGCCGCTGGCGCGGGCAGCCGGACATGGCGGGCGTACCTGAGCGCGGCTGCGGCGGGCGGCCAGCCGGCCGTGAACGCGAAGGACCGGATCGGCGCCGGTCCCTGGTACAACGCCAAGGGCGTGAAGGTGGCCGACAACGTCGCCGACCTGCACAGCGAGAACAACAAGCTCGGCAAGGAAGGATCGCTCACGGAAAAAGGCGCCCAGGTGAACGGCCGTGGCGATACGCCGAATACCCATGACATCCTCACGGGCTCGAACGCCGACGGCACGCTGGCGACCGGCGCCGGTGATACCACCTGCGGGAATTGGACCAGCACGGCGACCGACGGCCATGCGCGGGTCGGCCATCACGACAAGCAGGGCGGCGGCGAATCGCCGAACTCGTGGAACTCCGCGCACGCGTCGAACGGTTGCACGCAGCCGAATCTCGTCGCGACCGGAGGCGCCTGGCTGTTCTACTGCTTCGCCGCCAACTGACGCCGGCGGTGGGCGAGTGAACGGCCGGATCGGCATTGCCCTCGACAACGCTGGGCGCTGACCGCGATCAGCGGCCAGCGGCCTGTTCACCGCGCAGCGTGAGGCATGTGCTCGTCGCCTTGGCGACGAGCCGGCCTTTCTCGTCCGTGATCGTGCACTCGGCCAGACCGACCGTCCTCCCGCGCTGCACGACGCTTCCCGCGGCCACCAGCGTTGCGCGCCACACCGGCCTCAGGAAGTTGATCTTCAACTCGAGCGTCGTGAAGCTTTCCCCCTCTTCGAGCGTGGACCCGTAGGCCATGCCCATCGCGATGTCGGCGATGTCACACAGCACGCCGCCGTGCAGCGTGCCCAGCGGGTTGGCGAACCGTTCGTCCGCGGCAAGCTCCACGCGCGCCTTGCCGGCTTCGATCGCGGTCAGCTTTGCGCCGAGCAGCGCCGCAATGGGCGGATGCTGTATCTCACCGGCGACGACCCGCTCAGCCATCTCCAGGAATGTGGGCATCCCGGCATCGTAGCAAAGGGAGGGACCATCGGATCTCGGGAGATCAGGAGATCGCGGAGATCGCGGACCGCGAGGTCGGTGATCTGGTGATCGGGTGAGTCGCCACGGGAAGTCACTCGCGCAGCCGGCACGACTCCGATACGATGGGTCCGTGACGCGCTCATGTCTCGTCGTCTACGACGGTGGGTGCGGGGCGTGCTCGCGGTCGGTCTCCCTCCTGTCCCGAGCCGACTGGTTGAAGAAGGTGTCTCTTGCCGACGTGGCGGCCGACTGGGATTCGCTGGCGCGCGACTATCCGGCGCTGCGCCGCGACGCCTGCGTCGCCGAGATGCACGTGATCACCGGTTCCGGACGGATCCGATCTGGATTCGACGCGCTTCGCGCCCTCGCCGCGGTGGTGCCACTTGGCTGGCCGGCGCTCCCCTTTCTCTATCTGCCAGGCGTCGCCCCCATCGGACGGCGGGCCTATCGCATCATCGCCGGCCGGCGACAGACGACGACCTGCTCGCTGCCACTGCCGCGGTAATTGAGATACGATCCGCCCCCATGTTGAAGCGCGGGTGGACCCTGCTGGCCGTTGTCGCGCTGCTCGCCCTCCTCGCGCCGCTGTCTGCGCAGCCGGCCGACGTCAACGCCGCGATCCGGCGGGAGGCCTCCGGCTCGAACATTCTCCGCTCGCTGCACTTTCTTGCCGATGTCCATGGTCCGCGTCTCACCGGATCGCCGAGCACCAAGGCGGCGGGCGAGTGGGCGACCTCGACGCTGGCCGGATGGGGATTGACCAACGCCCGCCTCGAACCGTGGGACTTCGGCCATCCCGGCTGGCAGAACCAGCGGGTCAGCGCCCACATCGTCTCGCCGGTGCAGGATCAGCTCGTGACGGAGGTTCTCGCCTGGACACCGGGCACCGAAGGCACGGTGAAAGCCGAGGCGTTCGAATTGTCGCTGCCCGAGCGCCCGACCGCAGCCGAGCTCATCGCCTATCTCGATGGCGTGAAGGGGAAGGTGCGGGGCAGGGTGGTGTTGAGCGGCAGGCCTGCAGTCGTGCCGGTGAATCTCACGCCGCGCGCCGCGCGGCAGGACGATGCGCGCCTGCGCGGCCGATACGATCCGGCGGGAAGCCCTCAGCCCGAACCGGGGGGGCGCGGTCCGCGACCAACCGCGCCACCGATGTCCGCGCGTGAGATCAGTGGACGGCTGGACGACTTCCTGGTTGCCAACGGCGCGCTCGTTCGCGTCAACGACGCGGCGCGCGAGCTGGGCCAGATTGTCGCCTTCAACAATCCGACCTACGACATCTCCCGGGCGATCCCGACCGTGGTGATGCGGAACGAGGACTACGGCCGCATCTCCCGCATCCTCGCGGATGGCGCCACCGTGATGCTCGAGTTCACGATCGTGAACCAGCTCTTTCCCGAAGGCCGCGTCGCTTACAACGCCCTTGCGGAGATCGAAGGATCTGACCTGAAACATCAGGTCGTGATGCTCGGTGGCCACCTCGACTCGTGGCAGGCGGCGACCGGCGCGACCGACAACGCCATCGGCTGCGCGGTGATGATGGAAGCGGCGAGGATCCTGAAGGCGATCGGGCTCACGCCACGCCGAACCATTCGCGTCGCGCTGTGGTCCGGTGAGGAGCAGGGGCTGCTCGGATCGCAGGCGTACGTGCGTGAACACTTTGGCTCGTTCGAACAGCAACAGCCGGACTACCCGAATCTTGCCGCCTACCTGAACCTCGACACCGGCACCGGCCGGGTCCGCGGCGCCAGCGTCTTCGGCCCGCCGGAAGCGGCGGCGGTGGTGCGCAGCGCGATGGCGCCCTTTGCCGACCTGGGCGTCGTCGGGGCACGGGCGGTCGATCGCCGGGCCCTCGGATCGACCGACAGCGGGTCGTTCAACGCCGCCGGGCTGCCCGGCATCAACTTCGACCAGGATCCGATTCAGTACGAGAGCCACACGCACCACACCAACCTGGATACCTACGAGCGGATCATCGAAGAGGACGTCCGGTCGTCGGCGATCGTGATTGCCGCAACCGCCTATCAGCTCGCGATGCGGGAGCAGGCGCTCCCCCGATTCGACAGGCGCTCGATGCCCTCCGCCCTCGGGCGGTGAGGCCGGCGCGCCATTTCGTTCATAATGTCCCCAGAGGCCGCCTTCACCTCGACTGCAAGGGGAGATCGCCCCCGTGTCTCATTCCGGACAGGTGAAGCGCAATACATCGATGAAAGGAAAGGCGTCGATCACCGGCGTGGGTGCAGCCACGATGCGACCATTCTCGAGGTGGTGATCCGACGAAGTGGCCGACGCTCGTCGCCAACCACCGGCCTCCTGATCGGCCTGGTCATCACGCTGGCAGCGGTCGTCGCCGACGCCTGGTACATGACCCGTCAGATCTCCGGCCTGCAGGCGCTGCAGACCGACCTGGCCGAGCGGAATCGCCAGGACTCGCTGCAGCTGCTCCGCATTCAGAACGATCTCAATCTGCTGGCGCTGGCGATGCGCGACATGCTGGACAGCGACGAGCCCTATCCGCTCACCGCGTGGTCGGCGCAGCTCGAGCGCATTCGAGTCGATCTCGACGATGCGTTGCGGCGGGAAGCGGAGGTGGCCGTGGCGAGCCGGACGCCGGAGCAGCGCCAGTACCTCGGCGATTCGCTGGCGCAGTTCTGGAGCGCCATGGATCGGATGTTCGCCCTGGCGCGAGACGGTCGCGAGGATGAAGCACGCGCGCAGATCCGGCTGTCGCTGCAGGCGCGCCAGGCTGGAATCAGCACCATGGTGGCCCGCCTGCTGGTCGAGAACAACGAGGCCGAGGAAGACACCGCGCGGCGCGTGCAGGCGATTTACGATCAGGTGCAGCGGCAGGTCTACCGGTTCGTCACGGCGACGCTCACGACCATCCTGTTGACGAGCCTCTACGTGATTCATTCGAACAGGAAGATCTTCGCCGAGCTCGCGACACTCTCCGAGGACCGCCGCGAGCTGGCGCAACAGCTGATCGCCACCCGCGAGGCGACGCTCCGGGAAATCTCGCGCGAGCTGCACGACGAGCTCGGGCAGGTCCTGACCGCGATCGGGTCGATGGTCGGCCGCGCCGGACGCCAGCTGCCGGTTGGCTCGCCGCTGCAGGCGGACCTGCTCGAGATCCGCGAAATCGCGCAGGTGACGCTCGACAAAGTGCGAGGCCTGTCGCAGACGCTGCACCCGTCGGCCCTCGAAGAAGCGGGGCTCGAAGCGACGATCGACTGGTATCTGTCGACCGTGAAGCGGCAGACCGGGGTCGCTGTTTCGTACGAGCGCAGCGGCGCCCCCCGTCCGGTGGACACTGCGGTGGGCATTCACGTCTACCGGGTGCTGCAGGAATCGTTGAGCAACGTGGCGCGTCATGCGGGCGTCGACCGGGCGTGGGTGCGCCTGCGGTTTGCGCCGGCGAGACTCGAGCTCGAAATCGAGGATCATGGCAAGGGGATCGACGTCGAATCGCCCCGGCGCGGCCTCGGCATCGTCGGCATGCGCGAACGCGCCTCGCTCCTCGGCGGAGCGATTGCGTTCAGCCGGCCCGATGAAGGCGGCACGCTCGTCCGCCTCACATTGCCGCTCGACGACGGGGCAGTGAAGGATGACGAAGGACAGCACAGCGCTCCGGCGCCGGTGAAACATGCCGGTTGACGACCGCATCACCGTCCTCCTCGCCGACGACCACCGTCTGGTGCGGCGGGGATTCCGACGCATGCTCGAGGACGATCCGACGATCGCGGTCGTGGGCGAAGCGAGCAACGGCGACGAAGTGGTCAGTCTTGCCGCCAGCCTGAAGCCGCACGTCGTCGTCATGGACTGTGCGATGCCGGGCATGAACGGATTGACCGCGACGCGGCGGATCCTCGGTGACGCGCCCGAGATCGCCGTCCTGATGCTCAGCATGCACTCCGAGGAGACGCTGGTCCGGCAGGCGTTCGACGCGGGCGCGCGTGGATACATCCTGAAGAACGCCCTCGACCTCGATCTCGTGGCGGCCGTCAGGCGCGCCGCGAGGGGCGAGACGGTGCTGGACCCGGGTGTCTCGCGGCCGACGCTGAAAGGCGAGCGCGACGCTCTGACCGCGCGCGAGCTCGAGGTGCTGCAGATGATCTGTGCGGGGCGGTCCAACCGCGAGATTGCCGCCACGCTCCGCCTGAGCGTCAACACCATTGCCGTTCATCGCGCCAACATCATGAACACGCTCGGCTTGCACAAGACCGCCGAGCTCGTGGTTTACGCCATCCAGCACGGTCTGGTGCCGCTTCCGTGAATCGCCGGGACTTTCTCGCCGGGTTGTGCGGCGGGCTCGCGGCCGGGTCGGTGCTGTCGAACCGCGCCGGCGCGCAGGCGCGCCGGCTCGGGATGCGCTACGTGGACGTGACGGACAAGGCCGGCCTCGCCTTCAGCCACAACAGCGGCGCCTACGGGGGGAAGCTACTACCCGAGACGCTGGGCTCCGGTTGCGCGTTTCTCGACTACGACGGCGACGGCTGGCAGGACATCCTGCTGGTGAACGGCATGGATTGGCCCGGCCACAAGCGGATCCGCTCGACGCTTCGCCTCTACCGCAACAACCGCGACGGCACGTTCTCGGATGCGACCAAGAGCGCCGGCCTCGACATCGAGCTGTACGGGATGGGCGTCGCGGTCGGTGACTGGAACAACGATGGGTTCCCCGATGTTCTGATCACCTGCGTCGGACAGAATCGCCTGTTTCGCAACACCGGCAAGGGCACGTTCGTCGATGTGACCAAATCGAGCGGCCTGGCCCGACGCCGGGCGTTCAGCACCTCCGCCCTGTGGGTCGATTTCGATCGGGACGGCTTCCTCGATCTGTTCGTCTGCAATTACGTCAAGTGGGCGGCGGAGCACGACGTGTTCTGCAGCCGGGACGGCAAAGAGAAGTTCTATTGCACCCCCGAGGCGTATCGGGGCGAGACCTGCTGGTTGTTCCACAACAACGGCAACGGCACCTTCACCGATGTGACGGCCACGAGCGGCGTGTTCGACACCAGCTCGAAGTCACTTGGCGTGGCGATGCTGGACATCGATCAGGATGGCTGGCCCGATCTGTTCGTCGCCAACGACACACAGCCGAACAAGCTCTATCGAAATCAGCAGGACGGGACCTTCAAGGAAATCGGCGTCGGCTCGGGGCTGGCCTTCAGCACCGACGGCAAGGCGCGCGCCGGCATGGGGGCCGACGCGGCGGACCTCGACGGATCGGGCCGGCCGACCGTCGCGGTCACGAACTTCGACAACGAGATGGTCGGCCTGTACCGGCCGACCGGACCGCGCCTCTACGAGGATGCGGCGATGCGCGCCGGTATCGGCGCCGCCTCGCGCACCACGCTCGGTTTCGGGTGCCTCTTCGCCGACGTCGATCTCGATGGCTCCCTCGATCTCCTGGTCGCGAACGGCCACATCGACGACACCGTCCGCAACATTCGCGGAAACGTCGGCCACGCGCAGCCGCCGCATCTGTTCGTCAACCAGGGCAACGGCACCTTCCGCGACAGCGCGGCCGAGGCCGGCCGCGAGTTCGCGCAGCCGTGGGTCGGCCGCGGGTTGGCCTGTGGCGACTTCGACCGCGATGGCGACCTCGATCTCCTGTTGACGACCAACAACGGACCGGCGCGACTCTTCCGGAACGATCAGATCGACGGCAATCGCAGCATCCGGTTCCGCCTCGTCGGGACGCGATCGAACCGTGACGGCATCGGCGCGACCGTTCGCATTTTTCACGGCGGCTCGTCGCAATCGCGGCTGGTCAAGAGCGGGTCCAGCTATCTCTCGCAGTCGGAGCTGCCGGTGACCTTCGGCGTGGGCCGGCGGGATCTCGTGGACCGCGTGGTTGTCAACTGGCCAAGCGGGCGTACTGAGGAATACAAGGGCCTCGCGTGTGGCAAGGCGTACGAGTGCGTCGAAGGGCGAGGCGTCACGGCGATGGCTCCGTAGCGCCGCCGCAAGGCGCGCGAACCTCGAATCCCTGCGTTCACCGTGGCGTGGCCGCGCAGGCAGCACCAGGCGTGCGGCTCTTGCGAAGCACTCGATGGTGGTCTGCTTCGCGCTGGCCGGGCGTCAAGCTGTCGGAGGTGCGACGCCTCATGCCGGTCCCCCGCGCGACCGCCGAGCGTCTACCGAGCGTCCACCGAGGACCAGGGCAGCCCCAGGACGCGTGACGCCGGTGCGGTTTGGTGTATAAACGGCCGCCAGCACAAATCCAGTGAGGAGCGCCGTGTCGCAGACTGAATTCAAGGCTCCTGGGCCGGGATCCTGGGAGCTCGAGCAGACCCACTTCGCCAGGCCGGCCACGCGGTATGCGAGCACGCTCGTTTCCGAGCCGCTCGCCCGGGGCTTCGCCGAAGGCACCAGGCGTTACGGGCTGCTGCTCGACACGCTGAGGATGCGCTTCGTCAACGACTTCTGCTACGGGAAGTTCGTGCCGGTCGGCGCGCCGGACAGTGCGACGGGCCCGCCGCCCCGCCCGATCTTCATGCTGCTCACGCACCTGCACCCGGAGATTCGCCGCCGCATCGCGACCGCCCCAGACGTCTTCGCGAAGAAGCTCTGGCGCGAGGACATGCGCCGCTGGGACGCTGAGGTCAAGCCGGATTCGATCGCGCGCAACCACAGGCTCCAGAACACGCCGATCACCGCGCTCGGCGACTCGGAGTTCCTCGCGCATCTCGACGGCGTCCGGGCCAACGCGGCCGAGATGATCTACCGGCACCACATCTTCACGATTCCGTCCGGCTTTCCCGTGGGCCACTTCGTTTCGGAAGTACAGCGCTGGACGGGCCTGCCTTCGGGCGAAGTGCTCGGGGTGCTCAAGGGCGCCGCGCCAATCTCGCGCGGCGTCGGCGCCGCGCCGCTCGAACGCGTGCGGGCCGCGCTCGTCGCCAGCGGCGTCACCGCGGACCACGTCCACGGGCGTCCGGCACAGCAAGTCCTGGACGATCTGAGATCGAAGAACGGCGTCGCCGAGCCGCTCCAGGCGTATCTCGACGAGATCGCGTACCGCCTCGTCTCCGGCTACGACATCGCCGACAAGTACGCGCTGGAGATGCCCGACATGCTGGTCGGCGCCATCTTCGGCGCTACCGACAACGCGGATCGCCACGGAGATTTCACGAAGCGCCGCGACGCGCTGCGCGCGAAAGTGCCCGAGGCCCGCCGCGCCGAGTTCGACCAATTACTCGAGGAAGCACGCTTCATGCATCGCCTGCGCGACGAGCGCGGGATGTACAACGACTCCTGGGGCTCCGGGCTGGCGCGGCGCGCCATGCTCGAAGCGGGCCGCCGGCTGAAGGACAGCGGTGTGCTGCCGGACGCCTCGCTCGCGATCAACGCCAGCCACGACGAAGTCGTCGGCATGCTCAAGGGCGAGAAGCAGCCGGGCGTCGAGGAGCTGCGCCGCCGTCAGACATGGCGCGAGACGCGAACGGTCGCTGACGCGCCGGCGTTTCTCGGAACGGAGCCCAAAGGGCCGCCGCCCGCCGAATGGCTGCCGAAGAAGGCACAAGCCAATGCCCGGGCGATGGACGCGATAATCCGCGAGATCTTCCACGTCCCGGTGCAGAAGGCGCCGCGCGGGAGCGTCGCGGGCCTCGCCGTGCATCCGGGCATCTACGAGGGCCCGGCTAGAATCGTCAACGGCCCGCACGATTTCAATCGGCTGCAACAGGGCGACGTCCTCATCACACGCAACACGGGCCCGGCTTTCAACGTGGTCCTGCCGCTCCTCGGCGCCATTGTCACCGATCGCGGCGGCCAGCTCTCGCACGCGGCGATCGTCGCCCGCGAATACGGTATCCCGGCTGTCGTCGGCACGCGCGAAGCGACGACGATGTTCGCCGACGGCGCGCGGGTGCGGGTGAATGGCGACAACGGCATGGTCGAGCTCGTGGAGGCGGGACCGTGACGCCATCGCCGCTCATCGACGCGCTCGACGAAGCGCACTTCGGCGGCAAGGCCGCGTCGCTCGCGCGCTCGCTGCGCGCGGGGCTGCCGGTCCCGCCGGGTTTCGCGCTCGGCACGACGCACGTCGAGGCGATGTTCGACGGCCACACCGAGGCATCGAAAGAGCTGGGCACTGCGTTCACCGAGCTGGCTGGACCCTGCGCCGTGCGGTCCTCGGCTGTCGGCGAGGACTCGGCCGCGCGAGCTTCGCCGGCCAGCATGTGACGATCCTCAACGTGCGCCACCAAGACCACGTGGCCGCGGCGGTCCTCAAGGTGCGGGAATCCGCGCACACCGAATCGGCCCGCGCCTACCGGCGCACCCTCGGCATGCACGAAGCGCCGCGCGTCGGCGCGGTCGTGCAGCGCATGATCGAGCCCGATTGCGCGGGTGTGATGTTCACGAAACATCCGCTGAACGGCTCCGACGAGCGGGTCATCGAAGCGTCCTGGGGCCTCGGCGAAGCCGTGGTCGCCGGCCTCGTGATACCGGACAACTACGCGCTCGACGGGCTGGGGCGGGTGCTGCGACGTACCGCGGGCGAAAAAGACATCGCGGTGCGCGGGGCGCCTGGAGGCGGTACGGTTGAGGAAGCGGTCGCCGACCACCTCGTCACCGCCTTGTGCTTGAGCGACGAAATGCTGGCCAGCTTGCACAGCCTGGCGACGCGTTGCGAATCCTTCTTCGGCAAAGGGCTGGACCTCGAGTGGGCCTTCGCCGACGGCACGCTGTACCTGCTGCAGTGCCGGGCGATGACACGCAACCGGTGAGCACGCCCAGACCGGACCAACACGAGGAAGGCCTGCCGCTGTCGGCGCTTGCGGGCATGCTGCTCGCGGCTTCGCTCGCCCCGCTCGGCAGCACGATGATCGCCGTCGCGCTGCCCAGCATCGGACATGACATCGGCGCGGAGACCTCGACCCTCACACAATGGCTGGTGTCGAGCTACCTCATCACGAGCATCGCGCTCCAAAGCCCGGGCGGCAAGCTGGGTGATCTCATCGGTCACGCCCGCGGGATCGTCGTCGGCCTGTCGCTCGTGGCGATGGGCGGCGTGCTCGGGCTGCTCGTCAACCAGGTGCATGCGCTCGGCGTGGCGCGCATCCTGATGGCCTCTGGCGGCGCCGCAACCGTGCCGGCGACGCTGGCGATCCTGCGGAACCAGACGGCGCCTGACCGGCGCGCGCGGGTGTTCGGACTCTTCGGCGCGTGTATGGGGCTGGCGGCGGCGGTCGGCCCGCTGGTCGGCGGCGAGCTGACCGAGCGATTCGGATGGCGCGCGGTGTTCGCGGCCAACCTGCCGGTGATTGCCGTCTCGCTGCTGCTGGTGCTGATGTCGCGCGGCACGTACACACGCCCGGCGGCCGACCCACCGTCGTTCGACTGGGCGGGCAGCGCGCTCCTCGCTTCCGGCCTGACGCTGACCATCGTGTCACTGCAGATGTCCGGGGCCGCGGTGTGGTGGCTCGGAGGAAGCGGCGCCGTGCTGCTCATCGTGTTTCCATTCTGGGAGCGGCGAGCCGCGTCGCCGGTGGTTGATTTCTCGCTGCTCGAGCGCCGGGCGTTTTTCGGCGGCGGATCGATCATCGCGTTGCAGAACATGGCGATGTACCCGCTGCTCTTCCAACTGCCGATCTTCTTCGACAGGGTGCGCCACCTCGGCGCGCGGGCGATGGGCCAGGCGCTGCTGGCACTGACGATGGCAATGGTGCTCAGCTCGGTGGCGGGCGGGCGGCTGACAGAGCTCATGGGCGCTCGGGCGCAGACGCTCGTCGGCTCGCTCATCGCCCTGGCGGGCTTGTGGTGGTTCACGGATTTGGCGGCGGTGCAGGTGCCGTTCGACGTCGTCCCTGGCATGCTGCTGATCGGCGCGGGTGTCGGCATGACGTCCCCGCCGGCGCAAGCGGCATCGATGAGCGCGGTCGGACGCGACCAGTCCGGAATGGCGGGCGGCGTGATCTCGACGCTGCGCTACATCGGCGGCGTGGCGGGCACAACGGCGCTCGGCGCGCTCCTGCGCGATTCATCCAGCCCCGCGTCGCATCAGCGTCCGCTGTTCGTGTACGCCGGTGCGCTCGTGGTCGCCGCGGCGCTGTCGATGATGCTGCCCGGCAGGCGGAAGCAGGCGTAACGGAGCGGCAGAACTGGCGCCTGTCGCCCTGGACACCACCCTTGGCTCTTTCCACGGGAACATGCTCACGTCGGCCTTCGGCGCGAGCATCGCGGCCCGGCAGGCGCGTCACCGGGGGACGACCGCGACCGCCCGGAGCGGCGCACCGCTACCGCCCTTTATCTTCATTGGCAGGGCGACAATGAACGCGCCGGTCGGCGGCAGGCGTTCGAGGCCGGTCAGGTTTTCGAAGGCAGGAATATCCTCGGCGTATAGCAGCCGGTGAGACTCGAAGAGTTTCGACGGCCCGTAATCGATGCTTGCGGTGTCGATCCCGATGGCCTTGATCGAGCGGTTCGTGATCAGCCAGCGTGCGGCGTCGGGATGCAAGCCTGGGAAATGCAGTTTCGCGACACCCGCCTCACCGCGTTCGGCCGTGCCGAGGTATTGGGTCGCATCCGGCCATCGACGCGAGAACCCCGTGCGGAGGAGGACGATCGCGCCGGCCGGCAGCGAGCCGTTGATCCGTTCCCAGGCCAGCAAGTCGTCTTGCGTCACCTGATAGTCGGCATCGCTCTCGGCGCGCCCGCTGACGTCAACGACGACGGCATGACCCAGGAGCCGATCGAGCGGAATCTGATCGACCGACTGATGTCCCTGTGCGAAATGGACCGGCGCGTCGATATGCGTCCCCCCGTGCTCGGAGGTGAAGAAGTTGTTGGCGGCATAGTAGTAACCACCACCGGTGATGCCGTCCGCCACCTTGTCCAGCCGGAACGGCTCCGCTGTCGGCCAGAAGATTGCGTCCGCATCATACGCGTGCGATAGGTCGATGATGTCGCCGGCCGGCCAGGGGAGCTCCGGCGGCCGACTGACACAACCGACCGCCACGAAAACGATCACGGCACCAAAACGCGTTCGAATCATAGCTACCGCCGGAGCACGAGGTTTCTTCAGCCCACGTTCCGGCATTGTATTCCTGAAGCGCGCGATGGCGCGCTGTTCGGTGGTGGGAGCCATCCGGTTGGACGAACGGCTCGGTTTCGTGCGGCATCCCATTCTGGGGCACTCCGAGTATGCGAGGGCCGATGTGTACATGGAACTGGCACTCAGGGGAGACGGCGCCAGCCCACGGCCCATCGGTCGGAGGTGAGCGAAGACCCGACGGCTCTCGCAGGAGGCTGCTGGTATGCTGATTGACCTCGAGACATGGTCACACGCAGCCAACCCGGCAGCCCACGCGCGAGTGCGCGCCGGCCCCAGTAGTGGGCGGTCCCGCAGGTCTCCATGAGCACCGTGGTCCCACTGCGCAGATCGTCAAGACACCGCTCGAACTGACGCCGCGTCAAGCGCCGGCGTTCGACCACGTGACCGCCGCGATCGGCCAGCGCCACTTGAAACACGTCCTTCGCGAGATCCACGGCGACGGTGGTGATAGGCATCATGGTCTCTCCTCCTGGTTTCTGACCTACGCGAGCCAACCCCGCCCCGGCTCAATATGCCGGGGAACCGGGAGGAGTCCATACCATCAGGGTTGATGTGGCACCCGCCCGGTGGTGTCTTCGAAGGGCGACTACCGGCGGCAATACGCCATCACCTACACTCTCCAGAACATGCTGATCGTGCTTGGAGGTTTGCCAGGCGTGGGAAAAACACCCATCGCGCGCGCCTTCTCGAAAGCGGCGTCGGCGGTGCACGTGCGCATCGATTCGATTGAGCAGGCGATCTGCCAGTCAGGCGTGACGGTCGTGTCGCTGGACGACGCCGGCTACCGAGCCGCCTACGCCGTGGCCGAGGACAATCTCCTCCTCGGCCACATCGTCGTTGCCGACTCGGTCAACCCGCTCCCGATCACACGAGCCGCCTGGCTCGACGTGGCTCGCCGCGCCGGCACACGCGTGATCGAGGTTGAGATTCGATGTTCAGATCAGGCGGAGCATCGGCGCAGGGTGGAGCAGCGCCTCACCGATGGCGAGCAAACGGGGCCCGTATGGTCGGAGGTGCTGGGCCGGGACTACCGTGCCTGGCCCACCGCGACGCTGGTGATTGACACCGCCAATACAACCATCGACGAAGCCGTGACCAATCTTCGGGTCACCATTGGGTCACTGGGCCCTTGACAGCCGTACGAGTGTGAGCCTGCCGCCTCCTTTGCGCTGCGCAACTGCACGGTACGAATATCGTCTGCATAATCGCTTGTAGGGCCCTCGTACCCGGACTCCCCTCTGCCGGGTAAACTGCACCTATGGACGGTCCCGGCGTTCCGCGAAGGTTGCAGCTCTGTGCGAGCATGTGCGTACTCACTGCGATCCTCGAGCCGTCGGCGCCAGCCCAACGTCAGGAGCTAGACACGATTGACGTCCGTCTGGGCGCAGCACCCGTTCCCGTCGAGGGCACGGATGGGCGAACACACATCGGATACGAACTACACGTCACGGCTCCGGCGCAAGGCGGCGACCTTCAGCTGGAACGGCTCGAGGTGTTCGGAGAGCGAGAGGTCGAACCGCTCGTCTCGTACGGTCCAGACGAGTTGGAAGGTCGAGTGCGGCCCGATGTTGAACGCAACGCTCGGTACGGCCGGGTGGTCAGGCGCGATACGACCGCCGTCGTGAATGTCTGGGTCACGGTCCCCCAAGGTCGAAGGGCGCCCAGGTTCCTCTGCAACGAGCTGAGGGGGAGTGGCGCTGGCAAGGAGACGGTTGTCGGTGATCTCCGGGTGAATGTGCGTCAGAGAGCCCCCCTCGTCATGGGGCCACCTCTTCGCGGCGGTCTTTGGATATCGCACAACGGGCCTGGTGATCATCGTGCCGCGCACTGGGGAAGTGTGCTGGTCAAGGGGCGCCGAATCACGGTCCCGCAGCGATTCGCCATCGATTTCCTGGGGCTCGACGCAACTGGCCGCGGCGTGCGCGGACCGCTGCAAGACTCGTCGAACGCGGACTGGGTTGGTTTCGGTGCGGAGGTCATCGCTGTTGCGGACGGCGTGATTCGAGAATCTCGCGACGGGGTTGTCGACAACCCCCCACTCTTCGAGCCTGGTCCGCCGGCCAGTCTGGAATTGCCTGCTACTGGCGGCAATTACGTCGTGCTTCAGCTGGGGGGAAAGACAATGGTGCACTACGCCCATCTCCAGCAGGGGAGCGTGGCGGTCCGGACCGGGCAGCGCGTCCGACGAGGTCAGCTCCTTGGCCGGCTCGGGAACTCAGGAAACACAAACGGTGCGCACCTGCATTTCAACGTGGTGGACGACGCGCTGATCGCGAATGCCGAAGGGCTTCCGTACGTGTTCGACTCCTTTGAGGTCCTTGGCACCACGACCGTGGACGCAGCGTTCGGTGATGCGGCGACGTACCCAAGCCCGCCCGCGCAAGTCCGGCGTGCGCTGCCGTTCAACAGCGCGATTGTGGGATTCCCGAGGAACTGAAAATGTTCTTGAATCGCGCGAGGCCGCAGCGGTCCCCATAAACGCCGCATATATGGACTCCTCCCGGGTGTCAGTAAGAATCGTCACGCGGCGTGACGTGAATCGGGTGCAGGCATATCATCGAAGGTGGGTATCGCTGCGTTTGCTGATCTGCCCTAGCGTCCGCCGTGGGCCGCTCGACGACTCACGCGGGGTCAGCCCTACCAGCTCGCGTCGCACCGCGACCCTGACCGGCTGGCGCGCGACAACGCCAACGCCCCCACACGAGTCTGGACTACCGAACCCCTGGTCCAGACTCTGCGCTGCTTAATGAACCACATCCTTGACAATGACCGCTACGTGTGACAGCTGGGCGCTGGCACAAGAATGTCTCCACTGGAGCCATGTGCGACTGAGCCCATGCCACCGATGTACCATGTGCCGTTCCAAGGACGGAGCGATGTTGGTCACACCATCCCCGTCGTATCGCCCGCGTCCTGGTCTCGCACGACTCCTCCTCCTAAGTTGGATTGGCGCAAGGTCGCTCTTTGGAGATCGACCCGGCGGTCGCCCGCCGCGACGATAATGTCCACGAACCGCTCGCACCGGGTAGGCCATACGGCACTCTCCCCGCGAGGCCCCGCGGCTGTCTACGGGGACGTTCGCAGCTTGCGCATGGTCATCATGGCGCCTTGGATTGGGAATCGCCGCCCTGCAGCTGCACTCCATGGCGCTCGAGCGTGCGACCCACAGCACGGTCGAGGAGGGCAAGCGCCTGATTGACGTCCGCTTGTGCACCTAACTCCTGTGATTGCGCGGTCACCAGCGCTGTTTGCCGCTCCAGCACCAGGAACACCGTGCCGAGTCCCGACTCGAAGCGCCGCTGCTCGCTCTCGTACTGCTGCTGCGCATTCCTCGCTGCGGACGCCGCAGACATCAATCGCTGTTGCGACGACTGCACCGCCTGGAGCGCATTGCGAACCTCGGCTTCAATCGTCTGTTCGAGCTGTTGCCGCACACGCCCCAGCTGGTTGCCTGCGAGTCTGGCCCGTGCCGCGTTCGCGCTGGCTGTTCTGTTCCCGAGCGGCAGATCCATCTGAAGCTGAACCGACACCGTGGGAAAACGACGGGCTGTAATGGTGGACAGGGCGCTTCCCAGGCCGCCGGCGAAGAAAGGGGGAATCGTCGTGCCGCCGCCAAGGGGATCATTCGGCTGCTCGATAAAGGTGCCAGCCAGTCCGGAGAGTGCATAACGGCTCACAAGGTCAATTTGCGGCCGTGCCTGGTCTGCGTAGAAGCGCTGATCGATGTCGTTCTGTGCGACCGACGCTTCGTATTCCGACAGTTCGGGGCGCCTCGACAAGGCGAGGGCCATGGCGGCCTCCAGTGAGAACGGCGGGATCTGTGGCTCGCGGAGGTCCGCTGGCACGAGCGGCTGGTCCCATAGCGCAGATCCCCGATCGGTGAGCATGAGACTCTTCAACCGGTTCTCCGCTTCGGTGAGCGCCTGTTCGGCGGTGGCGAGGCTCTGTTCGAAATTGGCGACCTGCGTCTCGGCCTCAACGACATCGATCGGGGCGAGCGTGCCTTGGATCACCTGCCGTTCGTTGCTATCGACTTGACGCTGCGCCTGCGCCAGAGCGGTCGTCTGCAGATCAGCATTGCGACTGGCAAACGCCAGGTCCCAATATGCCTGCTCGACCAACGACAGTTGGTCCATCAGCACGCGCGCGAGCTGAGCGTCCGTCTGCGTCACGGTGGTACGGGACAGCAAGATCTGCCGCCGCTCAGCATCGAGTGTGAGACCGCGTCCCAGCGGCTGCACGTACATGACGCCCGTCGAGACCGGAAACTGGGGATTGAGCCGCTGAAACGTATTGTTCGTTTCCAGGCGCGTTGACGTGAAATCGAAGCCGAATCGTCCACCGAGCCACGGGCTTCGACCGGCGAGCTGCAGCCCCCCCGTCCAGTCGCTCCGCGCCACGCTGCCGTTCGCCGCGCCACCAATCACGGACGTGACCGGGGAGGTCGTTCGTTCGTACAGGAAGGTCGGCTGGAGTACCGGATCCAAGAAGCCCAGCGCGGCACGGACGTCCTCGAGCGCAATATTCCGCTCTAGACGCGCGATGGCGACATCGTTGTTTTGCTCGAGCGCGAGGAGAATGGCGTCGTCCAAGGCGATCGGTGTGGCGCCACCCGGCCGTACTCCCACCCGCGGCGGCTGTGACGCGCGTTGTGGCTCCGTGGGCGCCGGCGCCTGGGCCCACGCGGTCGCTGCGAGTAGGACGACGAGGGCCGCGCTCGACATGCTGCGCGAAACGGCCCTCACGATGTGTGCGCCCCTTCCCGAGCCGCCCGCCAACGGGCTGTCCACGGGATCGATATCCGCGACCAGGTACCCGCGATCCGGGCCCAGGCGGGCGACTGCGCCGCGTCATCGAACAGCGAATAGAAGACGGGTACCGCCAGCAGCGTCAGAAGCAGGCACAGCGATTGGCCGCCGGCGACCAGTATCCCGATGGATCGGTTAGTCGCGGACCCTGGTCCGCTCGAAACCACCAGCGGCATCATGCCTGCCACCAGCGCCAGCGTGGTCATCAAGATCGGCCGCAATCGATCGCGATTCGCTTGCATGATGGCTTCATGGCGCGCGAGCCCCTGGGCGCGCAAACCGATCGTGTGAGCGACCTGAAGAATGGCATTTTTCTTGACAATACCGAAGAGCAGCAACACGCCGAGCGCCGAATAGATGTTGAGGTTCTGCCCGAACAGCAGTGATGCCAGGAGGCCGAACGGCACGGCGACTGGTAGCGTGAGCAAAATGGTGATGGGGTGGATGAACGACTCGAACTGTGCGGCTAGGACCATGTACATGAAGATGAAAGACAACACGAAGGCGACGCCGAAGTAGTAGATTGCGCGATCGAGCTCCTGCGATTGTCCGCTGGGGACGAGCTGGTACCCCGGCGCCATCCCAAGCCCTGCGAATGCGGCCTGCATGACCTGCTGTGCCTCGGCCTGAGAGCTCTCGGGCGCCCAGTTGGCAAACACCGAAATCTGCCGCTGGCGGTTCAGGCGGTTGATGGACCCGGGACCTTCGCCTTCGTTGAACGTCACCAGGTTTCTGAGCGGCACGAGCTCGCCGCTCGCCGTGCGGACGGTCGCCGCCGCCAGGGTGTCGGGCGTGCGGCGGAACGCGTCTTCTGCCATCAGAATCACGTCGTACTGATCGCTCACCGAATTGAAGGTGGTGACGTCCTGTCCAGCCATCAACGCGTTGACCGTCTGTGACACGGTCTCGACCGGTATGCCGAGGTCGCCGGCCCGCTGCCGATCGATGGCCAGACGCAACTCCGGCAAGCCCGACAAGTAGCTTCGATCCGCATCGACCAC
>WHSN01000204.1 GCA_009380045.1 Luteitalea sp.
GCTCGGCGGCAACAGCAGATCCTGCTCGGGCACATAGGGGCGATAGGTCTTGGCCATCGCCCGCAGTGTAGTACTGTTGGCGCGTCCGCGCGCAGCGGAATCATCGACATGTCACAGACGATTACTCGGACACGCTCCTAGGCTGCCGCCACCATCAGGCTGCTCACACGCTGCTCATCAGCAGCGTCGCGCGTCTTGCTGGTCCGGGGCGGCTGCGCCCCGGACTGCCTTCCTGCTTCCTCTGCCCCCCTCCAGGCTGCGAACCGAGCCGCTGACGTTTCCGACTGGCACAGCTGTGCGATTGTGAACATCGGCCAGGCGACCGGTCACATACGGTGGAGCGACGGCCGCCCGTGTCCCGGTCGTCTCGAATCAGCTCCAGCACCATGAAAGGGTCTACATGATGTCCCGGCCGCTCCTGCTCGTCGTCGACGATGAGCCGGTGGTGGGCGCGGTCGTGAAGCGCCTGGCCGAGCCGGCCGGATTCGAGGTCGCGGTGTGCTCGTCGGCCGCCGAAGCGGTGACCACCCTTTCTCACCGTTTCGTCGACATGGCTTTCGTCGACCTGCGGATGCCGGGCACCGACGGCATCGATCTGCTGCGGCAGATCCGCGAGACGGTTCCGGCGTGCGACGTGGTGCTGATGAGTGGATTCGCCACCATCGACAGCGCCGTGCAGGCGGTGAAGCTGGGGGCCAGGGACTACCTCACCAAGCCTCTCGATTTCGAACGGGTGACGGGGCTCCTGAACGACGTGCGCGACGAGGCATCCCGCCGTCAGCGGTTGCTCAAGATCGAAAGCCGCGTCGCACACGAGCTGATGTTTCACGGGATGATCGGGCGCAGCGCCGCAATGCAGGAGGTGTTCTCGCTGATCCGCCGCCTGGCGCCGCACGTCCGAACAGTCTTGATCACCGGCGAGACCGGGACGGGGAAGGAGCTCGTGGCCCACGCGCTGCATCAACAGGGGTCGCGGCGCTCCCGCCGCTTCGTCACCGTCAACTGTTCGGCGGTTGTCGAGGCGCTGTTCGAAAGCGAGCTGTTCGGTCATGTCCGCGGCGCATTCACCGGCGCCACCGAGCACAAGCAGGGTCTGTTCGAAGCGGCGCACGAGGGCACGCTGTTTCTCGACGAGATCGGTGAGCTGCCGCTGTCACTCCAGGCAAAGTTGCTGCGGGTCCTGGAGGACGGAGCGGTTCAGCGGGTCGGCGCCGTCGACCCGCGGCGAGTCGACGTCTGCGTCTTCGCCGCCACCAATCGCGACCTGACGCAGGAAGTGGCGGTCGGGCGGTTCCGATCGGACCTGCTGTTTCGTCTGAACGCCGTCGAAGTCGCGCTGCCGCCGCTGCGGAACCGGCGTGAAGACATCCCGTATCTGACGTCGGCGTTCGTCGCCGACTGCGCGCGCCGGCTCAGGAAGCCGGTCCTCGGTGTCACACCAGGCGCGGAACGGATCCTCGCCAGCCGCGCCTGGGAAGGCAACGTGCGCGAACTGCGCAACACAATCGAGCGGGCCTGCATCCTGGCGGAGGGATCGCTCCTCACCGACCGCGATGTCTCGCGTGACCTTTCCGCGAACCGCGCCGCGGAAGCGCGTCCGGCGGGACACGGCCGCGAGCCGCCCACCTCCGACCGCGGCGACACCGATCGCCTCGAACGGGCGCGTATCGTCGAGGTGCTGCGATCGGTTGACGGTAACAAGCAGGCGGCGGCCCGGGCGATGGGTATCAGCAGGCGTGCGTTCTATCGCCGCCTGGAACGGTATGGCCTGCACACGGCATTGCCGATGCACGCGGGCGGCCAGACCCGGCCCTGAGCGTCAACCGAAGCGGTCCGCGAAGGCCTCGAGGCACGCTGCCGGGTGCGTGCGTCGGTGTGTGCGATCCGCACAGACTGACGCTCCGACGCACAATGCCGATCGCGAAAATGACGGCGAATCGGCTCGCCACCGCATGGCCGGCTTGTTGCTCGATACCGAGATCATGGCCCCTGTTCTTGCCCAGGAATTGCCGGTTCTTGACGCCTCTGTGATGGTCGCGATCCGGTCGCTCGGCGGCCCGGACGAGCCGGATGTGTTCGCGGAAGTCTCCCGCCTGTTCCTCGCGGATGTGCCGATCCATCTCCTGGCGTTGAGCGCAGCGATCGAGGGGAACAGCGCCGAGTCGGTCGTGCAGGTCGCCCACCGCCTGCGAGGCGGCGCTCTCGAGATGGGAGCGCTCAGGATGGCGCCGCTGTGCGCCGCGATCGAGCACGCGGCCCGCGCCGGGTCGCTCGAGCACGCGGCGGAGCAGGCCGGCTTCCTCGACTCCGAGTTCGAGGCCGTGCGCGCGGCCCTGGAGCAGCAGATGCGGTAGTCGCGACCGTCACCGGTCGCCGCTTCCCTCCTCGGTCGCCTGTCCCCTCCAATCCTGACGTCGGCGCTGGCCCTTTCCTCCGCCTGATTGCCTTCGTGATCACGACGACGAATCCTCTCGACGCACTTGTACGGAACGACATCGACACGCGTTGTTGATCCATGCGGGGCCTCTTGGCCATGCAGGAGAGTCAGCACCGTGCATGCGAACCAGATCGCCGTCATGTTCCCGGGTCAGGGCGTGCTCGACGCTGGAGTGATCGAGCGATCGAGCGCGGCCAGCGCCGAGCCGGAACCGGCGCCGCGATCGCCGAGCGCATTGCGCGCCGCCGGATCCGCGGCGCGGGAACCAGAGCACCCGGAGGTCCCGATCTATCGGGCTTCGCTCGCCGCCTACTCGCGCCTGCAGCACGCCGGCGTGGTACCGGATGTCCTCATCGGTCACGGCTTCGGCGAAATCGCCGCTCTGGTCGTTGCCGGAGCGTTCTCGATGTCGGCAGGCGCCGAGATTGTCGCCGCGAGATCCGGCGCGCTCGGGGACGCGGTGGCAGAGCGCTACGGCATGGCGTCGATCCAAGGGTCCCGCCGGCAGGTCAGCATCCTCCTCAAGCTGCTCGAGACCGATGGGGTTTCGCTCGCGGCCGAGAACTCGTCGCACGAAAGCGTCATCGTCGGGCCGCCGCCGGCGCTCTGGGCCGCGGCCGATCTTGCCGCGGCCCTCGACATCCCGTTCGTCCTGCTGAAGACCAACCGCGCTCCTCATCGACGGTTGATGAACGAGACCAGGGCCACACTCACGTCGGCGCTCCGGCATGTCGTCCGGCGCCCGCTGCAATACCCGGTGTTCTCACCACTCAGAGGGCGCCCGTACTGCGACAGCGACGACCTGATCGATTGCCTTGCCCAACAGCTCGTCGAGCCGATCAGATTTGCGGATGCAGTCGCGCACCTCGTGCGCGACGGACTCTCGCTGATGGTCGAATGTGGTCCGCTGCGGGGTCTGGCCTCGACACTCGACTGCCACGCCGTGGCGGACACCGCGTTCTGCCGCAGGCCGCCCGCGCCAGCCACGGCGACCCAGAGAAAAGATCAGGCGGATCGAGCGCATGCACGCGAGGTCGCGTGATGGGCGCGTCAAGCGTGAGCACCGCGACCCTTCGAGAGCCCGAGACTCGCCTCGAGCGGAGTCGAGAAGCGCCGGACGGCACCGACGCCCTGTTCGCGCTGCGCCATACCATCGCGGAGCTTCTCGACGTGTCCGTCGAAACGCTCGCCGACAGCGCGTATCTCGCCGAGGAGCTCGACACCGATTCCCTGATGGACGTCACGCTGGTCGTTGAAGACGCCTATCAGACCACGTTTGTGGAGTCCGAGCTGTTGCGAATCGCGTGCTTGAACGACATTGCCGATTGCCTGACGACCCACCGCCTCGTCGATGTGCCGGCCGCCAATCGGCGATAGCCGGGCTTTCCCGGCCCTGCGTTCACATTGCCGGTTTCCATCGTTGATCGACGTGTGTGAGTGACGACGAGGATCCGAGATGGACAACTACGGACATTTCTGTCGGCCGGCGCTGGTGCCTCTTCTCGAGGGCGTCGGCCTGGACGCGAGATACGTGAAGGCGGAGGGCGACTATCTGCACTACTGGCGGGATGGACGGTCGGTTCGGGTCCTGGATCTGCTGGGCGGTTATGGCGCGAATCTCTTTGGCCACCATCATCCGGATCTGGCCCTCGAGGCCCGGCGTCTGCTCGACGCGAAGGTGCCGATCCACGCGCAGGCCTCGTGCAGGGGCGAAGCCGGGCGGCTGGCCGAGGCGCTGTGCCGTCGCCTTGGCGACTTCGTCGTCACCTTCACCAATTCCGGAGCTGAAACGATCGAGGCGGCGATCAAGCACGTGTTCCTCGAGCGCCCGCAGCGGGTCTTCTGGGCCATCAAGGGGAGCTTCCACGGCAAGACCCTGGGGGCGATCCAGTTCACCTGGTCGTACCGCCAACCGTACGACGCGGCCGGTCTGAAGGTACGGTTCCTCGACCCCGATGACGGCGCCGATCTCGATGATGCGTTCGCGGGCGCCGCCGACGTGGCGGCGATGCTCCTCGAGCCGATCGCGGGCGAAGGGGGCGTCAGGCCGCTGCCGCCGGCGTTCGTGGCGCGTATCCGAGCGGTTTGCGCCGAGCACCGGATCCCCATCGTCGCCGACGAAATCCAGACCGGCATGGGACGGACCGGCACCTTCCTCGCGTCGGAGTGGCTCGGTCTCGAGCCGGACTACGTCTGCCTGGGCAAAGCGCTCGGCGGCGGCCTGGTCAAGATCGGCGCCCTTCTCGTGAAGCGCAGCCGATACGTCGCCGAGTTCTCGCTCAAGCACACGTCCACGTTCGCGGAGGACGACTTCAGTTGTGCGGTCGCGCTCAAAGCGTTGGAGGTGCTGGATCGCGACGACCTGATGGCCCGGTGCAGCGCCTCAGGCGGCGCGCTCCTGAACATGCTGGACGACGTGCGCGCCCGCTACCCGGAGGTGATCAAGGAGGTTCGCGGCAAGGGGCTGATGGTGGGGATCGAGCTGTTCGATCAGTCCCGGTCCTCTCATATCCTGCGGATGCTGTCGCAGCAGGGGCACCTCGGGTACATCGCGGCGGCGTACATGCTCAACGTCCATGACGTGCGGCTCGCCCCGACGCTCAGCCAGGCGCTCACTCTCAGGCTGGAGCCGTCGGCCTACATCCCGGTCGCCGAGCTGCAGCGCGCGTGCGACGGCCTGGAGATGCTGTGCCGGGCGATCTCGGCCCGCGCGATCCCGCACCTCACCGGGTTCAAGATCCAGACCGCCGACCGGAGCATTCGCGAACACGGGCCGTCGCCACGCCGCTGGAATCACGAGGCGCCGCAATCAGCGCATCGCGTGGCGTTTCTCGGTCACCTGCTGGTGCCCGAAGACGCGATCCTGCTGGAGCCGTCGCTCCGGGCCTTCGACGGCGCCGAGCTGACCGAATACCTGGACAACAGCAGCCGCTTCAGCGAGCCGTGCGTGTTCGATCGTGTGAACGTGCGATCCGAAACCGGCGATCGGGTTCATCTCAGCTTCATCGGCCTGAACCTCACCGCCGGACAGATTGCCGGGGCGCTGTCGGGGCCCGATCGCGAATGGATCATGCAGAAGATCGAAGCCGGCGTGAGCCTCGCCCGGGCGCAGGGCGATCAGGTGGTCGGTTTTGGCGGCTACACGTCGATCATCAGCGGCAGCTGCCGGCGCGTGAAAGCCACCGGCATCGGCCTGACCACCGGCAACTCGCTGACCACAGGCATGGGCATCCTGGCGCTGCGCCAGGCAGCCAGCGAGCTGGACGTCGACATCGAGGGCGCCGTTCTCGGCGTCATCGGCGCGACCGGCAACATCGCGAGCACTTACGCGATGATCATGGCGCCGATGGTTCGCGAGCTGGTGCTGGTGGTTCGAAGCCTGAGATCGCCCAAGCTCAAACCACTCCTGGCGAGGATCCACGAGCTCGCCCCGAAGACAACGGTCAGGATTGTCGAAAGCGTCGATGGTCTCTCCCGGTGCCAGCTGGTCGTCGCGGCGTCGAATGTCCCCGAACCGCTCGTCTTTCCACGCCATCTGGCGCGCGGCCCGGTGGCGATCTGCGATATCTCGCTGCCGAGTGACGTGTCCGAGGAGGTGCGGATGGAACGCCCGGACGTCATGGTGATTCGCGGCGGCGTCGTACGTCTGCCGCACGACCACGATTTCTCGATCGGCGGCGTCGCGCTGCCGCCCGGTCACGCGCTCGCCTGCATGGCCGAGACGCTTCTGATGGGCCTGGAAGGTCTGTCCGAGAACGGCTCGATCGGGCCGGTCACCTTCGAGGGCGTGATGCGGACGATGGAGTGGGCCAGGAAGCACGGCTTCAAGCTGGGTGATATCCACGCCAAGCGCGGCGACTCGGTGGGCGTTCACCTGCCCGCGGCGCGAGGGTCCAAGCCGATGGGACTCGTCGCATGAACGTGAGCGTCAAGCTGAACGCGCCACCGCAGCCGGCACGGCTGCCGATCCTGGGCCACGTTCCGCAGTGGCGGAGAAACCCGGTGAAGCTGGTGACAGAGGCGGCTCGCTGCGGCGACGTGGTGCGGCTCGCCCTGCCGGGCAGGACCTATCTGCTCAACCATCCCAGGCATGTGAAGCACGTCCTGCAGGACAACCATCAGAACTACAGGAAGGGGTGGGTCTTCGACCGCATCAAGCCGTACTGGGGTGAGAGCCTGCTCACGGCCGACGGCGAGAAGTGGCGCCAGCAACGCCGGCGCGTGCAGCCGTCGTTCAAGCGGGAGCATACGGTCGAGTTCGCCCCGGCGATCACCCGCCGCACGCACGAGATGCTCGCTCGATGGGACAAGGCTGCCGATTCCCGGCAGGAGCTGCTCGTCTACAACGAGATGACCCAGCTGGCCCTCGTCATCATCGGGGACGTCCTCTTTGGGGCGGAGCTGTGGGCCAACGTCTCGGAGATGACAGCGGCCGTTCAGGCCGCGCTCAGGGTGCTCAAGAGCCGCGTCTCCGCGCTGGCGCCGCTGCCGCTCTGGATCCCGACCAGCGCCAACCGCCGCTTCACCAGCGCCATGCGCACGGTGAACCGGGGCGTCAGCGACATCATCGCGCAGAACCGGTGGACCGGCGCCGAGCGAGGGAGCTTCCTGGCGATGCTGACCGAGGCGCGCGACGTAGAGACCGGTGCGCGCATGACGGAGAAGCACCTCCACGAGGAAACGATCGGGATGCTGCAGCAAGGACACGACACGATCGGCGAGACGCTCGCC
>WHSN01000005.1 GCA_009380045.1 Luteitalea sp.
GTGCGTGACCATGCAGATCGTTGCGCCATTCAAGTACAGCTCGTGGAGCAACGCCATTACCTGCTCACCGCTCTTCGAATCGAGATTGCCGGTCGGTTCGTCCGCCAGGAGGAGCACCGGTTCGCCGGCCACGGCGCGCGCGACGGCCACCCGCTGCTGTTGGCCGCCAGACAGCTGGCTGGGCAGGTGTTTGGCACGATGGGCCATGCCCACGCGTTCCAGCGCGGCGACCACGCGCGCGCGCCGCTCCGACGGGCGCATGCCGCGATAGGTGAGCGGGAGCTCCACGTTCTCGAAGACCGACAGATCGCCAATCAGATTGAAGCTCTGAAAGATGAAGCCGATTTCGCGGTTCCGGACCTTCGCGCGTTCCGACGCGCTCAGCTCCGTCACGGGCCGGCCATTGAGCCAGTACGACCCGCCCGTCGCCGTATCGAGCAGTCCGACGATCGAGAGCAGTGTGGACTTGCCGCATCCCGATGGCCCGCCGATCGAGACGTACTCGCCTCGCTGAATCTCGACGGATATCTCAGACAGGGCATGGGTTTCGACTTCGTCGGTGGCAAAGATCTTCGTCACGTTCTCGAGTTTGATGACGGGCGGTGGATGCATCAGCGTCTGCTCCTACTGAAGCCGAATCCGATCGAATTGATCCCAGGTGGACATGTCCGACAGGACCACCTGGTCTCCGACAACCAATCCGGACAGCACTTCGACGGTGTTCACCGAGCTTCGTCCGAGCGTGGCTTGGACGCGTGAGGCCTCGCCATTCGCGTGGATCTTGAACAGGCCGACGGCCGCCTGCTCCTGGCCGAACGCCGGTCGCCCAACGAACAGCACATCGTCCAGCCGCTCCAGCTCGATGGTACCGTCCACGCTCAAGTCGGGCCGGGCGCCCTTTGGCAGCGCGCCGTCTAACGCGACATCCACGGTGACGGTGCCATTCTGGACTGACGGATCGATGCGAACCACTCGGCCCGTCGTGAAACCGTTCCGTGTGTCGATGGACGCCACCTGCCCGACCTGAATGTCCTTCGCCTGGGTTTCCGCGATCTTGAGCTCCGCCTGCAACCGCGTCGGATCGGCGACCCGGGCCAGGTTCGCTCCGGGCGCAACCTGCTGGCCGACCTCAACCGGCACCACCTGTAACACGCCCGCGACGCCGGCCCGTACACGTAGCTCGTCCACCTGACGACGTTTGAGCTGGACGATGGCGTGGACCTGATCGAGCTCCGCCTGCTGGACGGCGATGCGGCCCGCCATGGAATCGATGTGACTCTGGAGCTGCTTCTTGGCCAGCGCCAACCGGGCAGCCAGTTGCTGCGCGTCCAGCTTCGACTGCTGGAGCGTGATGTCCGCCAGCAGCGCCCGTTCCGCGAGTTGCTGGTTCACCGTGGCTTGGAGCGCCGCCTTCTGATAGTCGGATTCCATGGCCAGGGTCGCCGCTTCCTGCTGGAGATACTCCTTCTGCAACTGGAGCCGCACATTGGCCAACCCGGCCTCTGCGGCCTTCACCCGCAACACCGCATCCTGGAACTCCAGGTCCAACGCCGGGTTGCTCAACTCCACGATCACGCTCTCGGGCGTGACCGCGGTGCCCGGCCGAAGCACGACCCGCTCCACCCGTCCCATCGTCGTCGCCGGAATCCAGCGTGTCTCTTGGGGCACCAGGGTCCCGAGGCCGCGCACCTGCCGCACCATCGGACCCCGCTTGACCGTGTTCGATCCAGAGCGTCGCGCGATCGACGCTCGGCGCGGCTGGCTCCAACCGTGAGATCCCGGCGGTCACCAGGAGCAGCGCGGCCACGATTCCACTCCCGTACACGAAACGACGGCGACGTTTCTTCCTCGCGACATCCGGACGCGCAATGTCCATCTATAGCTTTCCCATATGACACTGCCACAGGGCCGGCTGGAATACAACAGATTTCCTATTGCCACTCCATACGAGCCGTGATCGCCTCGCGTAGCCGCCGACACATGAGCTCATCCCTCTTCCGAAGTTCCCTGCGGCACCACTCGACTGATGGTCCTCACAACGCTGGAGACGCTTGGACCTCGGAACGGCTATTGGGCTGGGCAGGTCGATTTGAATCTCGGACGTCGATCACCTCGTCCGGTTCGACCAGGGACTATCCCGGCTCCTGTCGAAGCGCAAGGTCGGAGTCGGTAGTCGGTGTATGTGACCGCCCAGCGCCCTTCAGGTGTACTGCTGCAACTTCTTCCAGTTCTCGTCGCGCCGCTCGAGTACACGGAACATCAGCGCGTCGAGATCGGACTGCGCTTAAGGCATGGCGGCAAGGACAGCGGCAAGGCCGACCGCGACAATGAGAAGGCGCTGCAGAGCAGCTCCGGCAGATGATTCGCTACCCTCTATTGCGAGCGAGGGTGACCACAGGGTGCGAGACAGGCGGGACACCACGCCCGGTGAGGCACCCACGCCCTTGCGGCGACGGAAACGTGAGATCCGGGCGTCGCCCTGCACCCTCCTGCCCTCGCGGCACGTATCTTATTCAGCAGGCATGATCCCGGCGGCCCAGGTTTTGTCAGCGGACCACGACGATACGCTCGCATTGGCGCGCGGCGGGGATGCCACCGCGTTTGCGGTTCTTGTCCGCCGCCACCAGGCGATGTTCTTCAGCCTCGCGCTGCACGTCCTGCGCAGCCGAGCGGCCGCCGAGGATCTGGCGCAGGACGTGTTTCTCGAGTTGTATCGAAACCTCTGGAACCTCGAGTCCACGGCGCATCTCGTCTCCTGGCTGCGCCGCGTCACGGGGCACCGCTGCATTGACGAGTTGCGACGACTCCGGCACCGCTGGGAACTGCCGATGGACGAGGTGCCCGAGCGCGGGGCATCTGCTCGGCCGCGGGACCTGTTCCTCGAAGGACGGCTGCAACAACTAGTCGCCAGGCTGCCACCACGGGCGCGAGTCGTCATGGTGCTGCGGTACCAGGAGGAGCTCGAGCCGTCGGAAATTGCAGACGCATTGCAGATGCCGGTGAACACGGTGAAGAGTCATCTTCGGCGGTCGCTGGCAGTGCTGCGCGCCGGTCTACTCAAGGTAGGGCAGCCATGAATCTCGACCACGACCTGCGCCGTGCGTTTACACGCAAACCGGCGCCGCCCGGTCTCGCAGGTCGCGTGCTCGCGCGCCTCGAGCCGCGCGTCATCGTCCCTGCCGCCACCGCGTCTCTGTCCCCATCGCCGGATAGGCGTGCAGTGCGGTGGCTCGGGGCGGCGGCGGCGATCGCTGTCGTGGCGATCGGCGGCGAGCGGTACTACAGGCAACAGGAGACGGTGGCCGAGGCGGCACGCGTGCAACAAGCCGCGGCGGCACGCGTGCAGCACGATGTCAGGCTGGCGCTCCAGATCGCGGGCGAGAAGCTCGCGGTGGTGCAGCGCAGACTTCAGGAACCGAATAGGTAGTGGGGCATCCATGAAGATCACGATAGCAATGTGGCTATGTTTGCTGGTCGGTCCGGCGAGCGCGCTCGCCCAGGGCGCGCGCCTGCAGCTCGACCACCTCGATCGGCTGGCCAGCGAGGCCGCGCAATCGGTCAACATCGCGATCGACCCCGCGATGCTGAAACTGGCCAGCGCGTTTCTCAAGGCGGAGGGCGAGCAGGCGGCCCTCAAGGCGATGCTGGCCGAGGTCAAGGGCATCTATGTCCGGAGTCTCGAATTCGAGCGCCAGAACGCCTATACCTCGGACGATGTCAATCGCGTTCGCGAGCAGTTGACGGCTCCCGGGTGGGCGAGACTGGTGACCGTCGACAGCAAGCGTGACGGCGAGCTGGTGGAGATTTACAGTTGGCGGCAGGGCACTGAATCAGGCGGCCTTGCCATCCTGGTTGTAGAACCCATGGAACTGACCGTTGTGAACATTGTCGGGCCGCTCGACCTGACGAAACTCGCATTGCTCCAGGGCAATTTCGGTATCCCCCGCTTGCCAGTGGACGCTCCTCCGGCGGGCCGCGAGGACTGATTCGCCGCCTGGCCGAACGATCGGGCGATCGAACGGTTAACAGTCATCGATAGCGGCGCAACGCAGGCACGCGACTTAGAGCCGTGGCCTGAGGTGCTCACGAACAAGCGCCGAAGGGGGGAATCAGTGTTTCAGCGGAAGACTCAAGGGCGTCGCAAGTCTTCGACCGCCGTCGCTCGAGCGCCGCGACATCCGCCAACTTCAGGTCGATAAAACGCGAAGGATGAAGGAGGATTGGTAGCCAATCGAGGTCACGCGAATGTTCATGGTCTTCGAGGACCGAGGGTCAGATTCACCGTTTGTTGAACGGGTGTGGCGCTGCCACAGCGAGCGGGCCGGCACCTTCGTGTCGGTGGCGGCGAGCCACCTCGAGATGGTCGTCACGCGGCACAGCGGCAGGACGTTTCTGACGCTGCGAGGCCCGGAAACCAGAGCGACGCCGGCCGATTGCCCGGCAGAGGGCGAGTGGCTGGCTCTCCGCTTCAAGCTGGGCACGTTCTTCCCAATGCACCCCGCCAGCGCCATCATCGATCGAAAGGACGAGGCCCTGGCGAGTGCGTCGAGTCGAATGTTCTGGCTGGATGGAACCCGGTGGGAATACCCTGACTTCGACAACGCGGACACGTTCGTCGCCCGGCTCGTGCGTCATGGTGTGATTGCGCGTGACGGCAGCGTCGAAGCGGCGCTCCAGGGCGATCACCAGGCTCTGTCGCGGCGATCGGCGCAGCGGCACTTCCTGCAGGCGACGGGCATGACCCACGGCACGTATCGTCAGATCGAGCGCGCCCGCCACGCGACGAACCTGCTGAGGCAAGGCGTCTCCATTCTCGACACTGTCCACGAAGCGGGCTACTTCGATCAGCCGCACCTGACGCGTTCGCTCAAGCATCTGATCGGACAGACGCCCGCACGCATCCTTTGCGGTGATGAGCAGTTGTCGTTTCTGTACAAAACAGACACCGGCCGATTCGCCTATGATCGCGCTTGGTTCCCTGACGATGAACGCATCAGCGCGGATCACGCATTACATCGGTGAGCTGGCTGACTGGCGCGGCAAGACGCTCGCCCATCTGCGCAGGCTGGTTCTCGACGCCGCCCCGGAGCTGGTCGAACAATGGAAATGGAACACGCCTGTCTGGTCGCGCCATCGACATCCACGAAGGCGAGGCGATCATGCACTCCCCATTGGAAGCCAACTCAACAGTTGTATTATCCTGCCTCATGCGTTAAAGGTGGGCGCATGCGCGAGAGGGACGTGGTTCACCCATGAGGGCTGAGGATGACTGAGATACTGGCGCTGATCACGAGTCGGCAGCCGTGGCAATCGAAGTGGTTTCTGGGCGCGCTGATCTTGGGCGTGACGAGCTTCCTTGTACCGTTCGGCACTCTCCCCGACATGATATTCGCCGCCGTCACGCTGCTGGTCGCGTATGCGGCGGGATACCGCGACGGGCAGCGACACGCCCCGTAGCGAATCCTTGGTGCTACAATCCCGCGTCCCGTCTCAAGGAGCGGTCCCGTCCCAAGGAGCGCGAGCCATGCGACAGGCAGGCCGTTGTCAGCCACCGCGGTTTGAGTCGGCATTCAGGAGGCATCCATGATCGTCATCCGCAATGTGTTCCAGTTGAAGTTCGGGAAAGCACGAGAGGCCGTTGCTCTCATGAGAGAGGGGTTGGCGATCCAAAAACGGGCAATCCCGGATGTGGCCTTTTCCACACGCGTCCTGACGGACGTCACGGGCCCGTTTTACACGATGGTGCTCGAACTGACGGTGGCGAATCTGGCGACCTTCGAAAGCTACGCCCCTCGCCTTTTCGGGGACAAGGACTGGCAGGCGAACTACCAGAAACTGGGGCTGCTGGTGGAATCCGGCCACCGCGAGATCTTCACCATCGTGGAGTGAGCGGCCTGCCCCACTCCGCGGTGCGGAAGACAACCCCCGGGCGGTGCGAAGAACCGGCCGGGGTACATGTTCGTCATCGTCTTGCTGCCACCTCGGCCGCCGGCGCATCGTGTCAACATCACGGATCGTCTTGAGCGCACGCACATCGACCTCGTACGCCGCACCTTGAGCAACGGAGAGGAGTCAGCGTTGGAATCGAGCACACCCGCCCGAATCATGGAAGTTGGAATGGCATTCTGGCCGGCCAAGACCCTGCTCTCGGCCGTGGAGCTCGGGTTGTTCACCCGTGTCGGAGGCGGCGCGATGACGGGGGCAGAGCTCCAGGATGCCCTGGGACTACATCGCCGGGCGAATCCCGATTTATTCGACACCCTCGTGGCGCTGCGTTTCCTGGAGCGCGACGGTGACGGCCCAGATGCGCGGTATCGCAACACTCCGGAAACGGCGGCGTTTCTCGACCAGAGCAGTCCCCAGTATATGGGCGGCTTCCTCGAAATGGCGAACGCGCGGCTCTATCCCTTCTGGGGCGATCTCACGGAGGCGCTTCGGACCGGCAGGCCGCAAAACGAAACCAAGCATGGTGGAGCGTCGGTGTTCCAGGAGCTGTACAGCAAGCCGGAACGGCTCGAACAGTTCATGGCAGCCATGGCGGGAATTTCGGCGGGCAACTTCCAGGCACTCGCCGCGAAGTTCGATTTCTCCCGCTACAAGACCTTGTGCGACGTGGGTGGCGCCAACGGCCTGTTGTCAATCCTGGTCGCGAAGGCGCATTCGCACATGCGCTGCATCTCCGCGGACCTTCCGGCCGCCACGGCCATCGCCGAGCGCAAGATCGCATCCGCTGGTATCGGTGACCGCGTATCGGCCCATGCGCTGGATTTCTTCGCCGATCCGCTGCCAAAGGCTGACGTCATCACGATGGGCATGATCCTCCACGACTGGAACCTCGAGAAAAAGATGCAGCTCGTGAAGGCGGCCTACGACGCCCTTCCCCCGGGCGGCGCGTTCGTGGTCGTCGAGAACATCATCGATGATGCCCGGCGCGAAAACGCCTTCGGCCTCATGATGTCGCTGAACATGCTGGTCGAGTTCGGCGAGGCGTTCGACTTCACAGGCGCCGATTTCGGCAACTGGTGCAGAGCCGTGGGCTTCCGCAGTACGGAAGTCCTCCACCTGGCAGGGCCCGCGAGTGCGGGGATCGCGTACAGGTAACGCGTCGATACCTTCGTCCTGCGACAGCGTTGAACCACGCTGCCCGGGCCGCCTTCGAGCAGGATGGGTCTCCCGAGCCATCATGGATTCCTGCGCCATACTGTGCCGTTTTGCACAGCGGGGCCCGGCCCGCCAGGGTATAAAACGCACCATCGTACGCTTGTGATCGGTGCGTGGCGGGCCACTTGGGAGCCGGCCCGCCGGCGCAAGAACCCGGTCGAGACCGTCCTCTGTCATCTTCCGGAATCGAGGATTCATGAATCGCCGACGACACGACCTTCTCAGCCATCCGGGCCGCCGACGGAGCGATCGTCGCCCCCCCGCCGCCGACCACCGCCGCGTGCTGCTGGTAGGACCGGACGAAGCCTGGCGGCTCCTCGCCGCGTACGTGTTCGAAGAGGCGGGCTATGTGGCGTATGCCGCCGCCAACCGCCGGCAGGCGGTGGCGTTCAGCACCCGACTGCTGCCGGATGTCGTCGTGGTCCACGTGCAGGCGCTCGAGACGCTCGACCTGCTGGCCGCGCTGTCGGAGGCATCGACCACGCGTGACATCCCGGTGGTGGTCCTCACCTCGTCGCTCCAGTCGGCCGAGGCGCGCCGCATCCGCGCCGCCGGAGGCGTGACACTCCCGCCGCACACCGACGACGTCGGTGTGCTGGTCGACGAAGTGGACGGGCTGATCGCCGCCGCCCCTCGAGCGCAGCGGACGCTCAAACGTCGGCTTCTCGATCTTCAGGAGCTCGCACGGTACTACACACCGGACGCCGAAGGGCAGGCGCGTCTGCGCCGCCTGATCGACCAGCTGCAGGTCGCCATATTTGCCGTCGACGAGGAGGGCCACTGCATCGCCGCCAGCGAGGGCGCGACCAAGCTGACCGGCTACTCCCGGTTGCAGCTGCTGACCACCTCCGTGTTCCAGGCAGGCTTCGCTGGTGGTCACGTGTCGGACGAAGGCTGGCGTGGCTTTCTTTCGAATCGGCAGTACGCCGGGACGACCACGATCACCAATCGGGCCGGCGATGACATGACGGTTCACGCGGCCGCAGTCGCCGAGATCCTGCCCGGCTTTCATGTGGCGGCGTTTGCAGCCGCGTGACCATCGCCCGCATCTCGACGCCGTGGCCCAGTGTGCGGCGGTGGGGGTGACGCGAGAACCCGATGAAGCCACGAGCCATGTCCAGCACCCGCGCGACGGTGCCGGCGTTCGACGCCAGGGCGTTTCTCGAATCTGCCGGAACCGACAGGTCGGTCGTGAAGTACGCGCGAGGCGACGCCATCTTCACGCAAGGAGACCCCTGCGACGGCGTGATGTACATCCGGGCCGGGTGCGTGAAACTGTCGGTGCTGTCGAAGCTGGGCCGAGAGGCCGTGGTGGCCGTGCTCGAGCCGGGGGAGTTCTTTGGTGAAGGTTGCCTGGCCGGGCAGCCGGTCCGCATGGGCAGCGCCACGGCGATTGCGCCCAGCGCGATCCTGCGTGTCGACAAAGACAAGATGGTCCGGCTGCTCCGCGAGCAACAATCGATGTCGGACCGCTTCATCGCGCACATCCTCGCGCGCAACATCCGCATTGAAGCGGATCTGATCGATCAGCTGTTCAACTCGAGCGAGAAGCGGTTGGCGCGGGCGCTGTTGCTGCTGGCGCGCTACGGGAAGCAGGGCAAGCCGGTCCGCGAAGTGCCCAAGGTCTCCCAGACAACGCTCGCCGAGATGATCGGCACGACGCGCTCCCGGGTGAATTTCTTTCTGAACAAATTCAAGAAGGCAGGTTATATCGAGTATGACGACGAGCTCCGGCTCAAGATCAATCGTTCCCTGTTGAGCGTCGTGCTGCACGACTAGTACGACTCTGTCAGATCCGCAGTTGATGAAAACCGCTGTGCGGCTTGCTTCATCCATCGCATGTATTGACGGCGGCGGATAAACAGCAGCGCCGTGAAGATCTCTTGGACGAACGCCCGGGCTTGCCGAAAGGTGAGCGATGGTCCTCACGAGGCCGCCGGCGTGACCAGCTTGCATCCGTTCGAGATCGTCGGTGCTCCACCTTGTGCTGCCGGTTCGATGTCGGCCCGGTGCGAAGGCTGCTGGAGCTTCCGCACCGCTCGTAGGTCACCCATTACCCCGCTCGCGCGCCTCGCCCGCGCCCGCGGACAGAGGTCGTTGGTATGGTCCGTCCGTTGTGCCTCGACTGCGACCGACACGTCGCCCGCAACGCCCGCCTGATCGTCGAGCTGCGCCATGTCGCGCAGCGCCACCACGTTGCGCTGGCGCACCGCACCGAGACGTTTGCCACCTGCGAGGACGCCGCGTGTCGGGCGACGGTGGCGGTTCTGCAACAAGGGAAGATCTCCGTGCCGGACGCGCCTGACAAGGCGTGAATTGTTCCTTCCTCTGTGAAGGCCTCGGCCGGGTGTACCTGGCGTCGGGAAGTGCACCAGCGGCCGCAGGCGATTGTGGAACGTCACCGAGCGGCCGTAAGCTGAGAGAATGCCTTCTGCGCACCCCTCCCAGGCCGCTCTCGCCAGGCGGGCCTGGAGCCTCTTGTTCGACTACCTGATTCGATCGGCCCCGAACCGGACCGAGAGCCTGGGCAGGCGTGGGTTGACGCCCAACGACTCCCGCGCGCTCTTCAGCCTTCATGTTCAGGAGGGGCGCAGCATGCGTTCACTCGCGGACGCGTGGAAGTGCGACCCGTCCAATGCCACATGGGTCGTCGATCGTCTTGAGAAGCTCGGTCTCGCGGAACGGCAATCGGTCCCTCACGACCGTCGCGTCAAACTGGTCGCGTTGACGAAGAAGGGCCAGAAAACCCGGACCGGGTTGCTCAAAGAGTTTCACCGTCCGCCACTCGAGTTCGCGGGCCTCGATCGTGACGACCTCGAAAGCCTCCTTCATGTGCTGAGCAAGCTCACGCCGGCGTCAGCGGTCACCAGTCAGAGGACGCCAACCGGATTGCGCACCGCGACCATCGCCGCCCGCTTCAAGTAAGACCCACCTCGAAGGTCGATGGTCGGACGCGGGTACGTGCTCGAGAGCGGATTGAGGCCGAGTTGCAGCACCGTGCCGATCAGCGCTCGAACCAATGGGCGGGACCGCACCGCCGGTCGACATGCGGAACGTCGTGATCCCGGTGGCGCTCCAGGACGCGATGTCGCGTGAGGCGCAGGCTGGAGCCGCGGCGCGCCGGCCATCGAGCCTCACCGGCGGCGTCCTGGCGTCCAACGATGACCGGAGGACAAGCGGGTAGACGTCGAGCCGGCTCGAAATCGCGCTACCATCGCGGTGTCAATCACGGAGGCCCGATCGATGCACCGCCGCTCACAGCTGACCCTCTGCCTGGCGCTCGCGACCGGAGCCATCTCGCTGGCGGGACAGGCCCCGCGCGTCGTCCCGCCCGCCGCGCCTCCCACGGCCGCGCGGGCGGCCTTCGAGCGGTCCGCGTTCGAGATCAAGCACCAGAAGTTCGTGCTCGACAACGGCCTGACGCTGCTCGTCCACGAGGATCACTCGGTGCCAGTGGTCGGGGTGAATCTCTGGTACCACGTCGGCTCGCGGAACGAGCAGCGGGGCAAGACCGGCTTTGCGCATCTGTTCGAGCATTTCTTCTTCAACGGGTCCGAGCACTACCCGCGCGGCTTCCGCGAGGCGATGGACGACCTCGGCGCGGCCAACCGCAACGGGACCACCGATACCGACCGCACCAACTTCTTCGAGGACGTACCGGTGTCGGCGCTCGAGCGCACGCTGTATCTCGAAGCTGATCGCCTCGGGTTCCTGGCTGCCCAGATCAACCAGGCGATGCTCGAGCGCGAGCGCGGGGTCGTCCAGAACGAGAAGCGACAGGGTGACAACCAGCCATACGGGCGTGTCTTCGATCAGATCGTCGAGCGGATCTACCCCGCCTCACATCCGTATAGCTGGCCGACGATCGGCAGCATGGACGACCTCAACGCCGCCACGCTGCAGGATGTGAAGGACTGGTACGCGACCTTCTACGGACCGAACAACTGCGTCCTCTCGCTCGCCGGTGACATCACGGCCGAGCACGCCCTGGAGCTGGTGACGAAGTACTTCGGCGGCATCAAGCCCGGACCGCCGCTCGCGCGCGTCGATCAGTTCGTGCCGCGGCTCGACGCCAACCTGCGGGAACAGATGCAGGACCGCGTACCGCAAGCCCGCCTCTACCGCGTCTACCACGCGCCCGCCTGGCGCGATCCGGCGCTGCAGCCGCTGGAGCTTTTCGCCAGCGTGCTGAGCGGGTCGCCGAGCGCCCGGCTCGATCGCGCGCTCGTATACGACCAGGAGCTTGCGACAAGGGTGACCGCGGACGTCTATCCGTCGGAGCTCGCCAGTCTGGTTGTGGTCACCGCGACGGTGAAGGCCGGCATCGACCCGGTTCGCGTCGAGGAGCAGCTCGACGCCGCGATCGACCAGCTCGTGACCAGGGGGCCGACCGACGCGGAGCTGGCCCGCGCCCGCAGCCGCATCCTGTCGACATTTGCACGCGCCACCGAGCGGCTCGGCGGCTTCGGCGGACGATCCGACATCCTCGCGCAAAGCATGACGCTCGATGGCCGGCCAGACGGCTATCTGGATCGTCTGGAGCGGATCTCGCGCGCTGCCGCGGCCGAGGTGCGCGACACCAGCCGGGAATGGATCGGCGCGCCCCACTACACGCTGGTCGTGACGCCGTATCCGGCGCTTCAGCCGGGGCAGACGACGGTTGACCGAACCATACTGCCGCCGCTCGGCGAGGCGCCCGACGCCGCGTTTCCGCCGATTCAGCGCGCGACGCTGACCAACGGCCTCGACGTCATGCTGATCGAGCGGCACACCGTACCGCTGGTGAATTTCGCGCTCGCCGTCGATGCCGGCTATGCCGCCGACACGCCCGAGCGCGCCGGGGCCGCCTCGCTCGCCCTCGGTCTTCTCGACGACGGGACGACGACGAAGGATACGTTCCGCATCGCCGACGAGCTCGATGCCATAGGCGCGAGGATCACGACCGCCAGCTCGCTCGACCTGTCGTTTGTCCGTCTCCAGGCGCTGGCGCCGAACGTTCGCGCCTCGCTGGCGGTCTACGCCGACGTCGTGCTGCATCCATCGTTCCCTGCCGCCCTCGTCGCGCAGGCCAAGGCGCGCCGCCTGGCGCAGATTGCGCAAGAGAAGGTCGATCCGATCGCGGCGGCCCGCCGCGTGGTCTCGCCGCTCCTGTACGGCAGCGGTCACGCGTACGGCAACCCGCTCACCGGCTCGGGGCACGAGCGGACCGTCTCGCCGCTCACCGGAGACGACCTGGCGAGGTGGCATCGCGACTGGTTTCATCCAGACAATGCCACGCTGATCGTCACCGGGGACACGACGCTGGCGGCGCTCCTGCCGGAGCTGGAGCGAGCTTTCGGCGCCTGGACGGCCGGCAAGACGCCGGCAAAGCGGGTTCAGCCGGTGCCGCCAACCTCGGGCCGGCGCGTCTACCTGATCGACAAGCCGGGCGCCCCTCAGTCGGTGATCGTGGCGGCGCACGTCTCGGAAGCCGGGGGGCAGGCCGAGGATCTCGCGATCGACACGGTGATGCGGAATTTCGGCGGCCTGGCCACGTCGCGTCTCAATCGGAACCTGCGGCTCGACAAGCACTGGAGCTACGGGACGTCGGGCGCGCTGACCGATGCACGTGGCCAGCGGCCGTTCATCGTCATCGCGCCGGTGCAGACCGACAAGACCAAGGAGTCGATCGCCGAGGTGATCAAGGAGCTACAGGACATCGCCGGCGCGCGGCCGATTCGTGGCGACGAGTTCTCGAGCATCATGCGAACGCAGACGCTTGGCCTGCCCGGACGGTTCGCGACCCTCGCGTCGCTCGAGGCGGCCGCGATCCAGCTTCTCAACTACGGCTACCCGGACGATTACTTCGCCACGTTCGGACGGCGCGTGCGCGCACTGGGAGAGGCCGACCTGGACACCGCGGCGCGCAAGTTCATCCGTCCGAACGACGTGATCTGGATCGTGGTCGGCGATCGCGCGCAGATCGAGGCGGGTATCCGCGAGCTGAATCTGGGAGAAGTGACGCCGCTCGACGGAGATGGAAATCCACTGGGCGGCGCGGCGACCCGATGATGCGCAGACCTGCAGATCTGCCTCCCAACAGCACCCGTCTTACCGGTGCGGGACAACATCACCCGGCCCGGCGTCCGAGCGCGAGCCGCGGCACGGATCGGATCCGCCTGCACGAGAACGAGCGTAACCATCGCACGCTCGATCGTGGTCAGTCGGAAGAGGGCGCCGCCGACGACGACGAAGCGTCGACGAGCCGCGGAGGCTATCTCCATCGATGCTGAAGGCGTAGAACCTGTTGATGCTACGTCAGGTGGCCAGGCGGGGCCTGTCGAGGTGCGACCTGCTGCTTTTCGGCCATCGCCCGCATCTCGACGCGCAGTAGAATGTCGCCTCAATCGCCACCTGGGTGAACAACGACAGCGTCGTCTCAGAGAGGATTGCCATGTCACCGCGCAACCCGTTCGCCAAGCCAACAGCCGCCTCGATAGGCGCTCACGTGCGGCGCCATGCCGCGAAAATGCCCGCGCACGCACCGCATCACGACGGAGCGTCCGCCAGCCTGCGAGAGGCCGACTACAAAGGTCATCACATCGTGGTCCGGACCACGTATGACATCCAGGTGGACGGCCGGGCCGTCACCGGCCATATGGGCGTTACCGACGATGGTCGCGTGCACTACCATCCGGTGCCGAATGTGAGCTTTCCGTCTGCGCTCGATATGGTGCGGCGGCTGATCGACGTCTTCCCGGACGATTTCGGCGCCGACGCCGAGCCGGGTGGGCACGGCGGTGACGGCGGACATGACGGCCATTCCCACGATGGCCACGAGCACGTCGCGCCCCTCCGCCGAAAGTCGGCGGCACGGGGGGTTCGCCCGCCGGGCGACAAACGGATCCGCCCCGAGGCGCGTCGCGCTCCTCGCCGGCGCCGGCGCTGAACGCGCGGGTACACGCTGAGGACACGGACATGGCTGTGCGAGCGAACATCGTCACCAACGTGGCGGCTCGAACGAAGTTCATCGACGGGGTGAAACGCCTGAAGAACGAGTTTCCGGGACCGACGACCCGCACGATCTGGATCCCCGGGCCCGACCGTCCCATCAGCACCTACGATCTGTTCGTGGTCTGGCACCACGTGGCGATGAACACGCTCACACCACCGACGCAAGGCGACCGCAATGCGGCGCACAGCGGACCCGTCTTTCTTCCGTGGCACCGGTTCATGCTGCTGCAGCTCGAGCTGAACCTGCAGCGTGTGCTCGGCAACGACGCCACCTTCGGCCTCCCCTACTGGGACTGGGCGGCAGACGGCGAGCGGACGCCGGCAACCCAGCGGACAGCGCCAATCTGGTCTCCCACCTGCATGGGTGGCAGCGGCAGTCCGGTTGCGACCGGACCGTTCGCGTTCAACGCCGCCGACGCCACCAGCTGGAGAGTTCGGATCACGGCCGACAGCAACGGCAATCTGGTACAGACCAACCGCGGGCTGCGCCGCGCGCTCGGCGCAGCCATTCCGAACCTGCCGGGCCCCAACCGACTGCCGCGCAAAGCGCACACGGCCGCGGCACTCGCCGAGGCGGACTACGACAGGCCCAACTGGAACTCGGCGTCCGGCGGATTCCGCAACCTGGTGGAAGGCTGGCAGGACAACCTCGTCGTCCGGGCGCCGGCGCTGCACAATCGCGTGCACGTGTTTGTCGGCGGCGATATGAGCCCGTCAACCTCGCCGAACGATCCGGTGTTCTACCTGAATCACTGCAACGTCGATCGGATCTGGGAGGCGTGGATGCGTCCACCGCCTCAAGGACACGGCCGGTCGTACGTCCCGCAACCGACCGCCGCCGCCGAGTTGCGGGGCCATCGACTGAACGACCCCCTGAGCTCGTTCATCTCGGCGTCGACGACGCCCGGTCAGATGTTGGATGTGACGGCCGCCTACACGTACGACTCGCTCGCAGTGTGAGGAGACGGTCCCCGGCGCCGCGGCATACCGGGCAGGCGAACCACGAGCCACTGGTCGTGCAGGCGGCACCTGTACCCTGATCGAGGAGCGCTGCCAGCCGCGGGACACTATGGCGTTTTTCGATTCACCGCAGCAGTTTTCATCACGATGGCATTCATGAAGTTCTTTTCCCAGAAGGCTTCGTGATCCTCGCGGTCCTTCCCGGGCTTCGTGATACGCGCAATTGAAGTCGGCACTCGGACCCGGCAGTGACGAGTCCTATGGATGTTCGGTCTCCGTCAGTACCGCGGTAACGAGAACCACCGTGATGGCGAGCGCGATCTCGGCAGCGACCAGGTTGCCCGGCAGCGGCGACCAACGGCTCGACGTCGGAGGCAACCGAAGGCGTCGCCAGTTCGAGAAGCCGCACGCGCCCACGGCGACGACGAGAACGAGCTTCAAGAGGAGTAACCGGCCGTAGCCGACGGCCAGCAGATTGCCGATGGCACCGAGGTACGACCAGACGGCGACGGCGCCGGTCACCACGAGCAGCGCCGACCCGGCAAACGCCACTGGCGAAAACTGCGCGAGCATCTGGCGCCGCACCGGCGGCCACCTGGCCGCGAGCGTGCCCGCACCGGTCCCGATACGCGCCGCCATCGCAATCGACACCAGCGTGCCGAGCCACACGCCGCCGCCAAGGATGTGGGATCCGTGCAGGAACACGCGGGAGGGCTGACCCGCCGCGTGGCCGAGCAGCGGCAATAGATAGCACAGGGTCAGCGATCCGAGTGCGGTGAGCCACCAGCCGATTCGGCGCCATGGCTCGATCATCCGTGTGAAGATGACGAGCACGACCGACGCGGCGATCTGCTTCTGCCAGCTCTCACCCCACCGGCTCTCTGCGGCGATGAGATAGAGATTCTCCCAGCTGAACGATCCAGGAAGGCCGAACGCTGCGGCAGTGTGCGCCCAGGCCCGAAGCGCGAGGGCCACGACCAGTCCAGCAGCGGCTGCCACCACCACCCGCGTGAGAGCCGATTCGAAGGTGTGCCGGTCCCCCGCCGCAACAAGCTGAGTGACGCGAAGGCGAAAGAGAGCTCGAGCGACGCAGGCCCCGATCGCGAGCATGGTGGCCGCGTAGACCAGGGCCTTCGGCGCGGCCTCGAGCGCCAGAGACAGCACGTCCACGCGCGGCGGCCTCAGCTCGCCGAATAAATCAGGAACAGCTGCCTTGGGAGGAAATCATGCTGCGTCTGCAGCGTGAACCCAGCCTCGGCCAGCTCGGCACTGATCTGAGCGGCTGTGAAGCGGAATTCTTCAGGCGGTCCCTCAGGCGATCCTTTCTTGAAATCCACTATCGCCAGCCGTGCACCCGGTTTCATCAGCTTCTTCAGGGCGGTGAAATACGCCGCTCTTCCGGGAATGTGATGGAAAGTGTCTACGATCAGGACCACGTCCACCGGTTCCGGCAGGTTGCTCCGATCGCTGGTTGACTGCACGGCAACCACGTTCCGAAGTGCTTCCCGCGTCGCCCTCTGACGAATATGCTCGACCATCGACTTCTCGACGTCGATCGCGTACACCTTCGGCGCCACGGCCGACTTCGCCAGTCGAACAGTGAAGTAACCGGTGCCTGCCCCGATGTCCGCCACCACCTCGCCAGGTCGCAGACCAAGCGCGGCGATCACGCGGTCCGGCATCTGCCAGGCGTCGCGGGCCGGGTCGTCGAAGACCTTCGAGTATCGCTCGACGTCCGCGAAGCTGTGCTCCATGTGATCGGGATGCTGTGCGCCTTTCGCATGGGCCCCGCCAGCCTGCCCATGGTCTTGCGCACGGACGGCCGTAGACATCACCCCGAACGCGACGATGAGCATTCCGGCGGCCGCCCTCATTTCGGCCGCCTGACGCTGAAGGTGTACTCGCCCTTCTGGACGTGCCCGTCATCGCCGGCCGATTGCCAGGACACGGTGTAGGCGCCATCCGGCATCGCGTCACCAACCAGCGCCATCAGCGACATCTTGTCCATCACGTGAAGGCCGGTCAGCTTCACCGGTCCTGACGGTCCCTTGAGATCCAGCTTGCTGATTTTCGGATCCGGCGCTTCGGTGAACCACACCTGAATGCTCCCGGGAGGCGCCGTCAGGGCGGCCTTCGCCGCAGGGTCCGCTTTGTCGAATTTCATGTGCGCGGAGAGGCCGGCGCCAAACGCCACGGCGGCGGCGATCGCGAAGAGGAAGATCGTCAGCGGTCTTTTCATCGTTGTCTCCATGATGGTGATGATCTGTTATCGAGGGCCCTCGGCCGGCTTGGCGGGAGCGGGCTGATGTTGATAGTCAGCGCGCACGGTTCCGAAGCGTTGGGCCACGGGCATCAGCGTCGGATAGAACTGGACGAAGGTCTGATCGACCGCGGCGTTGGCCTTGTGACACGAATAGCAGCTCGCCGTGGGCGGCAGCGGCGCCGCGCGATCGCCCCGCGCCCCGAAATTGAAATACGCCCAGCCATCGGCGAACCGCTTGCGGTCCTTGACCGCGGCTTCGACCGCCACGACGTCAGTCTGAAAGCTACCGCCCCGGTTGATCGACGCTTCGCTTGCGGACGATCGGATCTCGAGCACCATGACGGTTTCGTCAGGCCACGTGCCGGTCGCCATGAATTGACGATGGGCGGCGGGATTGACGAAAACGTTGGTGAAGCTCGGAGGCCGGCCCGCGACCGCCGCGGCCGCCGGGCCGTACACCATGCCGAGGCCGGAGCTCAGATAGATCCACTCCCGGTATGCCTCCGGGCGAAGCATCTCTCCACCGCTCGTATACGCGGCACTGGGTGATGGCGCCCCGGCGGGGCTCTGCGGAGTCTGTCCGGGCTGCGCACGCAGCAAAACACCCGACTCCACCACAGTCATCCACGCCAGCACGCCGACGCAAAGAGCTCCCGTTCCTCGGGTCATGACACACCTTTCAATGACGGCGTTTTCGTGTGCGTCGGCTGGTGACGGTCCGACCCGACCGCCTGATCGACGCGATCGTGGTCGCCGTGACGGACGACGCCGCCGAGCGACAGACTTCGGTTGCGGAGCTACGCTCGGGGAGGAGGTGAACCGGGAGTGTAGACGCCAAACACGCGAGAAATGGGGCAGCTCGCGACCCGCGACTGCGAGAGCCCGGGCCCAGTGCAGCTGGGGCTGGAGGAGAGGATGCCAGCGCCGCCGGCAAGCGACAGCAATGCGACGTCGGGCGCCGCACATGCGTTCTGGAGCCTGCAGCGGCCGTCGTTGCCGGGTTGCGCCTGCAGTTTGTCGTGGATCGGGCACGTGCCGCCTCGATCGCCGCCGGGACACGAGCAGTGGTCCTCAGCCGCTGGGTTATGCGGGATGCGCAGCGTCAACGGCGCCGAGAGCCCTGCGGTCTGAAGGAGAACCCAGAACACCGCAATCGCAGACAGACGCTTCCGGAGCCTGACCACCTCCGTTGAAGCATAGCATTGACGCGCCGGAACTGCACCCGCCGGTCGCTTCCCTTGCGTTCCCCTTCCGCCGCCGGGGCTGCATATCTTCCGCGACGAAGAACTTAGTCGCCAAGCGCCGAGAGTTTTCTGAGGGAGCTCGCGTCGGCCGAGGCCGGAGAGTGGTGACGCTCTTGCTATATGGCTGGGATGGACGAACGGCGCAGGAACCCCGAACGAAGAACGCTCGTGACGAGCGGTCGCCGCGAGACCGACCCGCGGCCAGACCAGTGCATCTGCATCGAGACCCGCGAAGAGGTGGCACGACTGAGGGCGGTTGTCCAGATTCTGGTGGACGCGGTGCAGGCTCTCACAGCCGCCAGAACCAGACCGTAGCTATTCCGTTGTCCCCGCCGATCTGTTCGCCACCCTGTTCCCTGCAGTCCCCGGTCATCACCAGCCCCTGGTCGGTTTGAAGCTTCGACGCTCGCCTGACGATGCCCTCGTCGTTGACGTCGTTCAATCGACGTTCTATCGAGGTCCTATCGACGTTCTATCGAACTGTGTCGCCACGTCGCGAGCCGTCCAGCCCCGGTCAGCGGGCGGCCGCCGCCTCAGTCAATTCGACCGGCGACCCTTCATAGGTAATCGCGATCGGCACCACGTGGCGAAGGGTGTTGAGCACCTGGCAGGCGCGGCCGGCGATCGTGATCAGCTTACGAACGAGCTCGGGATCCTGGCACTCGGCTGAGACATCCATCGTGAACGCGGTGAAGCGCTCCGGCGCACCGTCGAGCGTGCCGGTGACCGCGACGCGGACATTGGTGACTTTCGCCTCCCGGGCGCGAATCGCCGCCAGCAGGTGGCTCGTGAAACACCCACCGAGCGACACCGGCATGTACTCGCCTCCCGCGGGCCCCAAATCGAGCCCGCCTTTCGCCACCGCTCGGTCAACGAGGAAGGTGTGGGTCCGCACCGTCGCCTTCGAGGTCGTGTGCGTGACATGTTCGATGACGGCCTTGAAAATGGTGCTCACGTCGAAATTCCTGTCCGTTCTGTGTCGTTGTTCACGCCGACCCGCGCTCGTCGCGGCGGCGCCAGACGACTTGCCGAGAATGACCGTCGTCATGGCTGGAGGCAAGCGAAATGCTTGCTAGCCCGACAATATGGTGTTCAAAACGAAACAGAAGCCGGAGCCACTCTTGCGGCATGCTTTCGCTCGAGAAGCGAGGATGCAGGAGACCATCACCCGAAACGCCGACTTGCGGAGCATTCTGACAGAAGCGCGACGCGCGCTGCAGGAGGAGGTGCACGGTCACCTTCGGGATGGCCGCACCGACCGGCCCAAAGAGGTTCGCGACGAGATCGAGCGCTCCGACGCCGGCCTGCAGGGGGACATCGAGCTCGCGTTGCTTCAGATGAAGGCCAAGACCCTGGCCCGCATCGAGCAGGCGCTCGTTCGGCTCGATGCCGGCACATACGGAGCGTGCTCGGAGTGCGACACAGAGATCTCCGAGCGACGGCTGCGAGCGCTGCCGTTCGCGTCGCGATGCCAGTCATGTGAAGGACGACGCGAACAGGAGCAAGGGGCCGCGCGGCGGGTCGCCCAGCGACGTGACAGCGGCGCCCTCTTCTCGGACGTCATCAGGCCCTGACCGCCCACCCTCCAGACACCGTTCCCTCTTACAACTGATCGCATCGCGCAGAACTTCTGATCGCGTCGTCTCGGAACTTCCAAATCGCCTCGGCGCTATCCTCCTCAGATGGCCTCCTCAGATGGCCTCCTCAGCTCGTGGTTTTGCGGAAATCGTGAAGTTGACCCGACTCACCATGCCCGTGCCCCAGATCTGGGCGAAACGCTGTTTACCTAATATTTACCTGGGAACCTGACGCCACAGCGACCCTTTTCCACAAGTTTTCCACACGTATCGACGGAAAACTCGAAAGCGGGAATCTGTCAATCGTCCTAATGTTTTCAATGGTTAAACACGTCCATGCAGTCCCTGGCGAGCCGGTGCCTGACCAGATTTGCACAGCCGGACGTCAACAGTGGACGAGCGGCCGGAAATGTGCCGGTACTCAGGGAGCACCCCATCAATGATCCCGCTGCTTGCGCACGAGCCGGTAACGCACCGACGGTGAGCCGCCGCCTGCGTTACGTCGTAGCTCACGCTCAGCCTGAAACCAATCCTCTCGATCCTGTCCGCCATCCCCGCCCCGAGCCTGCCAGTGCGCATGCGCGCGCTCAGCAACCTGGCCTGTATCCTCCTCTTCGTATACGAACAGGAGATCGTGGCGGTCGAAGTTGTCGAACCACTCGTCCCACATGATGGGCCGCAGCGGCGCGAAGCCGGGGAAATTGAACCGGATGCCGGCGCCGAGGTCGTTGATGTCACGGACCGCCGGCCCTGAGGCGGTGGCCTCTCCCGTCGCCGGCTCCGCCCCGTGCTTCGCAGCCCATCGCATGATCTCTTCGCGATCGCAGGTCGCACACGTCCGAACGCCGGGCCGATCCTGCGGCAGATCTCCCGCCACGTCCGCAAGCCGATCCCTGCCCGCGCGTACCGTATCTTTCGGCTCCATCGGTCCCTCTGGTGCACGGTTCATCCTGCCGCCCCGCCGTGCCCGGCAGCGGCAGTTCTGCCCACGCGCCGACACGCAAGGCTCACGCCGGGCACATCGGGGCAGTGTCGTCGGAGCCGGCACCGACGACACTGCGCAAGCCGCGGAGTTAAGGTTGAGCTGGTGCCACGATCTGAATCGATGAGACGCAGTCGTTGAATGTGCCGCGGCACGGCCCTGGAACGCGGCGCAGATCGCGAAGGCTGGCGGCGACCTCGAATCGCTCGCCCGAGAAGCGCGGATCCGAGTACAAGATGGCGCGCCATCCGGGTGCGACGCCCAGCGAGGAGAGGCAGTTGCTCCACGTTTCGCTGCCAGCGGTGAACTCGGGGTCGTCGTGAGTGTCAACTTCACGGCAGGTGCTGGTAAACGCTCTCAAGTCGGCTATGTCAGCGGTAATGTGCGCCGACGCGCCGTGGTAGTTGATGTCGGTGTAGATCACCATTCCCGAGGTGATGGCGGTTGGCGCGGGCGGCAGCGTCCGCGCACGGCACCCCGCGACCACGAGCAGGCCAACCGTGAGCAGGCTGACGGTCTGACGTCGTCTCGGCCGAGGGTGAGCGCGCATGAACGGCATGAGCGTCGCCACTATCGGCGCAGCACGCGGATGGACGACACGCAGTCGTTGAAGCCACTGCCACAGCCGCCTGGCACCTCCCTCAAGTCGGGCACATCGGACGTCATTTCGACCTGCTCGTCCTTGAAGTTGTTGCCGGTGAACAAAATCGCCTTCCATCCCGGAGCCACACGCACCGACGACATGCAGTCGGACCACGTCAGGCTCCCAACCGAAAAGTAGGGGTCGTCGCCGGTGTCCTCGGTTTCGACGCAGGGACCGCCGTTTCGACCGAGGTAGGCCAGGCTCGCGGTGACATGGGCCGCCAGGCCACCGTAGCGCGCGTGCTGGTAGATCACGATCCCGCTCGTCAGCCGCGCAGGCGCCGGGGGCAGCGGCGCCTGCTCGCAGGCCGCCAGCAGCAGCAACACGACCGGGCCGCAACCGACGACGGTCATCTGTCTCCTTCTGGCGCTCACGCTAGAAGTCCCTGGGCTCGAAATGCTCGACCTGCTCGATCCGTTCGCCGAACGGATCATCCGGAAAGATGTTGACGATGCGCCCGGCGGTGATTGCGAGGAGAGGTCTCCCTCCAAGACGACGCAACCGGCCGGCGGTCGCCTGAACAGATGCGAGACCGTCAACGACATCGGCCACCAGGACGCAGTCAGCCATCACGACACCGCCGGTATTGACCAGATTGTCGCTGAGCGCCTGCGGGTCGAGAGGACCGACCAGGCGCGGCACCGTGTGCAGAGGCTGACGCCAGCGGAGCACGTCGAGCAGCCGTCCGTCCGATCGCCGCGCCAACTCCGCCGCCAAGGCTCGAGAGGCCGACGGAAGCGATCCCACGACGCGATCTCTGCCAGGAATCGGCACGTACACCGGCGACCGCCGTCCGACGATCTCCTGTACCGAGGGCCAGACCATTTCGCCAAACCATTCGACCACTTCGTCCCGTGTGGCGTTGGTCAACCGCTGCGGCAGCCGGCCGGGCACCGGAATCCATGCCGACCCGGTGAACCGCCGCCGCGCCACCGCGCGCATGAACTTGAAGGCGTTGTAGTCCTCCTGCCGCCAGTCGTGCAGCCGCCGCGTCATGCAGCTCACGCCCGATACGAGCGTGATCATCGAGCAGATCTGATCGACGCGACCGACTTCATCGGTCCGAATCGGAGCCGCACGGCTGGCCCGACACGGTCGAGAGGAAGATCGCCGGGTTCCTCCCCCTGCGGGTGACGGAGCGGGGCGTGCCGCGCGGCACGATGCTGAACCATCCAGGCGTCACGGGCTGCTCTTGATCTCCCAGCTTCATCGTCGCCTCGCCCGCCACCAGATACAGCATCTCGTCCTCGTCCGGACGAACGCCACTGGTGTGCGTTTCTCGGACGACCAGTAGCTCGGTCCGGCTGATACCAGAACATCCGATCGAGACCGTGCGCACGGCGTCGCGTCCGCCGAGCGATCGTTCGGCGAGATCGGGAATCGACAGGGTGCGTGCCGCGCCTGCTTCAACCGTGGGTACCGCCGGAGCCACAGGTTCGGGCGCCGGTGGGGGCGGAGGCGGAGCGACTGGGGGCGGTGGCGCCGGCGAGAGCGCCAGCTGCACGGTCGGAACGGGAGCGTTCCTCACCACGACCTCCCTCTCGAACGCGATGAAGCCCTCGCCTTCCGCACGCACGCGGTAGGTGCCTGCGGTCATCGTCCGTAGCGTCAACATCCCTTCGGGGTCCGTCGTCCCTTCCCGGCGTGACGTTCCCTCTGCAATCACCTGCGCGCCGGCGATCGGGGTGCCGGTCCGGTCGGTCACCTGCACGATGACTGTGGCGGTCTTTGGTGCCGGGGCCCGCCGGGGTGCAGCTGGCGCGGCCGGTTGCTGCAGCGCGAACACGAGCGCGACAAAGTAGCTGACCATCGATACCTCTTTTACACGGTAATCCGGCGCTGTCACTGACGGCAACAGAAGATTGTATATGGGCGGCCGGCCGCCGAACCGTCACGATGCATACTAGAGCATGGGCGCATATCACCCGCAGGTGGTCCATTTCGCGATCGCACTCGTCTTTGCCGGGGTTGGCTTTCGGGTGCTGTCGCTGACCGGTCGAGCCGCGTTCAGCGGGCCGGCCGCGACGACGCTCATTCTGGCTGGCACCATCGCCAGCTTCCTCGCCGTGCAGTCGGGCACGGCGGCGCATGAGCCAGTTGAACGCATCCCGGGCGTTCGCGTGGCTGTTGCCGAGCACGAGACGTGGGGCGAGCGTGCGCGGAACACGTTCGTGCTGGTCTCCCTGGTCGAGCTCTGCGCTCTGACGCTGACCTGGCGTCAACATCGTCTCGGACGCGCGGTACGGCTCGGAGCCGCCGCGATCGGCGCCGCCGGCCTGATCGTGATGTTCGAGGCCGCTGAGCGTGGCGGCAACCTTGTCTACAGCTACGCCGGTGGCATCGGCATGCGCCAAGGCGATACCGAAGGCGTGAACCGCCTGTTCATCGCGGGCGCGCACGGCCAGGCAAGGCAGGACCTGCAAGCCGGTCGAACCGACGAGGCGATGACGTTGCTCAATCTCGCGGCGGCCCGCTTCCCCGAGAACCTCGAGCTCCAGCTGCTCGCGGCCGAGTGGACCAACGACGTGCAGGGCGATCCGGCGGCCTCGTTGCGCCAGCTCGACGCGCTCACCATTCCGCAGGATGACGATGAGTCCCGCATTCGCGCGGGAGTCGCGCGTGCGAATGCGCTGGCGACCCAGGGCAACGTCGCCGGGGCACGAGCGGTGCTGCAAACGATCCAGGGCGAGTTTCCCGAGAGCGCCGCGGTGAGGGGCCGGCTCGAAGAACTGGGCGCCGCCGGGAAATAGACGACCAGACACGATCGAACGCTGGAGACGCAGCACCGTACAGCGCCAGTCGCCGAACGTCCGTGCGTCCCCGGCACCCGGTCGCATCAGCGCCAGCAACTCGATCCGCCGGTCCGCCGGCACCCTGCCGCGCCAGTTTCCGAGCGCGCGGCTGAGGGACCAGCCTTGCAGGCTATAATCCGCGCGCCGCATGCCCGACGTCCCGCTCAACCGGCTGGCATTCGCGGACTCCGGCCCGGTCGTCCAATCGATCTTCTCTTCGCCAACGCGTGAGGTGCTGACATGGCGTGGGTTCAGCTCTACGATCCGCTCGGCAACCCGTGGCTCAGTACCATTGTGGCGGCGCTGCCGATCGTGCTGCTGCTCGGCGCTCTCGCCATCTTCGAAGTCCGCGCCCATCTGGCAGCCCTGTACGGGCTCGTGTCGGCGCTCGCGGTGGCGATCTTCGTGTTCGGCATGCCCGCGAGCACCGCGGCAGCCACGGCCGTCTACGGCGCCGCGTATGGCCTTCTGCCGATCGGCTGGATCGTCTTCAACGCGGTCTTCCTGTACAACCTGACGGTGGCCACCGGCCAGTTCGAGGTCGTCAAAGCGTCGGTTGCCAATCTTTCCACCGACCGGCGCATCCAGGCGCTGTTGATCGCGTTCTCGTTCGGCGCCTTCATCGAAGGGGCATCGGGCTTCGGCACGCCGGTCGCCATCTGCTCGGCGCTCCTGATGGGGCTCGGGTTCACGCCGCTCTATGCCGCCGGCCTCTCGCTGATCGCGAACACGGCGCCAGTGGCCTTCGGCGCGATCGCCACGCCGATCATCACCCTCGCGGCGGTGACCGGCATTCCAGTCATGGCCATCAGCCAGATGGCCGGACGGCAGCTGCCCTTCGTGTCGTTGCTCGTGCCCGCATGGCTGGTCGTCACGATGAGCGGGTGGCGCGGCTTGCGCGGTGTCTTTCCGGCGGTGCTGGTGTGCGGCGGCGTATTCGCCGCGATTCAATTCGTCTGGAGCAACTACGTCGGTCCCGAGCTCGTCGACATCGTCGGTGGTCTCGGGTCACTCGGCGCGCTGGCGCTCTTCTGTCGCGTCTGGCGGCCGCAGGAAACATGGGACTTTCCGGAGACGGGGGCAGCTGGAATGACCCGCCGCGCACCGGGTGAAATGGTCGCCGCCAGGTTCAGCGGCGGCGCGGTGGTCCATGCCTGGATGCCCTGGGTGTTCCTGAGCATCATGGTGATCTTGTGGGGCATGGCGCCGGGCAAGGCGCTCCTCAATGGTGGCTTCAACGGGCTGGCACAGTATCGGGCGGGTCAGTCTCAGACAGCCAGCGGCGTCCTGGCTCCAACCTGGGACGTCCCGATGCTGCACCGGCTCGTGTTCCGCGACTTCCCGGTCGAAACCGTGCCGGTCGAGGAGGCGCGCATCGGCGATCCCCAGTACCGCGGCGTCCGGGCCGAGGCGGCGCGGTTCACACTGAACTGGCTCTCGGCCACCGGCACCGGCATCTTGATCGCCGCGCTGATCACGGCCCTGTATCTCCGTATCCCGTTCCGCCAGGTGCTCTCGATCGCCGCCATGACATCCCGCCGCATGCGGAATCCGCTGATCACGATCGCGCTGATGTTGTCGCTGGGATTCGTCACGCGCTATGGCGGCACCGACGCCACACTCGGCCTGGCGTTCACCCGCACCGGATGGCTCTATCCGTTCTTCGCGGCGTTGCTCGGCTGGCTCGGCGTGGCGCTCACGGGCTCGGATACCAGCTCGAACGTGCTGTTCGGCAGCCTGCAGAAGATCACCGCACAACAGCTCGGGCTCAATCCGTTGCTGATCGTCACCGCGAACAGCACCGGCGGTGTGATGGGCAAGATGATCGACGCTCAGAGCATCGTCGTCGCCACGGCATCGACCGGGCAGCAGGGCCAGGAAGGGCGCATCCTCCGGTTCGTCTTCTGGCACAGCGTCGCCCTGGCGGCGATCATGGGAATCATCGTCATGCTGCAGGCCTATGTGTTCGAATGGATGATTCCGGCGTACTGATTCCCGCCGAAGTCCGTCTCGACGTGTGGCTCGACGTGGCGTGCCTGTTCAAGACCCGTTCGGAAGCCCAGAAAGCCTGCAAGAACGGCAAGGTCGAGGTGAACGGTCAAGCGGCGAAGCCACATCGCACCGTCCGAGTCGGCGACGAGCTCGACATCGGGCGATCGTTCGGGCGGAAGCAGAAGGTGGTGATTCGCGGGCTCGCCGACAGAAACGTGTCGAGAGCCGCCGCGCGCGCGCTTTACGAGGATCTCACGCCGGCGCCCACGCCTGAGGAGATCGAGCTCCGCAAGATCGAACGGGTGTACCGCGCGGCGATCACGGCCGCGGGCACACCCGACAAGCGCGACCGCCGGGCGCGGCGAAAGCTCAAGGAGAACGGCTAGGGCCGGGTGATCTGATTCAGCTTGAGCATTGACCGCAAGACTTCCGCCACGCTCCATGCCTGCGAGATGCAGCCTCGGGGTGTGAACGGTGAATCGGCGTCGAATATCTCACTGATCGACCCGATGCAGGCGTCGTCGAGATGCGCGGCGAAGCCGTCGAGCGCCTTCCGCGCCCGCGCCGGATCGTCGGGGTAGACGCGGAGCGACGCGTCCACGTACGGGCCGACGAGCCAGGCCCAGACGGTGCCTTGATGATAGGCGGCGTCGCGCGCGCGGAGATCGCCGTAGTAGCGCGCCTTGAACTCGGGGGCGCCCGGGGCGAGTGAGCGCAGTCCGACGGGCGTCAGCAGCCGCTGCTCGACGGTGCGAAACACGGCGTCCCAATGCTCCCGCCTGAGCACCGGGTGCGGCAGCGCCAGCGCCAGCACCTGATTGGGACGACACCGCGAGTCGTTCCCGCGGCCGTCGCTGCCGCCGCCTTCCGCGTCAACGACGTCATACAGGTAGCCGCCCTGCGGGTACCAGAACCGCTCGTTGAACGAGCGCTCCGCCTGCTCCGCGCGGGTGCGATACACGCCCGCCTCGGGGTCGCCCCTCTCCCTCGCCCACTGCTCCATGAGCCTCAGCGCGTTGAACCAGAGCGCGTTGATCTCGACCGGTTTGCCGCGTCTCGGCGTCACCACCCAGTCCTCGACCTTGGCGTCCATCCACGTCAGCTGATACCCCTCCGCGCCTTGCGCCAGCAGGCCATCGCACGCGTCGACACCGATGCCAAAGTGCGTACCCCGGACGTGCGTCTCGACGATGGTCTTGAGCGTCGGATAGAGCGTGGCGAGCATGGAGACGTCGTTCGACGAAGCGATGTAGCGCGCGACCGCGTGAAAGAACCAGAGCGTGGCATCGGCGGTGTGATAGAGCCCTTCCTTCTCACCCTCGGGAAACATGTTCGGGATGAGGCCATCGCGGACGTAGTGTGCGAACGTCCGCAGGATGTATCCCGCCTCGACCTGCCGGCCGGTGGCGAGGGTCACCCCTTCCAGGCTGATCATCGTGTCGCGGCCCCAGTCGGTGAACCAGTGGTAGCCGGCAATGACGGTGCGGACCTCGTCGCCCGACGCCCGCGCCCGCGCCGCTTCTTCCGTCCGTCCCGCGGGGGTGATGATGAATTGATCCGCCGCCAGGACAAGCTCCGCCGCAATCCCGTGGCGGGCGGCCGGATTCGCTTGCGCGATCAGGCGCCGGCGCCGCTCCAGTTCGGCGTCACGCGCCTGGACCGAGTCGAGCACGGTCATCGTCTCGAATGCCTCGGTCGAGGCCATGAGCGAGGCGGGCTTCCCGCCCGCCAGCACGAACCGGTAGTAACCGGGGCTCCACAGGTCGCCGTGCGCTTGATACCCGCGGCTCTCTTCGACCGGGTAGAGGACGCTGTCGATCCGCTTGCCCTTCAACGTGAACGTCGCGCGCTCGGCCGACAGCAGCAGCCGCAGCGGCGGCATGCCGCTGTCCTGCCAGGCGATTTCGCAGCGGTCGTCGATCGCGCGAAACTCGTACGGCCACCCGAGGGGCTCGCTGACCGACGACTCCTGCGCCCGGAAATTCACCGACGGACGCAGCGCGAGCTCTACCAGATCCGCCCCGCCGAGCAGCTCGTAGATCACGTGCACCGTGTTCTGCATGTGGGTCAGGAACAGCCGTTTCTCGAGCACGATCCCGTCGACGTCGTAGCGCCACACCGGCAGGCCGGACTCGAGCCGGAACTCGGTCAGCTGTCCTGTTTCGAGCGTGTCCGGGTTGGGTCCCGAGCGTTCCCGCCCACCAAGCTCGACCCGCCGTCCGTCCGGCCACCGCAACTGCTCCGCCACATGACTCAGCATGACGATGCGCCCGAGCGGGGCCGGCAGCGCGGCAATGAGCAGTCCGTGGTAACGGCGCGTGATCACGCCCGCCACTGTTCCGGACGCAAAGCCACCAAGGCCGTTGGTGACCAGCCACTCGCGGCCGGCGTTCACTTCGGGATCGGACGGGTCAACGGGCCACGGAACGCGGCGCAGCGGCTCGGACATCTGGCTCACGCGGTGCGGCGGCGGAGAGAAATCCCCGCCGCCCGCTGCCTTTGAACCGGCGCCAGCACGATCGCGGTCTCACCCGGCAGGGACCACCGGCCCTCCGGCCAGATGTCTGGCGAGCCGAAACCACCGTACGCCGGCTCTTCGCTCGACCACGCCACGCGCCATTCGGACCCCGATGGCGGCGCCAGAAGCGGCTCGGCAAACGACGCTCGACGAAGTGCCCGGCCCAGGTTCACGATCAGCACGCGATCCTGCTGCCCGCTCGAGAAGAATCGCAAGGCAAAGGCCAGCGACGACAGCACGGCGCCATCGGTGCTCCCCCGTCTCGACACGCGAAACGCCGGCGTGTCGCGTCGCAGCCGCAGGAGATCCCGGTGGAGCGCGTACGCGTCGGCATGGCTGACGCGCTCGGAGAAGTCGAGCTTGCACCGCTCGAAGGTGCGGGCGTCGCCCGGGTCGTCCAGAGCTGCCACCGCCTCGAAGACCTTCAGGCTGGGGAACTGCGTCAGGAACTCGGCCCGTCCCTTCCGCACGCCGGCCATCAGGTCGGCGTCGAAGTCGGCGAAATACAGGAACGGCGCCGACGACGAGAACTCCTGTCCCTGGAACAGCATCGGCGTTGACGGCATCAGCAGCAGCAGTGCCGTCATCGCCCGCCAACGCGCGGCGCTGGTCAACTGATGACCGCGGAGCCCGCGAGCCGAATTCGCCACCTGATCGTGGTTCTGCAGGTAGGTGACGAAATTGGCCGGCTCGAGATCCAGCCCCGGCGTCCCACTCGCGTTCCGTTGCCACTCGTAATGCTGCCCCTGGTACAGGTAGCCGTACTTGGCCGCCGACACGAACTCCTGCGCGTCGCCGCAGGTATCGCCGTAATACGCCTCGGCGCGCCCGGTCAGCGCCACCATCGCGCTGTGGTGAAAGTCGTCGTTCCACACCGCGTCGAACCCGTACCCGCCGTCCTGTTCGGGCCGAACCAGATGCGTGTGCTGTGGCTCGTTCTCGGCGACGACGAACGTGGCGCGGCCACGCGCCTTCAGGCGCACCGTCCTCCCGATTTCGAGCATCACGTGGGGTGTCGATCGATCGAAGACCTGCTGGGTGGCGTCGAGCCGCAGGCCATCCATGTGGTACTCGTCGATCCAATGCCCGGCGTTCCCGATGAAGAACTCCCGCACCGGCGCCGCGTGGTCGCCATCGAAGTTGAGGGCGTCGCCCCACTCGTTGTCGTAGCGGTCGGTAAAGTACGCGGGCGAGAAGGCGCGAAGGTAGTTGCCGACCGGACCGAGGTGGTTGTACACCACGTCGAGGATCACGCCGATGCCGACGGCGTGAGCGCGGTCCACGAACCGGCGCAGGTCGTCCGGTGTCCCGTACAGGTGTGACGGCGCGAACAGGTCCACACCGTCGTATCCCCAGCCGAATCTGCCATCGAACTCCGCCACCGGCATCAGTTCGACTACAGTGACGCCGATCGCGTGAAGCTCGCCAAGCTCACGCGCCGCGGCCTCCCACGTGCCCGCCTGCGTGAAGGTGCCGACGTGGAGCTCATAGATCACCTGCCCCTCGCGCGAGACGCCCTTCCATCCGCCGTCCGACCACGCGAACGAAGAAGGGTCGACGATCATCGATGCGCCGTGCGGACCATCAGGTTGAAAGCGGGAGGCCGGGTCCGGATACAGCCGATCGCTTCCATCGAGGCGGAAATGGTAGCGGTCGCCGACCCCTGCTTCGACCAGCCCTGAAAAGTACCCGTTTGCTTCGGGCGCCAGCGCCATGACGGACGCGCGATCCGGGAGGATCACGTCGACCGCCGCCGCCGCCGGCGCCCAGACCCGGCAATGCGACCGCGCGTCGGGAAGAATCTCGGCGCCGATCGGCAGACGGCGTTTCTCGAGCAGGGAAAGAGCGGCACGGTCAGCGACGACAGGGTCGGACATAGGTTTCGGGCCCGAGGTGCACGAACAGTGCCGCATGAAGGGACGGTCCGGGCGCCCGTCAGCTCTACGGCACCGGCGTGGTGCTGTCGAGGAGCTCGCGGACGCGGCGGGCGAGCGCGCCCGACGTGAAAGGCTTCTGCAGAAACGACGCCCCTGGGCCAAGCTCGCGCTGCATGACCGCGTGATGGGTGAATCCCGACATGAACAGCACTTTCAGGGACGGCCGCGCCTGCCGAATCCGCTCTGCCAGCTCGCGACCGGTCATGTGCGGCATCACGACGTCGGTGACCACGAGGTCGATGATCCCCTGATGGTGTTCGACGACGCGCAGGGCCTCGAGCGAGTCACGCGCTTCGAGCACCGCGTAACCGTGACGCCGCAGCGCCTCGGTGCCGAGCCTGCGCACCCCCTCCTCGTCCTCGACCACGAGCACGGTCTCCGAACCGGCATGCGCGCGCCCCTCCGGAGTGACGTCGCGGGCGAACGCCTCGTCGAGCGGTGGGAGATAGACCTTGAACACGGTTCCGTGGCCCGGTTCGCTGTACACCCAGATGTAACCGCCGCTCTGCTTCACGAGGCCGTAGACCGTCGCCAGACCAAGCCCCGTGCCCTTGCCCTGGCCCTTTGTCGTGAAGAACGGCTCGAAGACGCGCGCCCGTGTCAGGGCGTCCATCCCCTCGCCGGTATCGCTGACCGCGAGCATCACATACCGGCCGGGGATCACCGCCGGGTGTTTGCGAAGGTAAGCGCCGTCCAGCTCGGCGCTCGTGGTTTCGACGGTCAGCCGGCCTCCCTCGAGCATGGCATCGCAGGCGTTGACCGCAAGGTTGATCAGAATCTCCTCAATCGACGCCGGATCGGCGTTGATCACCGGCAGGTCCGGCTCCAGCGCCATCACCAGACCGATGCCGTCGCCGAGGAGACGGCGGAGCGTCCCGTCCATGCCTTCAACCAGCGACGACAGCTCGATCGGCTGCGGCTGCAACATCTGCCGACGGCTGAAGGCCAGCAGCTGACGGGTCAGCGCCGCCGCGCGGTCGCCCGCCGAATGGATCTCTTCGAGGTCCGACCGCATGCCGGACTCCGCCGGAAGGTCCTCGAGCAGGAGGTTGCAGTAACCGAGGATCGCGGTCAGCAGATTGTTGAAGTCGTGCGCAATCCCGCCGGCGAGCCGGCCCACCGCCTCCATCTTCTGAACCTGCCGAATCTGTTCCTCGAGCGCCTGCCGCACCGTGACATCCCGTGCGTTGATGACGAACGCGGCGACATCGGGGTCGCGGAGATGGTCCGCGACGACCCCCTCGATGGTGCGGTAGGTGCCATCCTGACGCCGGACCCGCATTTCCATCGGCCGCGATTCGCCCGCGGACAGACCCTGGGCGAACCGCGACGAGAGCACGGCGAGGTCGTCTGGATGCAGCAGATCGAGCGCCCGCTTCCCGACCAGCGTTCCCCGTGCCCAGCCGACATCGCGTTCGGCAGACGGTGACGCGTAGGTGATTCGGCCGGCGGCGTCCACCAGCACCAGCAGGTCCGAGCTCTTTTCGACGAGCGTCCGGAACCGTGCCTCGCTGGCTCGAAGCGTGTCCTCGACGCGCCGACGATCGATCGCTTTGGCCGACAGCGCCGCGGCGTGTCTGACGGCATCGACGATCGAATCTCTGGTCAGGCTCGACTTGTGCCGGTAGTCGGCGGCCCCAGCCTTCATCGCCGCCACCGCCCGGTGCTCCGTGCCATGATCCGTCAGCATGACCACGGCGGTCTGGAGGCCGTGCTCGCGAGCCTCTCGCAGCAGCGCCAGACCATCGCTGGTGTCGAGCTCGTGGTCGACGAGCGCGACGTCGTAAGGAACCGCGAGCAAGGCGTCCAGCGCGGCGGCATATGAGAACGCGCAGTCGACCTGCAGGTCATGGCCGCCATGGGACGACCGGATCAACGCGCTCACGCGCTCAGCGCCCTGCGGGTCGTCGTCCACCACGAGGATGCGTATCGGATTGGACATCTGCGACTTCAGCGAAAGACGCTGGCAATCCTCGTGCCGAGTGAGCGCAGCAGACCCTGAACCGCGCGAGCGGCACGCTGCTTCAGGCTGCCGCGGTGAATCGGACAGAGCCCGTCCGGAATGCGGTCGCCTTCCTTGAAATACTCGAGATAGGTCGGGCACTCCTCGACCGGCCGCTGGTACGAGACGCTGCACAACTCTTCCGGCACCAGACCGCTCGGAACCTGAAACGCGGAGGCCGGAAGCGCCTTCGCGGTGCGTTTCATGAAGTCGGCCCAGATCGGCAGCGCGACCCGTGCGGCGTACGCGTCCCTGCCGATCGTCCTGGGTTGATCGAAGCCCACCCACACGGCCGCCACCACTGAATGCGAAAAGCCGACGAACCAGGCGTCCCGGTAGTCGTCGGTCGTCCCGGTCTTTCCCCCCACCGGTCCACGCACACCCAGCCGTCGCGCCGCAGATCCGGTTCCCCGATCCACGACATCCCGCAGGATGGTCACCATCTGGAATGCGACCGGCGGCGGCAGCACCCGCGTCCGCTTCACCGGGCGTGAAAACACTTCGCCGCCAGCGGCGTCCACGACCGAGATGATGCCGCGCGCCGCGACGGTCTCCCCGCCGCCAGGAAACATCGTGAAGGCGCTGGCCAGATCGAGCGGCGACACCAAGCCGGTTCCGAGCGCCAGCGACGGCACGTCCGGCAAGTCGCGCAGTCCGGCGTCCGAGGCGAGGCGCAGCACCGTCCGGGTGCCGACCTTCTGCTGCAGGGTCACCGCCGCCGCGTTGTTCGACTCGAGGAGCGCCGCGCGAAGCGTCAGCGCGTCGCTCTGTTCGAGCGCCGCGTTGCGCGGCATCCATTCCGGATCGCCCGGCGCCGGGACCTGCTGGAGGCCGGTGAGGATCGACACCGGCGAATCGCCCTGCGCGAGCGCCGCCGCGTAGACCAGCGGCTTGAACGCGGATCCGGGCTGCCGCCGGCCGCGCACCGCACGATTGAACGTGCTGCGCATGTAGTCGCTGCCGCCGACCAACGCGATGATATTGCCGTTGCGTGGATCGAGGGCGACGAACGCCGCCTCGAGCCCCGGCCGGTTCAGCCGCCGCATGCCCGAGACGACCGCGGCTTCGGCTGCCTCCTGAATCTCGCGATTGACTGTCGTCCGCACGCGCCAGTCGGGCGGATGGTCGCCGCCGAACTGATTGCGGAATTGCTGCCGCAGGTAGTCTTTGGCCCAACCGCCCATCCCCTCCCGCGCCTGCCGGTACGGCTGGATACGGGGCCGCAGCGCCCGCGCCGCTGCCTCCTCGCCCGCGGTGATGAAGCCCTGCGACCGCATGCGCGCCAGAACCAGATGACTGCGCCGCAGCGCGCCGTCGTAGTTCGACCAGGGCGACAATGCCGACGGCGCCCGGATGAGGCCGGCGATGACGGCGGCCTCGGCGAGGGTAATCGACTTCGCCGACTTGCGGAAGAGGTGTTGCGACATCGCCTCCACGCCGTAGACACCGGCACTCAGGTAGATGCGGTTCAAATAGAGCTCGAGGATCTGCGGCTTCGAGAGCTCGACCTCGATCAGCAGCGCAATTGCCGCTTCCTTGGCCTTCCGCCCCAGGGTCCGGGCGTTGGACAGGAAAAGCGTGCGGGCGAGCTGCTGGGTGAGCGTGCTGCCACCTTCCACCCGCCCACCGGCCTGGATGTCGCGCACGATGGCACGGCCGAGGCCGATCGGATCGATTCCGGGGTGGTAGTAGAAGCGGCGGTCCTCGACGGCGACCACTGCCCGCTGCAGATCCTGCGAGATGCTGTCGAGCGGCACGTCACGACGTTGCTCGTCGAGCCGGAACCACGGTCGTCCGTCGGCACTGAGAAAGACCGTGTCGCCCACGCCACGCGTCAGCCGATGCACGGCGAGGCCATGCCGCGACAGCCACCACACCGACATCGCACCGCCGATACCGAGGCTGAGCGTCAGAACGACCGCGAGCGCGTTCCAGAACCGCCGCACCCGCGCCGGATTCACGTTTTGTCCCCGTCGGTGAGGAGCGCGTGCGCGGCCGCGTCAGCGGCGTCCCCGGTGGTCCGCCGCTCCGTCCGCCGTGCGTAGATGAACGAGATGGAAAAAATCACCACGATGAGGCCGAGCGAGAGCCATTTCGGCACCTCGAATCCGATGTAGCCGGCCGAATGGAGATACTCGATCAACAGCTTGATGCCGACCCAGGCGATGATGATGAATGCGCCGTCGACGAGCGGCGGATAGCGTTCGACAATCGCGAGCAGCTGGCCGATCACCAGGCGCATCATCACGATGCCAAGGATGCCGCCGGTAAGAATCACCCAGAGCTTCGGTGACATGGCGACCGCCACCAGGATGGAATCGATCGCGAACACGATGTCGGTCAGCTCGACCTTCACCACGGTGGCCCAGAACGCCGTCAGGCCCAGCATCGGCATCGCCTTCGGCGGCGTCCGCCGGGCCTCTCCTCCACCGTGCTGCGCGAAATGGTGGACCGCCAGATAGAGCAGGTATCCGGCGCCGGCCAGCTTCACCCAATTTACACGGATCAGGTAGGCGGCCAGCAGGGTGGCGAGCGCGCGGAACACGAACGCGCCGATAATTCCGTACTGCAGAGCTTGTTTCTGATCCTTCTTCGGCAAGCCGAGCACCAGCACCGCGAGGACCATCGCGTTGTCGGCGCTCAGCAGCCCTTCGAGAAGAACCAAGAGCACAATCGTGACGACGTCGGTCGGCTCAATCACGCCACCAAGTATAACGACGCACCTTCACACGACTCGTATCAAGGTGTATATTGAGAGGCGTGGACGAGGACGTCTACTTCATCAGCGTCGCCGCGCGCATGCTGGGCATGCACCCGCAGACCTTGCGCAAGTACGAACGTCTCGGCCTGGTGCAGCCCAGTCGAACGCTCGGCAGCATGCGCCTGTACTCGCGAGAGGAGCTCGAGCGGATCAAAGTCATCAGACGCCTGGTCGACGACGCGGGCATCAACCTGGCGGGCGTGCAGCGGCTGATGTCGGTCGCCGAGGTGGTGCAGCGGATCCGCCCGCTGATGCGCGACGAGCCGCTCTCGGCCCGTGAGAACCGGCGGCTGGTGCACGAGCTCGATCAACTCGCCCGGTTGCTGGGATTCGACTAGAGACGCGGACCGCGGGTTCCAGCTGTGGAATCCCGGGCCGCCATCCGTGAGATATGGACTTCAAGGACTATTACGCGGCGCTGGGCCTGCCAAAGACCGCAACCGACAAGGAGATCAAGCAGGCCTATCGGAAGATGGCCCGCAAGCATCATCCCGACGTGAACCCGGGAGACAAGTCGGCCGAGTCGCGTTTCAAGGACATCAACGAGGCGTACGAGGTGCTCGGCGACCCCGAGAAGCGGAAGAAGTACGACGAGCTCGGATCGAACTGGCGTGCCTACGAACAGGCCGGCGGTCCGGGGCCGCAATACCGCCCGCCGGCCCAGAGCGGCGGCTTTCGCACCATGACCGAGGACGAGATGCGCGAGATGTTCGGAGACAGCGATCCGTTCTCCGACTTCTTCCATACCTTCTTCGGCGGGGCGGCAGGACCGGCGGGAGCCGATGATGCATTCTCGTCGACCGGGCGTCGAGCGCGCGGCTCACGCGCCCGGGCGGCGCGCCAGGGGCGCGACGTCGAGCAGGAGATCGAGCTCGGGCTCGAAGATGCCTTGAACGGCGCGACGCGCCGTCTGGCGATCAGCTACAACGGCCAGGCGCACACCGTCGACGTGCGGATTCCGGCGGGGGTCGGGGACGGCTCGCGCGTCCGGATCAGCGGCGAAGGCGAGCAGGGCGCCGGCGGCGGGAAGTCGGGCGATCTCTACCTGCGCATCCGGCTCGCGCCGCATCCCCGGTTCGAGCGCAAGGGCAAGGACCTGTACACCCGCGTGCCGGTGCCGGTGATGACGGCGGTGCTCGGCGGCGAGGCGGACGTGCTGACGCTCGGCGGCAAGTCGCTCCGGCTCAAGATTCCGCCGACGACGCAGAACGCCCAGGTCTTCCGGCTGAAGGGCCATGGCATGCCGACCGCGAATCGCCCCGACGAGACCGGCGATCTGTACGCGACGGTCGACGTCCAGCTGCCGCGGGAGCTGACCGCTGAACAGCGAGCCCATTTCGAGGCGCTCGCCAGGTTGGATAAAGACTCGAGTCAAAGGTAGCGGACGATGAACATCAACAAGTACACGGAGAAAGCGCGTGAAGCGGTGGCGGCGGCGATCGAGCTCGCGCAGCAGGCGAACAACCCGCAACTCGAACCCGAGCATCTGCTCGTCGCCCTCGTCGAACAGCGTGACGGCATCGTGCCGGAGCTGCTCCGCAAGATCGGCGCCGATCCGGCAGCGACCGGACGGGCCGCGCGGGAGCTTCTCGCCAGAATGCCGCAGGCGTACGGCGGCTCGCAGCCGGGGATGTCGCCGCGGCTGAAGCTGGTGACCGACCAGGCGCAGGCCGAGGCCGACCGGCTGACCGATGAGTTCGTCAGCACCGAGCATCTCTTCGTCGCCATCGCCGACGAGAGCGGCCGCTCCCCCGCCGCGCAGGTGCTGAAGCAGAACGGCATCACGCGGGATCGCATCTTCCAGGCGTTGACCACCGTGCGAGGCTCGCAGCGGGTGACCACCGAGAACCCTGAAGCGACGTACCAGGCGCTCGAGCGCTACGGGCGCGACCTGACCGAGCTGGCGCGCAAGGGCAAGCTGGATCCGGTGATCGGACGCGACGAGGAAATCCGGCGGGTCATTCAGGTGTTGTCCCGGCGGACGAAGAACAACCCGGTTCTCATCGGCGAGCCGGGCGTCGGCAAGACCGCCATCGTCGAGGGCCTGGCCGGCCGCATCATTCGCGGCGACGTGCCGGAAGGCCTGAAGAACAAGCGGATCGTGGCGCTCGACATGGGATCGCTCGTCGCCGGCGCCAAGTATCGCGGCGAGTTCGAGGAGCGGCTGAAAGCGGTCCTCAAGGAGATCGCCGACGCCCAGGGAAAAGTGATTCTCTTCATCGACGAGCTCCATACCGTGGTCGGCGCCGGCGCCGCGGAGGGATCGATGGACGCGTCGAACATGCTGAAGCCGATGCTGGCCCGTGGAGAGCTGCACACCGTTGGCGCCACCACCCTCGACGAGTATCGCAAGTACATCGAGAAGGACGCCGCGCTCGAACGGCGGTTTCAGACGGTGTTCGTCGGCGAGCCGACGGTCGAGGACACGATCAGCATTCTCCGCGGCCTCCGCGAGCGATACGAGATTCACCACGGGGTGAAGTTCAAGGACGCGGCGCTGGTGGCGGCCGCGGTGCTGTCCCACCGCTACATCTCGGACCGGTTCCTGCCGGACAAGGCCATCGATCTGGTCGACGAGGCCGCATCGAAGCTGCGGATGGAGATCGATTCGATGCCGGTCGAGCTCGACGAGATCGAGCGCCGCATCATGCAGCTCGAGATCGAGCGCGAAGCCCTTCGCAAGGAAACCGACAAGGCGTCGGTCGAGCGGCTCGGCAAGCTCGACCAGGAGCTGGCCGACCTGAAAGAGGAACGCACCGGCTTGGCATCCCATTGGCAGCAGGAGAAGGAGGCGATTCAGCAGGGCCGGACCCTGAAAGAGGAGCTCGAGTCGGTGCGCCTGCAGATCGAGCAGGCGCAGCGCGCCGGCGACTATACCAAGGCATCCGAGCTGCAGTACGGGAGGATGCCCCAGCTCGAGAAGCGCATCAGGGACGAGGAGGCGCAGCTTTCCCAGGTGCAGAGCGGTCACCGCATGCTGAAAGAAGAGGTCGACGAGGAGGACATCGCGGAGGTGGTGAGCAAGTGGACCCACATCCCGGTCAGCCGGCTCGTCGAAGGGGAGATTCAGAAGCTGATTCACATGGAGGAGCGTCTCCACCAGCGGGTGATCGGTCAGGACGAGGCGATCGTCGCCGTCGCCAACGCCATTCGCCGCGCCCGCGCCGGCCTGCAGGATCCGAACCGGCCGCTCGGCAGCTTCCTGTTCCTGGGACCGACCGGAGTCGGCAAGACCGAGCTCGCCCGCGCGCTGGCCGAGTTCCTGTTCGACGACGAGCATTCAATGATCCGCATCGACATGTCCGAGTACCAGGAGAAGCACACCGTCTCGAGGATGATCGGTGCGCCTCCCGGATACGTCGGCTACGAAGAGGCCGGCCAGCTGACCGAAGCGGTGCGGCGCCGTCCCTACGCGGTGGTGCTGTTCGACGAGGTCGAGAAGGCCCATGCGGACGTCCTCAACGTGCTGCTGCAGCTGCTCGACGATGGCCGGCTCACCGACGGCAAGGGGCGGACCGTCGACTTCAAGAATACGGTCGTCATCATGACCTCGAATCTTGGCAGCCAGTTCATCGCCGACCAGGCCACGGCGGAAGGTGGCGCGCTCGACGAGGGCACGCGGCGACAGGTGCTCGACGTCCTCAGGGCGCACTTCCGGCCCGAGTTCCTGAACCGGATTGACGACGTGATCTTCTTCCACGCGCTTGGCCGCGAGCACCTGAAGCGGATCGTCGACATCCAGGTCGCGGCGCTCGTCAGGAGGCTCGAACAGCGGAAGATTCACGTGCGGCTGACCGAGGCGACGAAGGAGCAGCTGGTCAGGGAAGGCTACGATCCGACGTACGGAGCCCGTCCGCTCAAGCGGACGATTCAGCGCCGCGTGCTCGATCCGCTCGCCCTGCGCGTGCTCGAGGGCGACTTCGGCGAAGGCGACACCGTGGTGGTGGACGCGCGCGATGGCGCGCTCACGTTCGAGAAGCAGCAGGCCGTGGAGGCATAATGGGATCGTAATGGCTGCTCCCAAACCGACCTCACGATTCAACCCCAGGGGCGGCGACCGCCGCGGCCCACGGCAGGTCGGTGGCCGTCCCGGTTCGTCGCTGTGGTACGGGCTGGCCTTCCTGTTCCTCCTCGGCCTCGCTCAGATGTATTACCTGGCGCCGTCCGGGCGTCCGGTTCCCTACAGTGAGTTCAAACAGCTGTTGAAGGACGGCGCCGTCGCCGACGTGACGGTCGGCGACCAGGTGATCCGCGGCACGCTGAACCAGCCCGCCGGCGGCGATGCCCGGCAGTCGACGCAGTTCACAACCACTCGCGTCGACGATCCGAAGCTCACCGAGGAGCTCGAGGCTCGCGGCGTGAAGTACAGCGGCGAGCTCGTCAACCGCTGGCTGCCAGAGCTGCTCGGCTGGATCATCCCCCTCCTCTTCTTTGTCGCGATCTGGGCCTTCCTCTTCCGCCGCATGGGTGGCGCCGAAGGCGGCGTGATGTCGTTCGCGCGCAGCCGCGGCAAGGTGTACGCGGACGACGAGGTGAAAGTCCGGTTCACCGATGTCGCCGGCGTCGACGAAGCGCGCGAGGAGCTTGCGGAGATCGTCGAGTTTCTGAAGAACCCGAAGAAATACACCAATCTCGGCGGACGCATCCCGAAGGGTGTGCTGCTCGTCGGGCCGCCCGGAACCGGCAAGACGCTGCTGGCTCGTGCCGTCGCCGGCGAAGCGCACGTACCGTTCTTCAGCCTGAGCGGATCCGAGTTCGTCGAGATGTTCGTCGGCGTCGGCGCCGCGCGCATCCGCGATCTCTTCCAGCAGGCCGACGTCAAGGCCCCCTGCATCGTCTTCATCGACGAGCTCGATGCGCTCGGCAAGGCGCGCGTGCAGAGCCCGATCGGCAGCCACGAGGAGCGGGAGCAGACGCTCAACCAGCTGCTGGCGGAGATGGACGGCTTCGACTCGCGCAAAGGCGTGATCATCATGGGCGCCACCAACCGGCCCGAGGTCCTCGACTCGGCACTGCTTCGTCCCGGCCGCTTCGACCGGCAGGTGCTGGTCGACAAGCCGGATGTGAAGGGGCGCGAGGACATCCTCCGGATCCACACCAAGACCGTGAAGACCGGCGCCGACGTGAACCTGAAGGTGATCGCCGCCCGGACCGCCGGCTTCGCGGGCGCCGATCTGGCGAACCTCGTGAACGAAGCGGCGCTGCTCGCCGCCAGGGGGGACAAGGAGGCGGTCGGTCCCAAGGACTTCGACATGGCGATCGATCGGCTGGTCGCGGGCCTCGAAAAGAAGCGTGTGATGAGCACCAAGGAGCGCGCGATTGTCGCGTATCACGAGTCTGGTCACGCCATTGTCGCCACTGTGCTGCCCGGGCTCGACCCGGTGCACAAGATCTCGATCGTGCAGCGTGGATTCGGGGCGCTCGGCTACACGATGCAGCTGCCGCTCGAGGATCGGTATCTGATGACGCGCCAGGACCTGCTCAGCCAGCTCGCCGTGCTCCTGGCCGGACGGACGGCAGAAGAGATTGCGCTCGACGAAATCTCCACCGGCGCGCAGAACGACCTCCAGCGCGCCACCGACATCGCGCGTGCGATGGTCACCGAGTTCGGCATGAGCGAGACGCTCGGCGCGATCAACTACGACGGCAACAAGCGTGCGCGGTTCCTGGACATGCCGATGCCGGCGGATCGCAGCATGTACGGCGACGACACGGCACGACTGATCGACGCCGAGATCAAGCGCATCCTGACCGACGCCCACGAGACCGCGAGGACGGTCCTGACCGACAACCGCGAGAAGCTCGAAGCGGTGACCCGGCGCCTGCTGCAGGTGGAAGTGATGGAAGGCGACGAGCTTCGGCAGTTGATGGGAGTGACGCCGGCTCACCAGGAGCCGTCGCCCGACTCGACGCCACTGCCGCCGACCATGGACTAGTCCCTCTCCCGGGCTGTTTCAGTATCGGCCGGTCACGTCGATCGATCACCGCCGCGCGCAGGTCTGCATCACTCCAACCCCGTCTCCGGAACCGCGCGGGAGCCGACGTCCGCAGCGCCCCAGAACGTGAGCGCGAGGAAGGCGGTGATCACCTGCACCACGATCACCAGTGCGACCGACGCTCCCCACCCGCCGCGCGCCCAGAACACGGCGGGGAGAGCCGCGCCGAGGCTTCCCCCCAGATAGTAGAACGTCGAATACAGACCGACCGCCAGGCCGCGATCCTCCCGGGTGACGGCGCCGATGTAGCTGCTGGCGGTCGCCTGCGAGATGAAGACGCCGGTCGCGACCAGCGCCAGGCCGGCGACGATCGATGTCAGCGAGGCGCCAAGCGTCAGCACGGCGCCGACGATGCCGATGGCGACACCGGAGGCGAGACCGGCGCGATGTCCCCGGGCGTCGATCCACCGACCGGCGAGGGGCGTGACCGCCGCCCCGACCAGATACACCACGAACAACCAGCCGAGCGCCGCGGTGCCCAATCCGTAGCGTGGCCCGCTCAGATGGAACGTGACGTAGGTAAACATCGCGACCTGGGAGAACAGCACACAGAATCCGACCAGGTCGGTCGCAACCAGCTGCCGGTTCGAGAGCAGCCGGATCGCCGACCGGCGATGACCGCCGCCGCCTGGCGCCGAACGTGGAACGACTTCCCGCGGCAGCCACGCCGCCAGCGCGAACGCCGCCGCCACGTTCACGACCGCCAGACAGACAAAGGCCGTCTGCCAGGTGACGCGCGACGCGAGGAGGCCGACGAGCGCGCGCCCGCAGAAGCCGCCGGTCACGGTGCCGCTGATGTAGGCGGCAGTCGCCCGGCCGACATGCGACGGCGGCCACTCGTCGTGAATGTACGCGATCGTGGTCGCGAACACGCCGGGCGTGGCGAGCCCCTGCAGGAATCGCCAGGCGACCAGTTGCGGCAGGCTGTCGGCGGTCGCCGCCAGCAGCGTCGCCACCGCCAGGAGAAAGGCCGACGCCACGATCACCCGCTTGCGGCCCACGAGATCGGCCAACCGCCCGACGGCGGGGGCCGCCACCGCCACGGCGACTGTCGATGCGGTGATGGTCAGGCTGACGGCGAAGTGGGTGGCCGAGAACACGCGCATCAGCAGCGGCAACAGCGGTTGAGTCGCGTAGAGGTCGAGGAAAGCGGTGAAACCGGCGAGAACGATCGGAAAGGTGCGGGACGGCCCCACGTCAGCTAGGACCAGTCCAAAACGGGAAGCGCACGCAACCTTCGAGCCTGCATGACACCGATCGACGCTCGGCGAAGACGTGCCGCCGGCGAGCGCCGTGGCACGCAGGCCGGGGTCACGGGACGACCGGTGCGATATATAGTTGACCGCATGAAGCTCAGAAATATCGCCGCGGTGGGCGGGCTGTTGCTGTTCGCGCTGACCGCGACGCCCCGGTCGCAAGGCACAGCCAAGGTGTTCACCGGCATGCGCCTCATCGACGGCACCGATGCGCCGCCGGTCGCGAACGCCACCATTGTCGTCCAGGACGGACGGATTGTCGCGGCCGGCGCCGCCAACGCGGTGACGGTTCCGCCGAACGCGGAGCGGATTTCGCTTGCGGGCAAGACGGTCACGCCAGGCCTGATCAACGCGCACGGTCACGCCAACAACGCCGGGCGCGATCTCGAGGTCTACGCCGCCTACGGCGTCACGACGGTGTTCAGCCTCGGGGGTGAATCGGAGGCGGTCATGGCGGCGCGGCACATGCCGATCCCGGTTGATCGCGCGCGTGTGTTCGGCGCCGGACCGGTGCTCGCACCGAGCTCACCCGAGGAGGCGCGGCGGCAGGTGGCCCAGACGGCGGCGATGAAGGTGGACCTGATCAAGATTCGCGTCGACGACAACCTCGGAACAACCGCCAAGATGCGTCCGGACGTCTACCGCGCCGTGATCGACGAGGCGCACAAGCGGGGGCTTCGGGTGGCCGCGCACCTCTTCTACCTGTCCGATGCGACCGACCTGCTTGACGCCGGCGCCGACCTGATCGCCCACAGCGTTCGGGACGCAGCCGTCAGCCCGGATCTCATCGCCACGCTGAAGGCCAAGGGGGTCTGCGTCTGCCCGACGTTGATGCGCGAAGTCTCGACCTTCGTCTATGAAACGGTGCCGCCGTTCTTCTCCGATCCCCTGTTTGTGAAGTATGCCGACGCGACGCAGGTGAAGACGTTGCAGGAGCCGGCGCGGCAGCAGGCGATGCGCACCAGCCCCAGCGCCCGGCGATACAAAGCCGCGCTCGAGGTCGCGAGCAGGAATCTCAAGGCGCTGTCGGATGGCGGCGTGACGATCGCGATGGGAACCGACACCGGTCCGGCCGGCCGCTTCCAGGGCTACTTCGAGCTGATGGAGCTCGAGCTGATGGTGAAGGCCGGGCTCACCCCGAAGCAGACGCTGCTGTCAGCCACCCGGGACGCAGCGCGGTGCATGAAGGTGGACCAGGATCTCGGCACGCTTCAACCAGGGCGATGGGCCGACATGGTCGTCGTCGATGCCGATCCGCTCGCCGACATCCGGGCGATGCGACAGATCAGCGACGTCTACATCGGCGGAAACCGGGTGAATAGATGATTTAGTCTAGATGTCTTTCGCCTGTACAACGTGAACTCCCCCAGGCGCCGTTTTTCCCTTGGTCAACATCCGCATCGCTAACGTCTTGGCTTCCGTGATGAGGCTCTTCCGAGCTCGAGTCGGGAGGAGCTGCGAAAGCGGAACCAGGATCCCGACCGCGATCCTTTCCGCGAAACGGAATTCGTGGCGAGGGCCAACCAACAGTGCAGGTTTGAAGATGATTAGGGAGCGAAGCCCAAGAGCTCTTACATCGATTTCAGTCCGGCCCTTGACCTGATTGTAAAAGAACATCGAGCTCGCGTTCGCGCCCATAGCGGAAACGAGCGTGAATGATTTTGCATCGTGCGCCTTCGCGATTGTCGCAAAGGCGACAATGGCGGCGTGATCGACTTTTGCGAAGCTCTCTTTGCTGCCGGCTGTCTTGATTGTCGTGCCGAGACAAGAGAAGTAAATCTCGCCGCGAATCTTCGATTCAATCGACGGCAACTCGATCAGGTCGGATAACAGAACCTCTGTCAGTTTTGCATTCGAGATATTCAATGACTTTCGCGAAACGGAGATGACTCTTGTTATCGCCGAATCAGCTAGCAGCTGCCGAACCAGAAATGAACCCGTAAGGCCTGTGCTGCCGATGAGTGTTGCGATCATGCGTTGAGCTTTTCAATATTCGCGGGTGTCATCCCGAACAGGCCCTTGACCAGGCGGCGGGGCCACCGACTCGTTGCGGCGCTATGGCCGGAGCGCGCGCGGGGTGCGCCCGCACGACCACTCGCCCTGCAGCCATTGGCAGACGCATACCGTGGTCGCCACATTGCGGCTCGACGGACTGGGCGCGCCGGCGGTCTTGACGGACCGATCGACACGCCGACCTTCCGCGCCTATATCGAGCAAGTGCTGGTGCCCACGTTGCGGCCCGGCGACGTGGTGGTCCTCGATAACCTCGCGGCGCACAAACAGCCCGAGGTCCGCTCCGCCATCGAAGCCGTCGGCGCCCAGCTTCGCTTTCTCCCGCCGTACAGTCCCGACTTCAATCCGATCGAACTCGCCTTCGCCAAACTGAAAGCGTTCCTCCGCGCGGCGCGCCCCGGACGTTTGACCAGGTCTGTGCGCTGATCGCGGCGGCGCTGGACCTCTTCAGCGCCACCGAATGTCGCAACGTTGTCCGGCACAGCGGCTATCGAGTCGCCACAGGGACATGAAAAACGCCCTAGGTGGCTGGCTTGTCACCGCTGCCGGCGACGGCCGCTTCCGCCGCGGCGAAGCCGATCTTCGAGTGGGTGCCGTCGCAGAACGGCTTGGTGGTCGAGCCGCCGCACCGGCAGAGGGCGAACGGGCGCTTCGCCGGCTGGTACGGGTTGCCGTTCCAATCAACCACCGTCACGTCCTCGCCTTCGACCAGCAACGGACCGTTCTGCCGCACTCGAATCGTCGTCATTGGCTCATCCCATCTTCTGCATCGCGGACAGGAAGTCCGCGTTCGACTTGGTCTTGCTCATCTTGTCGAGCAGCAGCTCCATCGATTCCACCGCCGACAGCGGGTTGAGCACCTTCCGCAGCACCCAGATCCGGTTCAGGTCTTCCTTCGGCAGCAGCAGCTCCTCCTTCCGGGTGCCGCTCTTCTGGATGTCGATGGCCGGGAACACCCGCTTGTCCACCAGCTTGCGATCGAGGTGGATCTCCATGTTGCCGGTGCCCTTGAACTCTTCGAAGATGATGTCGTCCATCCGCGAGCCGGTGTCCACCAGCGCCGTCGCCATGATCGTCAACGAGCCGCCTTCCTCGATGTTGCGAGCGGCGCCGAAAAACCGCTTCGGCTTCTGCAGGGCGTTCGAATCCAGCCCGCCCGAGAGCACTTTTCCCGACGGCGGGATCACGGTGTTGTAGGCGCGCGCCAGGCGGGTGATCGAGTCGAGCAGGATCAGGACGTCCTTCTTGTGCTCCACCAGGCGCTTCGCTTTTTCGATCACCATCTCGGCCACCTGCACGTGCCGCTGCGCCGGCTCGTCGAAGGTCGAGGAGATCACCTCGCCCTGCACCGAGCGCCGCATGTCGGTGACCTCCTCCGGCCGCTCGTCGATGAGCAGGACGATCAAGTAGACCTCGGGATGGTTCGCCGAGACCGACTGCGCGATGCTCTGGAGCAGCATCGTCTTGCCGGTGCGCGGCGGCGCGACGATCAGGCCGCTGCCCTTTTCCGATCGGCGCCATCAGATCGAGCACCCGGCCGGCGAGGTTCTCGGGCGAGGCCTCCAGCTTCAGCCGCTGCTGCGGGTAGAGCGGCGTGAGATTCTCGAAGAAGACCTTCTCGCGCGCCTGATCGGGCGCCTCGAAGTTGACCGCCTCGACCTTGATCAGCGCAAAGTAGCGCTCGCCTTCCTTCGGCGCGCGGATCTGGCCCGAGACGGTGTCGCCGGTCTGCAGGTCGAACTTGCGGATCTGGGACGGGGAGACGTAGATGTCGTCGGGACCGGGCAGGTAGTTGTAGTCGGGCGCCCGAAGGAAGCCGAAGCCGTCGGACAGGACTTCGAGCACGCCTTCAGAAAATATGAAACCGCTCTGCTCGGTCTGGGCTTTCAGGATCTGGAAGATCAGCTCCTGCTTCCGCATCCCGGTGGCCCCGGCCACGTTCATGTCTTTCGCAATCTGGGTGAGCTTCTGGATGCTGAAGTCTTTCAGATGAGTGATGTTGAGGCCGGCGCCGGCTGACGCCTCGCGAGCCGGGAGGTCGCGAGGGGCGGGGTCGCGGCCGGGCACGGCCGCGTCGAGCGCGGGAGAACCATTCGCGGGAGAACCATTGGCGGTGCGCGGCGGCGCCTGGCGCTTCTGATTGGGCATGCTCTTCTGTCGAAAGAATGGTTGACTACGGCGAGTAGGGATTCTGGCCGACCGCGAGAATGCTGCAGGCGACGATGGTCCTGATCGACAGGCTCCGCGCCCGCGCGATCAGCGCGTCGCTTTCGGCCCCGGGATTCAACCACACTTCCGGAATCTCTTTCCGGGCGACCTCGTCGATGACCCGCTCACCGACCTCGGGCGGCACGTAGAACGACGCCATGTCGATCGGGCCAGGCACGTCGAGCACCGAGCGGTAGGCGGTCAGGCCCTCGACCACCGACTCGTGGGGGTTGATCGGCACCACCGTGTGACCGTCGCGGAGGTAGGCGCGCACCGCCCGATTGCCGAACTTCTGACGATTGTTCGAGGCGCCAATCACGGCCACGACCTTGGCCATCTACCTGGGCGCGGCCTGTGGCTGCGGCGCGTGCCGGGCGACGAACTCGAGCACCCGGCGGCTGCCCTCGCGCAGGTTCTCCATCGAGGTCGCGTACGAGATGCGCACGAAGCCGGGGGCGTCGAACGCCTCGCCCGGAGTGACCGCGACCCGCGACTCGTCGAGCAGGGCCTGTGCGAGCGCGTTGGTGTCGGCGAAGCCCGCCGCAGCCATGATTTCCCGCAGATCCGGGAACAGATAGAAGGCGCCGGCCGGCTTCGCGCAGCGAATCCGCGGATCGTCGGTGAGCCACTGGTGCAGGCTGTCGCGACGCCTGCGGTACTCGTCCAGCATCAGCGTCACCGGTTGCTGCGATCCGGTGAGCGCGGCGATGACCGCTTTCTGCGTGATCGACGACACGTTGGAGGTCGCATGGCTCTGCAAGGCGGTCTGCGCCGCGATGACCGGCGCCGGACCGATCGACCAGCCGCAGCGCCAGCCGGTCATCGCATAGGCCTTCGATGCCGACCCGCAGACGACCGACAGCTCGCGGCAATGCCGATCGAGGACCGCCGGCAGGTTGTGCGGCGTCGGATCGTAGATCAGCTTCTCGTAGCAGAGATCGACGATCAACCAGATGCCGCGACGGCTGGCCTCCTTCGCCAGCACCGTCAGCTCGGCCTCCGAGATCAAGGCGCCGGTCGGGTTGCACGGCGAGTTGATGATGATGCCCCGGGTGCGCGCGGTGACCGCGGCGAGGATCGGGCCCGAGGTGATCGCGAAGCCGTCGGCGGCCGACGTCGGCACCAGCACCGGGCTCGCATCGGCGAGCTTCACCTGCTCGGTCAGCGTCGGCCAGAACGGCGCGTGCGTGATCACCTCGTCGCCGGGGTTGAACAGCGTCAGCGCGGTGTTGTACAGCGCCTGCTTTCCGCCGGCGGTGGTGATGACCTGGTTCTCCTGGTAGGAGACGCCGTAGTCGGTGCGATACCGATCGCAGATCGCGCGCTTCAGTTCGGCGGCGCCGCCGACCGGCGTGTACTTGCTGAAGTTCTGGTCGATCGCCGCCTTGGCTGCCTCGTTGATCGCGGCCGGCGTGCCGAAGTCCGGCTCGCCGGCGCCGAAGTCGATGACCTCGACCCCTTCACGGCGCAGCCGGTCGACCGTCGCGGTGACCTTCATCGTCGGTGAACTGGCAATCCGGGTGGTGCGCTCCGCTAGGCGAGTCATGTCGTTCTTCGTCCTTGATCTTTGTTGAGGAGCCCGGAAACCTTCTCGCGCAGGCGCTGCTCGACCAGGTCTGGCACCAGGCCGTGCACGGCCCCGCCAAGCGAGAAGACTTCCTTGATGAGACGGGAGCTGATGTAGGTGTACTGCTCCGCCGGCATCATGAAAACGGTCTCGATTCTATCATTCAGACGCTGGTTCATGAGCGCCATCTGGAACTCCAGCTCGAAGTCGGACACCGCCCGCAGCCCGCGCACGATCACCTGTGCCCGGCGCCGATCGACGTAGTCGACGAGCAGGCCGTTGAAGGTGTCGACCTCCACCGTCGGCATGTCCTTGAACACCTCGCGGGCGATCTCGACCCGCTCGGCGATCGAGAACAGCGGCGACTTCTCCCGGTTCACCAGGATCGCCACCACGATGCGGTCGAACAGCCGGGCGCCGCGGGCGATGATGTCCACGTGACCGTTGGTCAGCGGGTCGAACGAGCCGGGATAGACCGCTAGGGTTGCCATGTGTAGAACGACAGCGCCGAATCGCCAGACGTCAGCAGACGGCTGCGGCCGAACCGGCCGGCGGTGTGCGGCGACGCCTGCCGCCGCGCGTGTTCGAGCGCGATCAACCCGTCCGGCGCGAGCAGACCGTCGACGGCCGCGAGCGCGTCGGCAAGCGTGTCGCCCGGTGACTGATCGTAAGGCGGATCGAGAAGAATGAGGTCGAATGCCACCAACGGGGCGTCGTGCCGCAGCATCGCCGCGCCCCGGGCGAGGGTCGCGCGGATGATAGCATAGCCACTCTGCACACCGCAGTGCGCCAGGTTCCCGGCGACCAGCGCCTGCGCGCGCGGATCGCTCTCGACAAAGGTGACGTGCGCCGCCCCGCGGCTGAGCGCCTCGATTCCTACCGCACCCGTCCCGGCGTAGCCGTCGAGCACCCGCGCGCCGGCGACACGCGACGCCAGCACGTTGAACAGCGTCTCGCGAAGCTTGTCGGACGTCGGCCGGAGGCCGTCCCAGGTCGGCCGCTGCAACCGACGTCCCTTGAGCGAGCCGGCGATCACCCGCACGGCCGCCCGGTTCGAGCGAGGCGCAGGCCACGAAGCCACGACGACACGAGCGACCGGGCTGTCGTGGCGTGGCGGCGGCACGTCCCTGGCATCAGCCGACGTCCATCAGCTTGAACCGCGCCGACCAGGCCTGGAGCAAGTCGGTCAAGGCCGTCGGGGTCGGCGCCTCGGTTTCGAGCCACTCGGCTGCCTCGCGCTGCGCGACGTCCATCAGGTCGCGGTCGCGCACCACGTCGATCAGTCGGAACGTCGGCACGCCGGCCTGCCTGGTCCCGAAAAAATCGCCCGGTCCGCGAAGCTCCAGATCGCGCTCGGCAATCACGAAGCCGTCGGTGGTCTCGGTCATCGCCTTCAGCCGCTGGCGCGCGTCGTCGGACAACGGCGCCTGATAGATCAGACAGCAGCTCGATTGATGGCGGCCCCGCCCGACCCGTCCGCGGAGCTGGTGCAGTTGTGACAACCCGAAGCGCTCCGCGTGCTCCACGATCATCACCGTGGCATTCGGGACGTCGATGCCGACCTCGATGACCGTCGTCGAGACCAGGATGTTGAGCTCGTTGGCGGCGAAGGCCTTCATCACCCGATCCTTCTCGTCGGCCTTCAGGCGTCCGTGCAGCAGCCCGACGCGGTAGGAAGGAAAGATCTCGAGCGCCAGGTGGTCGGCCATCGCCGTCGCCGCCCGGAGATCGACCTTGGCCGACTCCTCGACCAGTGGGTAGATGACGTACGCCTGCCGCCCGGCGTCGATCTCCGCCCTGACGAAGGCGTAGATCTCCTCGCGGCGCGACTCGGGCTTGACGATCGTGCGGATCGGCAGCCGCCCGGGTGGCAGGTCGCGAATGACCGACGACTCGAGATCGCCGTAGAGCGTCAGCGCCAGTGTTCGCGGAATCGGTGTCGCGGTCATCACGAGCACGTCCGGGTGCAGCCCTTTTTCGCGGAGCGTCGCCCGCTGCAGCACGCCAAATCGATGCTGTTCGTCGATCACCACCAGCCCGAGCGCCTTGAACACGACGTCACCCTGGACCAATGCGTGGGTGCCGACCACGAGATGGATCGACCCGTTCCCGACCTCGGCGAGCCGCTGCCGCCGCTCGGCCGCCGTGATCGACCCGGTCATGAGCGCGACGCGGAACCGCGACGCCTGCAGCAGGCGCGCGATGGTCACGAAGTGCTGCTCCGCCAGGATCTCGGTCGGCGCCATGAACGCGACCTGCAGCCCGTTCTCCATGGCGACGATCGCCGCCAGCAGCGCCACGATGGTCTTGCCGGCGCCGACGTCCCCCTGGAGCAGGCGGTTCATCGGATGGGGACGCCGCAGATCGTCCACGACCTCCTTGAGCGCCGTCCGCTGACCCCTTGTCAGCTTGAACGGGAGCACCTGGCGTGCCGACGCGCGAATGCGATCGTCGACGGCGACGATCACCGGCTTGCGCTCCGCCGCCGCGGTGCGGCGCCGTGCCATGACGCCGATCTGGAACAGGAATGCCTCTTCGAAGATGAGCCGTTTCTGGGCCGGCGTCGCAAACCGGTTCAACTGCTCGAGAGCGACGTCACCCGGCGGAAAGTGGGCGGCGAGCAGCGCCGCGTATCGGGCCGGCAACCGGTAACGAAGGCGCAGCGGTTCGGGCAGGTGGTCCGGCAGATCGGGCGGGAGCCGCTGCAGGGCGTCGAAGACGATCCGCCGCTGCACTTTCGGCGTCACCGCGCCGGCTCTCTCGTAGACAGGCACGACGCGACCGGTGTGCACCGTCTCCACATCCTCGTCGTCCACGATCTCGTACTGCGGATTGGTGAGCTGAAGACCGCCATGACCACGCATCTCGACGGCCCCATACAGCACCACGTGCTGGCCGGCCGTGAACACCTCGCGGAGATACGCCTGGTTCAGCCAGGTCGCTCTGAGCGAGCCGCTCGGATCGCCGACGAGCGCCTCGAAGATCTTGAACCCGGGCCGCCGGGTGGTGCGGAGCCCGCAGCTCAGGATGCGCGCGGTGATGGACGCGGTCTGGCCCGGCTCGAGGGAAGCGATTGGCTGCAGGCGGCTCCGATCCTCGTACCGCAACGGAAACCGGTAGAGCAGATCCTCGAGCGTGACGAGACCGGCGCGCGCGAGATCAGCCGCCCGACGCGGCCCGACGCCCTTCAGATACTGCAGCGGTGTGTTGAGCTGAAGGTCGGTTCCCTCCGGCGCCACGGTCGGCAAGGCTACTGGACGACGACCGCCTGACCGCGATCGACCTGAATCTCCTGAATCCGCGACGGCAGCGGGAATGGCGCGTCGAGGCTGATTCCGTCAGGCCAGGCGGCCGACCGCGAGTAGTAGGTCAGAATCTGCTGCAGCACGACCTTGGGGACCGGCACGCCGCCGACGTCAGCTGACTGCAGCTCGAACTGCGCTGCGCCGGCGTTGGTGCGCAGCACACCGGCGACGCCCACCGGCACCTTGCCTGCGAGGTAGTAGAACGGATCGACGAGACTGGTCGGATTGCGCTCGCGCCGAACGCGATCGAGATCGACGACGGCCGTCCCCGATACACGTCCCGGCCCGAGGATCGCCACGCTCGGTTCGACGACGCCTGATGGCAGCAGGGGGGCGAGGTCGTAGGTGAGATAGGCGTTGACTTCCTGTTCCGTGATCGTCGTGCGCACGCGGCGGGTCGCCGTCCCGGTGCGGCTCTCGATCGCGGTGATTTTCCGCTTCATCAGGTCGGCGTCGCGGCGCGACACCGCCCGGCCCTGCGCCGCCAGGGAGACACCGACGAGCAGCGCGAGCCCGGCGACTAGACGTTGGTGGGTGCTGAACATCAGTTTTTCCTGCCGGCGCGGCGGGTGAAATTGTACTACGCCTTCCGGCCGCCCTCCTGGAGGATCCTCATGACCGGCGCCTGTGCGTTCCGCGAGCGAGCCTGCGACAGGGACAACGATCACGGCCGGGCACGCTCGCCTCGAAGAGCAACGACGTGGCACACGGTCCGGGTTCGTCGGCTCCCCCGCCTCCACTCGCCGCCCCCAACCCCTGTCGCGAGCCTGGCCGAGGCGGTGGTGGCGGAGGTCGCGTCCAGGCTTTCCTGACCACGAACGTCGCGGCTCCTGGGTGGCTTCGCGATACGCGCTGAAATGCGCTTTCAGCGTCGCGCAATCACCACATAGTCCATGAACGAGAAGATCCGGGCGTTCAACTTCTCGGCGTGATCGTTGAGCACGGCAGCCACCTGTGCGAGCTCGGGTCCGACGCTGCCACCGGCAACGACTCGCTCCAGCCGATCCGACTCGCTGACCGGTTGACGGAAACGGACGTCCACCTGCCGGAAACCCGCCGCCCGGACCAGGAGCTCGAGGGTGTCGGCGTGCAACGGTTGCCGGTGGGTCACGTCACGCAGATAGGTGTCGAAAAACGCCATCCAGCACGCCGGATTGATCGTCTCGAGGACGAGCGGCGCCTCGGGGCGCATGGTGTGAAACGCGGCATCGAGAAAACGGGTCAGGTAGTCGGCCGTGAAGTGCTCGACGACCTGGATCGCGACCAGGCCGCCGATACTGGCAGCAGGCTGCCGTTCGAGGTAGGCCAGCGCATCACCCTGTTCGACGTCGAACCCCTTGGACCGCGAGAGCTCCACCATCGCTGGGCTGAGATCTATGCCGCGTGCCGCCACGCCGCGTGCTCCGAGCGCCGCCAGGAGCTCGCCGCGGCCGCATCCGATGTCGACCACGTCCGACGCCGCCGCGAGCAGCGGCAGATAGTCGGACACTCGCCGCGCGATATCGGTTTCCGCGCCTCTGAACCGGTCCTCGAAGGCGACGTAGGTGAGCGAGTCGACGGCGCCGGTGAATGGGGCTGGTGCCGAACCAGACAACGCCTCGCCAGACGACGCCTCGCCGGACGACGTCCGGGCTTCGCGCGCCGGCTGTTCCACGACCCTCTTCAACGCCAGGAGCCGCTGTTCGGTGAGCGCCAGGCGATCCCGGATCTCGACACCGCCGACCGCTCGATCGCGGCTGTCCACGAACGCGGTGATGGTCTGGAGATACTGCACGAGCAGCGACTGGAACCGAATGGCACGACCGAGCTCGCGACTCGTGCTCTCGATGAGCGCCTGCAGCGCCTGCGCGCGCTGCTGGTGAGCGCGCGCATTGCGGTTGAGATGGTCCACCAGCGCCTGGTTGAAGCGTTTCTGTGCCTCGAGCGGTGGCCCGACAAGCCGCCAGATGAAGGCCCGCAATCGGGCCGTCAACCACGATCCCGCGCCCTCGCGCCCCGGTGTATCGGCCGGCAGCGGGTCCCAGTCGGCGTTCAACCCGGCGATGCGGGACGGATCGTAATCTGGCGCCGGCGGCAGCGCCTGGGGCGATTGAATGGCGTGATCGACGGCCGTCAGCGCCTCATTGTACCGGCGGTCGGCGTCGAGGCGCTCGCGCTCGAGCCGGGCCATCAAGTCGTCGATTCTTGACTCCGACTCAGCCACGGCGGCGGTGAGGCGAGCGGGCTCTCCCCAGGCGGGACCCGCGTGAAGCGGAACACATCGGGTCGAATGTAGCACTTCCGGCGCACATCGGGACCGCGTTGACCTTCGCCTTTCTTTTGCGTATAGTGTCGCTACCTCAAGGAGGTGGCCATGCTCCCGCTCACCAAACGGCAGCGCGAAATTCTCGACTACTTGAACGAGTTCATCCAGCAGCACGGGTACGCCCCAAGCCTGGAAGAGGTCGGCAAGCGTTTCGGGCTCTCGTCCCTCGCGACGGTGCACAAGCATCTCACCAACCTGCAGGAGAAGGGGTTCATCAAACGCGCGTGGAACCGGAGCCGGTCGGTCGAGATGGTGGCCACCAAAACGGGTGGCCGCGCCGTCGAGCTGCCGATGCTCGGCTTCGTCGCCGCCGGTGTGCCGATCGAAGCGATCGCATCGAGCGAAACCATCGCGGTGCCAGAGGGTTTCGTCGGGCGGCGCGACACTTACGTGCTTCGCGTTCGCGGTGACTCGATGATCGATGAACAAATTCGCGATGGCGACTTCGTGGTCGTCGAAGACCGCAAGACGGCGGAGAACGGCGAGATGGTCATCGCGTTGCTCCGCGGCACCGACGTCACGCTGAAGAAATTCTATCGGGACCCCGGGGGCAAGATCCGCCTGCAGCCGGCCAACGCCGCCATGCAGCCGCTCTTCGTCGAGCCCGACCAGGTGCAGGTCCAGGGTGTCGTTGTCGGCGTGATGCGGAAGTACTGACGGAAAACACGAACCCCCGAGATCCACCGGCAGGACGAGCCTGCCGCCTCGGGGCCCTGACTAGTCTCCCGGCCTTCTCCGACCGATAGTACCCCCGGCGCTCTGTATTTCTCCCCTTTTTCCGTGTTTTTTCGTGCAGTCTGACTCCTCGCAAGGCCATTCGGAGGGCCAGCCATGGCGACGCAGCTGATCGTGCTCGTGGAAGACAACCCCGACGACGAGGCCCTGACGCTCCGGGCGTTGAAGAAGCAGAACATCGCCAACGAGATCGTCATCCTTCGCGACGGTGTCGAGGCGCTCGACTTCCTCCTCGCGCCGGATAAGCCGTTGCCCCACCTCGTCCTGCTCGATCTGAAGCTGCCGAAGATTGGTGGGCTCGAGGTGCTGCAGCGGCTGCGCGACGAGCCACGCACTCGGCTCCTGCCGATCGTGGTGCTGACCTCTTCCGACGAGGATCGGGACGTCATCGACGGGTATCGTTTCGGCGCCAACAGCTACATCCGCAAGCCGGTCGACTTCAACCAGTTCTCCGACGCCGTGCGTCATCTGGGGTTGTATTGGCTGGTGCTGAATCAGTCTCCGCCCCTCCGTTGACCGCCGACGCCGATGAAACTCGTCGTCCCTCTTCTGGTCGTGCTCATGGCGCCCGCGGCGGCGGCGGCACAGCCGTCTCCATCGCCGGCCACGCTGCTGCGAGAATTCAGCCTCGACCAGCTCGGAAGCATCGAGGTGACGACCGTCTCGAAACAACCGGTCGAGGCCTGGCGGTCGGCGGCGGCGGTCTTCGTGCTGACGCAGGACGACATCCGGCGTTCGGGCGCCACGACGCTCCCGGAGTTGCTGCGCCTGGTCGCCGGCGTGCAGGTGTCCCGCCTCGACTCCAGTCACTGGGCCGTCGGCGTGCGCGGGCTCACCAGCGCGTTTTCGAAGTCGCTCCTGGTCCTGATTGACGGGCGCAGCATCTACACTCCTCTTTTCAGCGGCGTCTTCTGGCAGGTTCAGGACACGCTGATCGAGGACATCGAGCGGATCGAGGTGATTCGGGGGCCGGGCGGCACCATCTGGGGCGCCAACGCGGTCAACGGCGTCATCAACGTCATCACCAGGAGCAGCCGGGAGACGGTCGGCGCGCTCGCGTCGGTGAGCGGAGGGAACGTCGACCAGGGTCGAGTGGGATTCAGATACGGCGGCAGTCGTGGAGACGCGCTCCATTACCGCGTGTACGGCAGCGGATTCGTGCGCGCGGCGCAACGTCACACCGACGGCCACCTGTTCGACGATTGGAGCATCGGTCAGGCGGGCTTCAGAATGGACGCGACCCGTCCGGGCGGCGACACCTTCAGCGTCCAGGGCGACCTGTACTCAGGGACGGCCGGCGATCGACTCGGCGTCGGCTCCTTCTTTCCTCCGAGCCGTCTGATGGTCGAAGGCGCCGAGCGCGTATCCGGCGGAAATCTCCTGGCGCGCTGGCAACGCGACATCCAGGGCGGCGGAGGCGTCCAGTTCCAGGCGTACTACGATCGAACGACGCGCGCCGGCCTTCACTTCGGCGAATCGAGACACACCTTCGATGTCGATTTCCTGCACCGGACGCCGCTCGGCCGTCGTCACGACGTGTCCTGGGGCGCCGGGGCTCGGTTCAGCCCCGCCGATTACACGACGGTCTATTCGACGCTCAGCTTCGTCCCGGAAGATCGCGCCCATCGCTTCGTCTCGGCGTTCGCGCACGACGAGATCGCCGTGGTCGGCGACAGGCTCTGGCTGACGCTCGGATCCAAGCTCGAGCACAACAGCGACTCCGGGCTGGAGGTCCAGCCGAGCGCGCGCCTCCTGTGGCGGCCGAACGCGCGCGAAACGGTGTGGACGTCGGTGACCAGGGCGCTGCGCACGCCGTCGCGCATCGACACCGACCTGCGTTTGACCGGCTTCGGATCGGTCGACCCTCCGGCGTACCTGCTGGTGACCGGCTCGCGGGATTTCCGATCGGAATCGCTGGTCGGCGTGGAGGTCGGCTATCGAAGGCTCCTCGCGTCACAGCTCTACCTCGATGTGACGGCGTTCCACAACAACTACGACGACCTGGCCGGTTTCGGCCCGTTCGCGATAACGGTGGAGCGCGACCCGATTCTCCATCTGCAGTTCGCCGTCCCTTACGAGAACGCGATACGGGGGACGATCGACGGCTTCGAGATGTCGCCCGACTGGCGGCCGGCCTCCTGGCTGCGGCTGAAGGGGGCGTACGCCTTCCTGACCATCGACATGGAGAATCGCCCGGGGTACCTTGCCGACGATCCGAACATCCTGCTCTACGAGGAATCGAGCCCACGGCACCAGGGCTTCGTGCAGGCATCGTTGACGCTGCCCGGACGGCTCGAGCTCGATCACATCTATCGATTCGTGGGCCGACTGCCCTCCCATGACATCCCCGGCTACGTCACGGCCGATGCCCGCCTCGGGTGGCAGCTCTCCAACCAGGTAACGGTCGCGATCGCCGGACACAATCTGCTGCAGCCGCACCACGTGGAGTTCTTTCGTGACGACGTCGCGCCGGTGGGTATCCGCCGAAGCGTCTACGCCACCCTGACATGGCGGCGATAGATCGCATGCTCCGGCGGTCGGCGTCGATGGCGCTCGTCGTGACGCTCACCGGGGGGCTGGCCATCGAGATCCACGCCCAGAGGCCGCCGGAATACCAGGTCAAGGCGGCGTATCTCTACGGGTTCGGCAGGTTCGTCGAATGGCCGGCCAGTGCGCCGGCCGACGCCGGGGAGACGTTCGTCTTCTGCGTGCTGGGCCAGGATCCGTTTGGACAATGGCTCGACGAGGTGGTGGCCGGCGCGGTGATCAAGGACAAACCGGTCAGCGTCCGGCGCATCGCGCAGCCGGAAGAGAGCGGGTCCTGTCACACGATGTTCATCAGCGCCTCCGAAGGCGGCCGGCTGGAACGGATTCTCCAGACGCTCGAGCGGCGCCCGGTGCTGACGGTGAGCGATGCGCCCGAGTTCGCACAGCACGGCGGGATGATCGGCTTCACTCTCGACGGCAACCGCGTCCGTTTCGCCGTGAACCTCACCGCGGCCCAGGATGCGGGACTCCAGTTGAACTCAGAGCTGCTTCGCGTGGCGGCGACGGTTCTCACCAGCCGCCCACCGGGAGACTGATCCAGAGATGCCCCTCGCAGACCGATCGCTCATCGCCAGGCGGCTCACGTGGATGAACATGCTCGCGAGCGGCACCGCCCTGGTTGTCGCGATTCTGATCCTGCTGGCGTACGACTTGGTGACGTTCAGGGAGATGATGCTCGTGAACCGATCGGTCCAGGCGAAGGTCGTCGAATCGAACACCGCCGCCGCCCTGACATTCGACGATCCTCTCACCGCCGAGCGGACGCTCGCGGCGCTGAGCGCAGAACCTCGCATCGAAGGGGGAGGTCTCTACCGGCCCGACGGGCGGCTGTTCACGTCGTATCTGCGCGACCCCGCTCTCGATCCGCTGGTGCTGCCCGAGGTTCCGTCCGACCTGATCGACTGGCACCGGTTCGAGGGATTGCGCAGACTGCACGTGATTCGCCGGGTGCTTCTCGACGGGAAGCCAACCGGGGTGGTGTACATTCGATCCGATCTCCAGGAAGCGACCGAGCGGCTGAAGGGCTACGGAGCGATCGCCGGCGTCGTGCTGCTGGTCTCACTCGCGGCAGCGCAACTGGTCTCGCGCGTCGCGAGACACGCCATCTCGGAACCGATCGCGGAACTCGCCGCGCTGGCGACCCGCCTGTCGACGGAGCGTGACTACTCGGTGCGCGTCACCACGACGGGACAAGGGGAGCTGGCGGTGCTCATCTCGGCCTTCAACGAGATGCTGGCCCAGATCCAGGACCGCGACCAGTCGCTGCGGGACAGCCACGATCTGCTCGAAGAGCGGGTACAGCGGCGGACGGCGGCGCTCGACGCGTCGAACAAGGAGCTCGAGGCGTTCTGCTACTCGGTCTCTCACGATCTTCGATCACCGTTGCGCAGTATCGACGGCTTCAGCCAGGCGCTGCTCGAGGATCTGGACGGCAGGCTCGACGACAGCTGCGTCGAACATCTCAGGCGGATCCGGGCGGCCTCGCAGCGCATGGGCACGTTGATCGACGACCTGCTCAACCTGTCGCGCATCACGCGAACCGAGCTGACGCACAAGCCGGTGGACCTCAGCGCGCTGGCGCGCACGGTGGTCGACGATCTCGCGATCGCACAGCCCAACCGGAGGGTCGCCATCGTGATCGCCGAGGGCCTCGAGGCGCTCGGCGATCCTCGCCTGCTGCGCCAGGTGCTCGACAACCTGATCGGCAATGCCTGGAAATTCACCTCGAAACAACCCGCGGCTCGCGTCGAGTTCGGGGCGCTCGAGAAGGAGGGAGAAACCATCTATTTCGTCAAGGACAACGGCGCCGGTTTCGATCCGGCCTATACCGAGCGCCTGTTCGGGGTCTTCCAGCGGCTGCACGCGATGAACGAATTCCCGGGCACCGGGGTTGGTCTGGCGATCGTGGACCGGATTGTCCGGCGACACGGCGGCCGGGTGTGGGCTGACGCCACAATCGGTCGGGGCGCGACCTTCTATTTCACGCTGGTGTCATCAGCCGCGCACTCGGGCCACGCCGCGTGACCTGACGATACGAGGAGCGGCGGCGGTCTCGATCACATCAGGCAGCTCTGCAGCATTGTCGGCGTCGCGCTCCAGCACCCTCGACGTCGGTGCCCGGCATCTCTCCGCGTCGGCATTCGAGCGCCTGCCCGACGAGTTCCGACCACGCTGTCACCTCAGTTCCCGGCGCGCTTCCCGCCGACGCACCCTGCGTGAGTTCTCAACTAAGATTGGTCCATGTCTGATCAGCCGACGCAAATCAACTTCACGATCATCCCCGCCGACGACCCGGTGGAATCGCCGTCACCGCGCATCTACGCGAACTTCTGTTCGATTGCGCATACGCCGTTCGACTTCACGCTCACCTTTTGCGAGGTCATGCCGCTGTCGGAGAAGGAGATCAAGGCGGCCGAGACCGATCATGTCGTCCGCGCCCCGGTGCGCGTCAAGGTGGTCGTCCCGGTTCAGTTCGTCCCGAATCTCGTCTCCGCGCTGCAGGAGCACTGGCGGGTGTTCTCGGAGTCCTACAGCAACGTCGGGTGGAACAAGGGCGCCGGCCCGATTCACTGAAGGAGCATGTGACTGGGTTGTCGCCGGCGGCGAGCCGCGGACAGCACGCACCGACAGTCGGGCGATCATGAAGACACCCGCAGAGACACGCCGCCTCCTCGACCGGCTCGAGGCGCAGCATCCCGACGCCGACACCGAGCTCGACTACCGCACGCCGTTCGAGCTGCTGGTCGCCACGATGCTGTCGGCGCAATCGACCGATCAGCGCGTCAACCTGGTCACGCCGGCGCTGTTCGCGCGGTACCCCGACGCTCGCGCGCTGGCCGGTGCCACGACCGCGGAGCTCGAGGTCCGGATCCATTCGACCGGGTTCTTCCGGGCCAAGTCGAAGGCGCTCGTCGGCATGGCGCAGGCGCTGATGGCGCGTCACGGCGGTGAGGTCCCTGCCGATATGCAGGCGCTGACGGCGCTGCCGGGCGTCGGACGGAAGACGGCGAATGTCGTGCTCGGACATGCGCTTGGCGTGCCGGGCCTGCCCGTCGATCGCCATGTCCTGCGGGTGTCGAACCGCCTGGGCATCGCCGAGGGAGACGATCCGGAGATCGTCGAACAGCAACTGTGCGCGGCGCTGAAAACGTCGCGGTGGACCAGGACCTCGGACACGCTCATTCTCCACGGCCGCCGGATCTGCAAGCCGAGGCCGCTCTGCGAACAGTGCGCGGTCGTTGACGCCTGCGACTACTACCAGACCTTGCAGCGGGAGCGCGACCGGCCGTCGCGACCAATTCGTGCAGCGCGCAACATTCGAAGCCCGCGTCGCTGAGGCGCTGCGGGGCATTCCCTCGCGGTTCCGGCAGGCGATGCACAACCTGGCGATCGTCGTCGAAGATGAACCGTCGCCCGACCTGCTCAGAGAGATGGACATCACGCCGCCCGACACCCTGTTCGGGCTGTATCAAGGCATCCCGCTCACCGAGCGGCGATGGGACTACGGCAATGCCCTCCCCGATCGCATCCTGTTGTTTCAGGGTCCGCACGAGCGCGAAGCCGCCGACCAGGACGACCTGGTCGCGTCGATCGCGGAGACGTTGATCCACGAGATCGGCCACTACTTCGGCTTGAGCGAAGAGGAGATCGAGGAGATCGAGGAACACTACTGGCAGACGTATGACCGCTAGTCATCGGCCGCTCAAGCGCTTCGGCCAGAACTTTCTCGAATCCGCGTGGGCCGAGAAGCTGGTTCGCTCGATCGATCCGCAGGCCGATCAGACGTTTGTCGAGATTGGCCCCGGACGCGGCGCGATCACGTTGCCGCTGGCCCGGTCGGCGCGCCACGTCGTCGCCTTCGAGATCGACCGCGACCTCGCCGCCGACCTGCGCGCCACTCTGCCAGGCAACGTCACGATCGTGGAAGGCGACTTCCTGGATCTGACGGCGCCCGAGCTCGTCGATGCCCTTCGACGATGCAGCGCCGAAGGGCCGATCAGGGTGGCCGGCAATCTGCCCTACAACGTCGCCTCGCCGATTCTCTTCAAGCTGACCGAGCTGGTCGGGGCCGGAGTGCCGCTGGCAGATGCCGCCGTGATGCTGCAACGCGAAGTGGCGGACCGGCTGCTCGCGGCGCCCGGCACGCGCGACTACGGGGTGCTCACCGTCCTCATCGGCCACGTGGCGGCCGTCGATCGGCTGCTGCAACTGCCAGCCGGCGCCTTCCGTCCCCAGCCGAAAGTGTTGTCGACGGTCGTCCGACTCCGCTTCCAGGACCCGCACCCGGCGGTCGTCGACCCTCGGGTGTTCGCCGGCATGACGCAGGCGATGTTCACGAGGCGGCGAAAGACCATCGCCAACGCGCTGCTGGCATACGGTTCACCCGCGGGCATCGCTCCCGAACAGGCTCTTGCCGCGGCCGGAATCGACCCCCAGCGCCGGCCCGAGACCCTCGCGATAGCCGAAATTGCCGCACTCTCTGATGCTTACGCGAACGCGCGCCGTCGGGCTGTGCTATAGTTTTCCCGTAAGTCATACGTAGGTCGCACCTTATTAGGTTGGACCCGCGCCAGCCCGCCCGTAACGTTCAGGCGCGCCCAGTCGCCTGATCGAGCTGCCGGAACCGGCAGCTCCCGTCGCCATCAGCGTCCCGCCAGGGATCGTGACGGTGCCGGTGCGTCCACAGATCCAGCATGCTCGAAATCGTACCGCTTGGCGGGCTCGGCGAGTTCGGAATGAACATGATGGCGTTCACCTGGGGTGATACGACCATCGTGATCGACGCCGGCGTGATGTTTCCCGACCCTGACCTGCTTGGCGTGGATCGCATCATCCCGGACTCGACCTACCTGCAGCAGCAAGGGGGCGCGGCGGCGCTCGTCTTGACTCACGGTCACGAGGATCACATCGGCGGCGTCCCCCACCTCGTGCCGCTCCTCCACGGACCGATCTACGGCACACCGCTCACGCTCGCTCTACTCGAAGGCAAGCTCCGGGAGCACGGGCTTCAGGACACGCCGATCCAGTCGGTCCGGCCGCGCGATCGCGTCACCGTCGGCCCTTTCACCATCGAGTTCATCCGGGTCACGCACAGCATCCCGGACTGCGTCGCGCTGGCGATTCACACGCCGGTCGGGATTATCGTGCACAGCGGCGACTTCAAGATCGATCAGACGCCGCTCGACGGCGAACACTTCGACGTCCACCGCTTCGCCCAGCTCGGCGCCGAGGGCGTGCTGGCGCTGCTCGCCGACAGCACCAACGTCGATCGGCGCGGCTTCACCGGCTCGGAAACCGAAGTTGTCGAAGCGTTCGAGGAAATCTTCACCAGCGCGCCGGGCCGCCTGATCGTCGCCGCCTTCTCCTCCAGCATCTACCGGATGCAGATCCTGGTCGACCTGGCGACACAGTTCGACAGGAAGGTCGCGTTCGTCGGCCGCGGCATGACGCAGAACTCCGAGATCGCCCAGCGTCTGGGCTACCTGCGGATTCCGAGCGGCATGCAGATCAGGGACTCGGAGGTCGCGAGCTATCCGGCCCAGGACGTCCTCTGCTTGACCACGGGGTCGCAGGGAGAACCGATGTCGGCGCTGTCGCGGATCGCCA
>WHSN01000218.1 GCA_009380045.1 Luteitalea sp.
AAGAAGGCAAGCGCACCTATGGCGACACCATCCCGTCCCACGCCCGCGACAAGCGCATCGTCGTTGTCAAGGAGCCGATTGGCGTGGTCGGTTGCATCACGCCGTGGAACTTCCCGATTGCGATGATCACGCGCAAGGTCGGGCCGGCGCTGGCCGCCGGATGCACGGTGGTGGCGAAGCCGGCGTCGCAGACCCCCTTCTCGGCGCTGGCCCTCGCGGCCTTGGCGGAGCGCGCCGGCCTGCCGCGAGGTGTCCTGAACGTGGTCACAGGGTCGGCGATCGCGATCGGCGGCGAGCTCACCTCCAACCCGGTTGTCCGGAAGATCTCGTTCACCGGATCGACGTCGGTCGGCAAGGTGCTGATGGCGCAGTGCGCCGCGACGGTGAAAAAAGTGTCGCTGGAGCTCGGGGGGAATGCGCCGTTCATCGTCTTCGACGATGCGGATCTGGAGGCGGCGGTGGAGGGCGCGATGGTGTCGAAGTACCGCAACACCGGACAGACCTGCGTCTGCGCCAACCGGTTGCTGGTTCAGGCGCCGGTTTACGACGAGTTCGCGTCACGGCTGGCACAGGCGGTCGGGAAACTGAAGGTGGGATCGGGTCTCGAGGACGGGGTGACCCAGGGTCCGCTGATCGACATCGCCGCGGTCGAGAAAGTTGAGAGCCACATCGCCGACGCGGTGTCGAAAGGGGGCGCGGTGATCCAGGGCGGGCGGCGCGGTTCGGGCGGAGCGCGGTTCTTCGAGCCGACCGTGATTACCGGAGCGACCGGCGACATGACGCTCGCGCGCGAGGAAACGTTCGGGCCGGTGGCGCCGTTGTTCAAGTTCACGACCGAAGCCGAGGCGATTGCCATGGCCAACGCGACCGAGTTCGGCCTCGCCGCGTATTTCTACGGCCGCGACATCGGCCGCGTCTGGCGTGTCGCCGAAGCACTGGAGTACGGGATCGTCGGCGTCAACACCGGGTTGATTTCGACCGAGGTGGCGCCATTCGGCGGCATGAAGGAATCCGGCATCGGCCGTGAGGGCTCGAAGTACGGCATCGAGGATTACATGGAGGTGAAGTATCTGTGTCTCGGGGGGTTGGTGACAGAATAGATTTCAGGAATTCAGGAATTCAGGATTTGGATCTTGAGAATTCAGGATTTCAGGATTTCAGGATTTGGGGTGTGGAGAGATTTGTGATTTGCACGGTCGGTTGATGTGATGACCTTGCGTCGCGCGGCCTCCGGATTCGCGTGCGTGGTTGGTTCGTGCGGTGTCCAGCGAGGCCTTGAAGATCGCGCGTAGTTCCGCGGTTTCTCCCCGCAGCCAGTGCAGCTCCGCGCCAGAGGCCAGTTCCGCGCCGGTCGCGACGTCCAGCCAATGTTCGGTCTCGTCCGCTTCCTCGACCACCACGCCGAGCCTGGCGATGAACTCGGCGCGGGATCGGCCGCGGCATGCCGCGTGGTAGTTGGCCGACATTCCGGTTCCCGAGCCCGCCAGTTGGTGAGCGATGTTCGTGGTTGCGGGATCGCGTGGCAGGGTCTTCACGAAAAGCACTACTCTGATCGCGAACCGTTTCACCCGCTGCCGCAGCTGTTCGGCCATCTCATTCATGGCCGGACGCGATGCAGTTCTCGTGCCTCGACGCCTGCCGATAATTGGACCGATCCCGACGCGTCCGCGGCAGATTCTGCACAAGCGCGTCTCTCCCGCGATGCAGATCTTCAAATCGTCAAGTCGTCAAGTCGTCAAGTCGTCAAGTCGCCAAGTCGTCAAGTCGCCAAGTCGCCAAGTCGCCAAGTCGCCAAGTCGCCAAGTCGCCAAATCGCCAAATCGCCACATCCTGAAATCCTGAAATCCTGAAATCCTGAAATTAAACATTCATATACCTTCCTCTGTACCTTTCGCGCAGCGCCGACTTCTTGAACTTCCCCGCCGACGTTCGCGGCAGCTCGGTCACGAACTCGACGGTGTCGGGCAGCCACCACTTGGCGAAGTGCGGTTCGAGGAAGGCGACGAGCTCGTCTGGCAAGGCGGACTGCCCCGGCTTCAGCACCACCACCGCCAGCGGCCGCTCATCCCACCTCGGATGCGGCACGGCGACGACCGCCGCTTCCGCCACCTTCGGGTGACCCATCAGGGCGTTCTCGAGAGCGACCGAGCTGATCCACTCGCCGCCCGACTTCACGAGATCCTTCGCCCGGTCGGTCAGCTCGATGCAGCCGCGGGAACTGATGGTCACGATGTCGCCGGTCCTGAACCATCCATCGGGTGTGAACCGGTCATCGGGACCGTCGACGTTGTAGTACTGTCTCGCCACCCACGGCCCCCGCACTTCGAGCTCACCCATCGTGCTGCCGTCCCACGGCGCCGGCCCCTGTTCGGTCGTCGCGCGGATCTCGACAAACGGCAACGGTGTGCCCTGCCGGGCGCGATACTGGAGCTGGACTTCGGGCGGCGCGTCGCGCAGCGAGGTCGGCAGGTTGCACAGCGTGCCGAGCGGGGCCATCTCGGTCATGCCCCAGGCGTGAACGACGTCAAGCCCGTGCCGCTCCTTGAACGCGCGGATCATCGACGCCGGCGCCGCGCTGCCGCCGACCACCACCGCCCTCAGGCGGCTCAAGTCGTACTCGCCGGGATGCGCGTCCAGCTCCTGCAGCAGCCCAAGCCAGACTGTCGGAACGCCGGCCCTGAGCGTGACGCGTTCGGAGACCAGCAGGTCGGCGATGCTTTTCGGATCGAGGTGCGGCCCGGGAAACACCTGGCCGGCGCCGAACAGCGTGCAGGTGAACGGCAGCCCCCAGGGGTTCACGTGGAACATCGGGACGATCGGCAGTACCGTGTCGCGCTCGCCGATGCCCAGCGTGTCCACCATCCCCTGACCGAAGGAATGCAGAACGATGGCGCGGTGAGAGTAGACCACCCCTTTGGGGCGCCCGGTGGTCCCCGAGGTGTAACACATCGCGGCGGCGTCCTGCTCGTCCACGTCCACGTCGCGGCGGCCCGCCAGGTCGGCCTCTGCCAGCAGCGCCTCGTAGTCCAAGTAACCGGGGCCCGGCGACGAGCCGATGACGACTACCCGTTCAATCGCCGTGTGGGCCCGGAACTTCTCGTAGAGCGGCAGCAGGCTCTCGTCGACGACGAGCACGCGATCGCTCGCATCGTTGACAATGTAGGCGAGGTCGTCGTGATGGAGCCGAAGGTTGAGCGTGTGGAGCACGGCGCCGATTGACGGCACCGCCAGGTAGACTTCGAGATGCTGCTGGCTCGCCCAGGCGAGCGTCGCGACGCGGTCGCCGCGGCGGATGCCGAGCCGCTGGAGTGCCGCCCCGAGCCGTTTCGTGCGCTCGAGCACCTCGGCATAGCTCGATCGGCCGACCGTGCGGTCCGGCCGGCGGCTCACCACCGCCCGGTCGCCGAACAGCGTCTCGGTCCGGCGCACGATGGCGGGAATCGAGAGCTGATAGTCCATCATCAGTCCGCGCATGCGCGGCACGATACCACCAAACTACCTCCGGAGCGGCCGGTAGGATAGGATTTACCGCCGTGCATCCCGATCTCCAAGAAGCCATCGACTTCCACCGCGCCATCATCGCCGAAGGCAGCAAGGCCCTCGTCGGCTACGACACCGCGAAGGCGCTGGCCAACGTGGTCCTGCTGTCGGAGATTCCGACCACCTACGACAAGAACGAGCAGCGTCAGGTGAACGCGGGAAACCTGCTGCTGCGCGGCGTGCCCGGCGTCGGCAAGACCTTCTTCGGCGTCATCCTGGCGGCGATCAGCAACGCCAAGTTCGCGCGCCTGCAGGGCCGTGCCGACCTGCAGCCGACCGAAGTGGTCGGATTCCAGATGATCAACCCGGCGACCGGTGCGCTGGTCACCGAGTTCGGCCCCCTGGCGTCGGCCGAGGTCATCCTGCTCGACGAGATCAACCGCATCCCGCTGAAGTCGCAGAGCGCCTTCCTCGAGGGCCTGCAGGACCGGACCGTCACCGTCGGCAAGGAGACCTACCAGCTGCCGGCTTTCAGTTTCGCGATCGCGACCATGAACCCGGTGGAGCTCGGTCAGGGCACGTTCCCGCTCTCCGAGGCCGCGACCGACCGGTTCGCGATCATGATCAACATCGGCTACCTCCCGCCCGAGGAGGAGCAGAAGCTGGTGAACTTCGACTTCAAGCGCGTCCGATTGAACGTGCTGATGCCCAAAGAGCGGATCATCGAGCTGCGCGGGCGCATCACCGAGCAGGTGTTCCTGCACGACCGCCTCGGCAAGTACATCCAGCAGTTGGTGGCGGCGACCCGTCCGTACAACCCCGACACCGACTGGCTCGTGCGATCGCCGTCCGAGCTCGTCGAGCGCGGCGTCGACCTCGGCGCGTCGCCGCGCGCCATCATCTGCTGGGGGCGGCTGGTCAAGGTGTGGACCCTGCTGCACCGCCAGCGCACCGAGGTCTACCCGGAGGACATCCAGGATCTCGCGCCCTACGTCCTCGGCCATCGTCTGTGGCTCGGGCCGCACGCCGCGAGCCACGGTCTCACGACCGACGCGGTGATCAAGGACGTGGTCGAGCGGGTGCCGATTCCATGAGGACGCGGGATCACGAGGAGATTGCTCCCCTCGTCAACCTGGCGGACATCACCGAGATCGAGCTGGTGATCCTGAAGCGCATGCGCGAGCTCACCATGGGTGAGCACCGGAGCCGCTCGCAGGGCACCGGCTTCGACTTTCTCGGGCTCCGCGACTGGCAGCCCGGCGATCGCTTCGCCGCCATCGACTGGGCGCAGTCCTCGCTCACTAACTTCTCGCCTCTCATCGTCCGCGAGTTCGAGCAGCCGAGCACGGCGACGGTCATGGCCATCGCCGACCTCTCGCCGTCGACCCGCTGCGGTATGGGCGGCGTCTCGATCGCCGCGGCGATTGCGCGATCGATCGCCACCCTGGGCATGTCCGCGGTGTTCTTTCAGGATCCGTTCGGGCTGCTGACCTTCGACGCAGGCTTCCAGCATCTGTCGGCGCTGCGGGCGAGAACCGGCAAGGGGCACGTCGTCCACTGCATCGACGCCTACCAGCACGAGCGCGGCCTGCAGCGGGTGGTTCGCAGCGGCAGTCTCAGCACCTCGCTCGGCGGCTTCGTCCACCGGCAGGCGATGCTGCCGCTCATCTCGGACTTCCTGTTCGACGACGCGCCGGAGGTGCTGCGGGAGCTGTCGTTGCTGAACGGCACCCATGACGTGTTCCTGGTGCTGATCGACAGCGCGTTCGCATTCGACCTTCCGGACGTGTCCGCCGGGTGGATGGAGATCGTCGACGTCGAGACCGGGCGAGCACGCACGATCTCGCGCCGCGCCTACCGCGACCTCGCCGGACGGGCGCGGGAATGGCAAGATCAGATCCGGCTCCAGGCCAAGCAACACGGGCTCGACGTCATCAGCATCGGCCTCGACCAGGCCAAGGCCGACCTGGCGTTGAGCGAGTTCGTCGTCGAGCGACGACTGCGGAAGATCAATGCATGACATGTTGAAACGGTGGTCGCTGTTCTCCGTCCTGGCAATCCTCGCGACGCCGGCCCTCGCTCAAGTGCCGGCGACCGCTCCGACCGAGGCGACCAACGTCGAGGTGGATCCGATCCGATGCTGGTGGCGCACCAGCGCCGGCGCCGTGCGGATCGGCGAGCCGTTCGACCTCGCGCTCACCTGCGCCGTGCTCGAGAACGACGCCGTCCAGGTCGTGCCCGACGAATCGCGCCTCGGCAACGCCGTCATCCAGATGGCCCCGTTCGAGGTCGTGGGAGGCACGCACCCGGCCGACCTCCATTCCGCGAACCGGCGGTTCTTCCAGTACGAGTACCGTCTGCGCATCATCAACCCGGATGCGATTGGCAAAGACGTGCCGATCCCCGGCCTGACGATTCATTTCCGGGTGAACAGCCGCGTCGCGGCGAACACCGCGCTGCAGGGACGCGACCTCGCCTACGTGCTGCCGCCCCAGTCGGTGCGGGTCACGTCGGTGGTGCCGGCCGATGCGCCCGACATTCGGGATACCTCGGGCGAGCGGTTCGAGGACGTCGCGGCGCTCGAGTTCCGCGCCGGGGTGTTCGAGATCGTCGGTATCGCGCTCATCGCGGTTGGCGCGTTGATGATCCTCCTGGTCCTGGTGCGCCTCGCCCGCGGCAGCCGCGGGCGCACCCCGGCCGACCAGCGTCAGCTCGACACCTACGCCGTCGCCGGCGTCGCCGCACGCGAGCTGTCGGCGGTGCAGCGGGAGCGCGAGCAGCAGGGCTGGACGCCCGCCGTCGTCGACCGCGCCCTGGCGGCGGT
>WHSN01000128.1 GCA_009380045.1 Luteitalea sp.
AGCTCGTCGCCGCGCAGCTCGGCCTTGAACGAGCAGCCGACGCCGCAGTACGCGCAGGTCGTCGTCACGGCGCGGTCCGGCTGTCCGAGCGCGATCAGCGACTTCTCCGTCAGCGCGACGGTGGGACAGGCTTCGACGCACGCGCCGCACGACACGCACTCGGAGGCCAGGAACGGCTGGTTCTGGCTGGCCGCGACCGTGGAGTCGAAGCCACGCCCTTGAATCGTCAGCGCGAAGGTCCCTTGCACCTCGTCGCACGCGCGCACGCACCGCGAGCAGACGATGCACATCGTCGGATCGAAGGTGAAGTACGGATTGCTGGCGTCCACGGCCGCCGCCTGGTGGTTCTGACCGTTCAGACCGTATCGGGTCTCCGTGATGTCGAGCGCGTCCGCCGTGTCCTGCAGCTCGCAGTGGCCGTTCGCCGGACAGGAGACGCAGTCGAGCGGATGGTCTGACAGGTAGAGCTCCATCACGCCCCGGCGCAGCTGCATCAGCCTGGCGCTCTCGGTGCGGACATCGAGGCCGTCGGCCACGAGCGTGGTGCACGACGCCGGATACCCGCGACGGCCTTCGATCTCGACCAGGCACAACCGGCAGGAACCGAACGCCTTGAGCGAATCGGTGGCGCAGAGCTTCGGTATCTGCCGGCCGAGCGATGACGCGGCTCTCATGATCGACGTGCCCTCGGGCACCGTCACCGGGAGACCGTCGATCGTCAGGGTGACGGACCGCCCCGGCGCCATGCGCGGCGTGCCGGCGTCGACGTAATCGGTGGAATACATGGTGCACCCCGCCTGGGAAGCCAGACCTCTCTTATGAACCGTCCGAGCCACGAAGGCACGACATGACCCGAGTGCCCGTCACTGGCTACACCTTGACGAAATCCTGAGGGAAATGCTTGAGTGCGCTCAGGACCGGGTAGGGTGTCAACCCGCCGAGCCCGCACAGCGAGCCATAGGTCATGGTATCGCACAACTCCGCAAGTAGTTCGACGTGCAGACGGCTCTCTGTTCCTGAAAGAATGCGGTCGATCACCTCGACGCCGCGGGTTGAACCGATCCGGCACGGCGTGCACTTGCCGCACGACTCGAGGGCGCAGAACTCCATGGCGTACCGGGCCATCTGGCTCATGTCCACCGTCTCGTCGAACGCGACGACGCCGCCGTGGCCGACGAGGGCGTCGATTGCCGCAAAGGCTTCGTAGTCGAGCGGCGTGTCGAACTGCGACTCGGGCAGATAGGCGCCCAGCGGCCCGCCGATCTGCACGGCACGGATCGGCCGGCCGGACGCGCTGCCGCCGCCGAACTCATAGAGCAGATCGCGCACGGTCACGCCGAAGGCCTTTTCGACCAGGCCGCCGCGTTTGATATTGCCGCCGAGCTGCACCGTCAGCGTGCCACGCGATTTTCCCACCCCGTAGTCGCGGTAGAACGCGGCGCCTTTGTCGATGATGATCGGGATCGTCGCCAGCGAGATCACGTTGTTGACGACGGTCGGCATGCCGAACAGCCCTTTGACGGCCGGCAGCGGCGGTCGTGGGCGCACCTCGCCGCGCTTGCCCTCGAGGCTCTCGAGCATCGAGGTCTCCTCGCCGCAGATGTAGGCCCCTGCTCCCAGCCGCACGTGGAGGTTGAACCGGGCGCCGCTGCCCATGATGTCGGCCCCCAGGTAGCCGCGCTCATACGCCGTCGCGATGGCCTCGTCGAGCGCCCGGTGCGCGTGGGGATACTCGACGCGCAGATAGACGTAGCCCTCGGTCGCGCCAACCGCCAGGGCGGCAATCGTCATCCCCTCGATGAGCACGAACGGATCGCCTTCCATCAGCATCCGGTCGGCAAACGTTCCGGAGTCCCCCTCGTCGGCGTTGCAGGCGAGGTATTTCTGATCCGCCGGCGTGTCGAGCACCGTCTGCCATTTGAGACCGGTCGGAAACGCCGCGCCGCCGCGGCCACGGAGGCCAGACTCGGTCACCTGCTGCACGATGGCGGCGGCAGACATGCCGAGCGCTCGCGTCAGACCCTTGTATCCATCGTGCGCCAGGTAGTCATCGATGTTGACCGGATCGGTCACGCCAACACGCGCGAACGTCAACCGATCCTGGGTGTTGAAGTACGGCACCGCCTCGACCGGACCGACGCGCAGCGCGTGCCCGCCGCCGTTCAAGAAGTCGGCAGCGAACAACCCGGGAACGTCCGCCGCGGCGACCGGCCCGTACGCGATCCTGCCGGCGGCGGTCTGCACTTCCACCAGGGGCTCGAGCCAGCACATCCCCCGGGTGCCGTTGCGCACGACGCGAGTATCCAGACGTCGCGCGGTCGCTTCCCCGGCAATCGCCTGGGCGACCTGTTCGGCGCCGAGCGACAGTGCGGCGGCATCGCGGGGCACGAACACGGTCGTTGACGACATCAGCGATCTTCCCACGCGACGACGATCTCGTCGAAGCGGTCCCGCGTGACGCGGCCATACAGCTCGTGGTCAACCATCATCGCCGGCGAGCAGGCGCAATTGCCGAGGCAATACACCGGCTCGAGGCTGAACGTCCCGTTGGCGGTCGTCTGATGGAAGTCGATGCCAAGCCGCTCCTTCGCGTGCGCCTCCAGCGCCCGCTGGTTCATCGCCTGACAGGCCTCCGCCCGGCACAAGCGGATGGTATGGCGCCCGGGCGGGGCGTCCCGGAAGTAGTGGTAGAAGCTGATGACACCGTGCACGTCCGCACGAGACAAATTCAGCCCCTCGGCGATGAGCGGAACGGCCGCTGGCGGCACGAAGCCAAGCTCCGCCTGGATCGCGTGCAGCACCGGCAGCAGCGCGCCGGGCAGGCCTCGCAGGCGCGCCACGATGCGCCCAATCGTTTCGGTTCCGATCGAATCAACGCTGTCCATTCACTGGGTCCCGAGCTAACGAAACATCTGACTGGCGAGGGTCAACGTCTTGAAGACGCCCCACCCGAGCGGCACCCCCGCCAGCGTCCACGCGGTGCCCACCAGGCTCCAGTACCGTGCAGGCGCGCTGACGCCTGCCACCTGTTTGTCACCCCGGCTCTCGCGCAGGCTGCCGCTCTCGAGACTGACGAAGAGATGCGCGGGGACCGGGCGTACCGCCATGTTGCAGACCAGGCCGATGCCGAGGAAGCCGACGAGCACGTACATCGTAAACGTGTAGGCGTCAGAAGGCGCCACACCGCGGCCAATCTGGAACTCCCGGATGTAGTTCACGAGCACGGGTCCGAGAATACCGGCGGTGGACCACGCCGTGAGCAGCCGTCCATGAATCGCGCTCACGTGGCTGACGCCGAACAGATCCGCCAGGTAGGCCGGAATGGTGGCGAATCCTCCGCCGTACATCGTCAGGATGATGCAGAAGATGGCGACGAAGAGCGCCACGCTGCCGCTCGACGCCGCGGCGGGCACACTCGCATACAGCAGCATGCCGAGCGCAAAGAACAGCGCATAGGTCGCTTTCCGTCCGATGCGATCCGACAGCGACGACCAGAAAATCCGGCCGCCGATGTTGAACAGGCTCAAGAGCCCGGCGAAGCCCGCGGCCGCGGACGCCGTGATTCTGTCCTTGAAGACTTCCTGGATCATCGGTGACGCCATGCCGAGCACACCGATGCCGGCGCTGACGTTGAGGCAGAGCACCGCCCACAGGAGCCAGAACTGTGGCGTCTTCCACGCGACGTCCACCGGAACGGCCACCCTCGTTCCGCGCATCGACGAGGTGTCGGCCGGCGGCGTCCATCCGGCCGGTGTCCATCCGGCCGGCGGCACTCGATAGGCGAACGCCCCCGCCATCATCGCCGTGAAGTACAGCGCCCCGAGCACGACGAAGGTCTGCCAGACACCGACGGACGTCGGCGTCGAGAACCGTTGCATCAGCGCGTCGGCGAGCGGCGATCCGATCAACGCGCCGCCGCCGAAACCCATGATCGCGAGACCGGTCGCCATCCCCCGCCGATCCGGAAACCATTTGATCAGCGTCGAGACCGGCGAGATGTAGCCAAGCCCAAGCCCGCATCCGCCGATCAGCCCCGAGCCCACCCACAAGAGCCAGACCTGGTGCAGGTAGATGCCGAGGGCTGAAATGAAGAAGCCGCCTCCCCAGCAGCACGCCGCGACCACCCCCACTTTGCGGGGGCCTTCCCGCTCCGCCCATGCGCCGAAAAGGGCCGCCGAGGAACCGAGCATCACGAAGAACAGCGTGTACATCCATCCCAGCGTGCTGATCTTCCAGTCCGCTTCGGTGGAATGGGTGATGCCGATGGCGCGGCTGAGCGGCAGCCAGAACACGCTGAAGCCGTAGGCCATCCCGATCGACAGGTGAATGGCCAGCGCAGCTGGCGGCACGAGCCACCGGTTGTATCCCGCCGGCGCAACGATGCGTGCCTTGGTGAGAAGACCCGGCATCCGCGCTACTCCCCGCTCTCAGCCGTCACGCGCTCTGGATAAGCGTAGACGTTGAAGCTCCCGCCTCGGACGAAGCCGATCAGGGTGATGCCGGTGTCGAGCGCGAGCTCAATCGCCAGCGACGACGGTGCTGACACCGACGCGACGATCGGAATGCCGGCGAGAAACGCCTTCTGCACGATCTCGAACGAGGTGCGCCCGCTGACAAACAGCAGATACTGTTCGAGCGGAAGCGCCTCGGACAGCAACATGCGGCCGACAACCTTGTCCACGGCGTTGTGACGGCCGACATCTTCGGCAATCGCCTCGAGGCGTCCGCCAGTTGTGAACAGGCCGGCCGCGTGCAGTCCGCCGGTCTCCTCGAACACGGCCTGGGCGGCGCGAAGCGCAGCGGGAAGCGCGTTCACGACCCGCGGCGTCACAACCATGTTGCACGGGAGTCTCGGACCGTCGGCCCGGAGCGACTCGATCGTCAGCCGGCCGCACATGCCGCAGGACGAGCTGGTGATGATTCGTCGGCGGTCGGCGAGCAACCGCTCGAGGTCGGCGCCAACCAGGGTGACGTCGACGATATTCTCCGGGTGATCCGCGGCGGGGTCGGTGCAGTGCTCAATCGTCCCGATATCATCGGGGCTTGTCACGAGGCGCTCGGCCAGGAGAAACCCGGCCGCAAGCTGGCAGTCGGCGCCGGGGGTTCTCATGATCACGGCGAACGGACGTCCGTGCAGCCGCACTTCGAGCGGCTCCTCGGTGGCGGCACGATCGACACCGGTCGCGCGCACACCACCGCGCACACGGGTTACGGCAACGCCTCGGGCGGTCTCTCCCATACCAATAATCGACGTGCTGGGCGAACCTTCGAGCGCACGTGGATCAGGCTCGCGACCACGGCGCATCATGCCGGCGCGACCGTCCGCACCGTGGTAGTTGTGGCCGGCCCGTCAGCGGTGCGCGAAGCTATCGGCCCCCGCCCGACGTCCGGGTGGTCGAACGGATCATCAGCTTCTGCACTCGCCAGTTGTTCATGTCCGCGACCCAGAGCACGTCGTCGGCCGGGCATGCCAGGCCGTGAATCCAGTTGAACTGGTTCGGGCCGCGCCCAGACTCGCCGATGGTGCCGAGGATCTTGCCGTCGAGGGTCATCTTGTAGATGCGCCCGGGCTCCGAGTCCGAGATGTAGAGATACTGCGTCGGCCCGGTCGAAATGCAAATCGTCCAGGGCTGCGTCTCGTTGGGAGGATTCGGTGACAGGTTGCCGAGCACCGGATGCCGCTTCTTGTCGTAGGGCACGTTCAGCAGCAGGAACCGCAGGAACTTGCCGTCGCGATCGAAGACCTGGATGCGGCGGTTGTTGCGGTCCGCCACGTAAACGTTGTTCTGCCGGTCGACGCCGATATTGTGCGGCGTGTTGAATTGGCCGGGGTTCTCGGTGGCGCCTGGCCCACCGGGGCCGCGCGAGCCCCACGAGGTGATCCAGTTGCCGTTCTTATCGAGCTTCGCGACACGCGAGTTGACGTAGCCGTCGCTGATGTAGATGTTGTCGTCCGAATCGAACGCGATGTCGGTCGGCGCCCGGAAGTAGCCGTCCACGTGCTGAGGCGGCGTCCCCCGGACGCCGCGATACCAGAGCTCCTCCGGATCGTCGGGCCCTTCCGGGCGTCGCCCGAGGTTCATCGTGGTGTAACCGGCGGGGTTGAACTTGGTGACCGCGTGGGTACCCTTGTCGACGACCCACAGGTTGTCGCGCCTGTCGTAGCGGATCGCGTGGCCGTAGCCGAAGCCGTAGACGCCCTTGCCAAGCTCCCGAAGGAACTTTCCGTTGGCGTCGAACTCGAACACCTGCGTCGAGGCGTTGCCGTAGATCGGCCCCGATGTCGAGCTGCCGGGATGGTTCAACACCGCGATCCGCCCCTTGGAGCTCACCGTCACGCCTAGCACCTCTCCAAGGTTCATGTCGATCGAGTACTTGAGCGCGTCAGGCACCGATTCGAAGGGAATCGCCGGCACGTTCGGGTTCTGAATGGGCGGGGGGCCGGCCGGCGGCGACGCCGGCTGCGCCTGGGCCACCACGGAACGCTCGGGACCAACACGCCCCACCTGCAGAGCGACGAGCGCTGTCAGCGTGCACAAGCCTATGACCAGTCGCTTCATCACAACCCCCTCAGTGGATCAGTTCGAAAGAGAGCCTGGTACGATCCTCGACGAGGTCCGCCGCATGGGGCGATCTAATAGGCCGTACGGTTCGTTGTCAAGCGCTGACCTGGCGCCTGACGCCCGAACACCCCTGACAGGGGCGCCGACCACCATGCGCTGTGCCGCCTGGCGCGAGCTCTGACACGAGCGCGAAGATGAATTCGTCACCCGGAGCGCATCGGGCAAGGGCAACGGCGAGGGCGGTCAGTGCTCGTATTGCAAACTGTCGAACAGATCCGGGTCCGCCACCGGTGCGGCCGGCGCCGTGCCGAGCGCCCGTGCGAGCACCAGACCGAAACCACCGATCCCTCCCAGGGTGAGCCCCAGTTCCCACACGCCAAAGGTTGGCGCGCCGCCAACCACCGCCGGAAAAATCATCAGATAGACGTCCACCCACCGGCCGAGGAGAACGACACCGGCCGCCACAGCCATCGTCGTCCGATGCCGCTTGGCATCGCGCCGCAGCAGCATGAAAAACGGAATCACCCCGTTCAGGACGATGTTGAGCATGGCGAGCGGAAACCAGCCACTGCGCTCCCGCCGAATGAAGTACGCCGTTTCCTCGGGGATGTCGGTGTACCAGATCAGCATGTACTGGCTGAACCAGATATAGGCCCAGAAGACGCCGAAGGCCAGGAGCAGCTTCCCGAGATCGTGCAGATGGCCCTGGTTCATCACGCCCTTGAGCGGCCCGGTACGCTCCAGCCACAACGCGACCAGGATCATCGCGGCCAGACCGCTTTCGAAGAGCCCGGCGAAGTTGTACACCCCGAAGATCGTGCTGAACCAGTGATGCTCGAGCGACATCAGCCAGTCGAAGCTGGCCAGGGTCAGCGTGACGCCGAAGAGGACGAGGAATACCGCAGACAGCCGGACGTTCGCCCGCGTCCATCGCGCATCGCCGTCGTCGTCCTGGCGGCGCGATCGCGTGCGGATCGCCGCGGCACAGAGCAGCCAGATTGCCGAGTAGAGGGCTGCCCGAAGGAGAAAGAACGGCCGCGACAGCCAGAACCGCTTGAATGCCTGCACGCGACCGGCGCCGTCGGCGAGCACCGTGTCTGTGGTCCATGCGTAGAGTTGCGGGTAGGCGAGAAACAGGATGCCGATCATCACCAGCGACGTCGCCAGCGTGCCGGCCATCGCCTCAGGCACCCGCCGAATGGCGACGCTCCAGGTCGATCCGGTGACGTAGTGGATGGCGACGAAGCACAGCCCCGCCAGTCCGATGCCAAGGGCGTAGTACGCGACGAGAAGCCAGCTCGCCCACATGCGGACCGGGGCAACGAATACGCCGGCCACCGCGGTGATCGCGCCAATCGCCGCCAGCGCCACAAGGCCGTTGCGCGCCGAGGACGCAAGCGTCACCGGCCGGCGCTCCGCGCGGTTCATCGCGGTCCTCCAGGCGGCGGCTCAGCCGGTTGAGATGCGGCCTGGAGCTTACGAAGGTGCAGAATCGCCTTCCATCGATCGTCACGCGCTATTTGCGCGCCGTACGACGGCATCGTGCCGAGCCCGTTGGTGATGGCGGCGAAGATCTCGGCATCGACCATGCCGCGGGTGCCCGGGCTCGTCAGGCTCGGCGGCGCCGGATAGCCATGCTGCACCACCAGTCCGTCTCCTTCGCCGGTCTTTCCGTGACACGGGACGCAGAAGGTGTCGAACATCACGGCGCCACGCTCGACCGCGGCCGGGTCGTCGGGTCCGAACGGGTTCTCGGGGTCTTCGCCTCCGCCCCCTGGTTCGCTCGCGAGCGGCAGCATGCCTCGCGGAATCGTGCCAGGCGGCGGCGTCCTGAGGGTCATCCCGTCGGCGAAATTGGGATTCGCTTCGAACGCGTTGTACCGGGGCGTGCGCACCATGTCCGGAAAGTATTCGAGCGGCGGTCGGGTGACGACCTGGCTGCGCCGGACGGCAACGTTGAGGCCGATCGACAGGAGGAGGGCCATAGCGAGCGCGATCGTCAGCGCCTTCACCCTCGGGCTCCCTTCACGTCCAGAGCCAGGTCCCGCTCTTCGATGCTCAGGGGGTGAAATCGACCGAGCAGCGTCTCAACCGACGAGCGATCCGGTCCCGCGGCCAAAGGACGGACGACCAGCGCGAACCGATCGTCGGTGACGCGAAAGCCGGCCATCGGTGACGACCGTCCGGGCCGAAGCCCGGCCCACGCGATGAAGACCAGCACCGTTCCGACGCCGCCGAAGAGCACCGTGAGCTCGAATATGACCGGGATGAAGGCCGGCCACGATTGCCACGGTTTTCCGCCGACGTTGATCGGCCAGTCCACGGCCGAAGCCCAGTATTGAAACCAGGCGGCCGCCACCGCGCCGAAGAGCCCAAGCAGGAAGCACACCCATGGGAGCCGCGACGACCCGAGCCCCATCGCGCGATCCATCCCGTGGACGGCGTAGGGTGTGAACACGTCGACGATCTCGATCCCCGCCTGCCGCGCCGCGGCGGTGGCCTGCAGGATGTCCTGCTCCTGGTCGAACACGCTGACGAGAACCGGTCCTGTCATCACGATCCCGTTTCCGGTGCAATCCCGGGGCGATGACCGCGGTGGCCGTCGTCCACCTGCCGGGAGCCGGGCGCCGGCTGGAGCACCCCTTTGACCTCCGCGATGGCGATTACCGGGATGAACCGGCAGAACAGCAGGAACATCGTGAAGAACAGACCGAACGTGCCGACCAGCGTCGCTACCTCGATCGAGGTCGGCGTGTAGTCGGACCAGGCCGACGGCAGATACTCACGCTGCAGCGACGCGACGATGATGATGAACCGCTCGAACCACATGCCGATGTTCACCAGGATGGCGATCACGAACACCACCACCAGGTTGCGGCGCACGCCCGTGAACCACAGCAACTGGGGGATTAACACATTGCACGCCACCATGATCCAGTAGCCCCACGCCAGCGGACCGCGCGCGCGGTTGTAGAACGCAAACTGCTCGTAGGGGCTCGCCGAGTAATACGCGGTGAAGAACTCGGTCGCGTAGGCCAGCCCGACCATCCCGCTCGTGAGAATCACGAGGCTGCACATCGCGTCGATGTGGCGCGGCGTGATGTAGTCCTCGAGCCGCATCGTCGTCCTCGCCACCAGCATCAACGTCAGCACCATCGCCATGCCCGAGAAGATCGCGCCGGCGACGAAATAGGGCGGAAAAATCGTGGTGTGCCAGCCGGGCACGACCGCGGTGGCAAAGTCGGTGCTGACGATGGTGTGAACCGAGAGGACGAGCGGCGTGCCGAGCGCCGCGAGCAGCAGGTACACCACTTCGTAGCGATGCCAGACGCGGAACGATCCGGTCCAGCCCAGGCTGAGGAACCCGAAAATCTTCGAGCGCCTGGTGCCCGGCTCGCGATCGCGGATCGTCGCCAGGTCGGGAATCAGCCCGACATACCAGAAAATCGCCGAGATGATGAAATAGGTGCTGATCGCGAAGAAGTCCCAGACGAGCGGCGACCTGAAGTTCACCCACAATGAGCCTCGATCGTTCGGGTAGGGCAGCATCCAGAAGAACAGCCAGGGGCGGCCCATGTGGATGAGCGGAAACAGGCCAGCGCACATCACCGCAAACAACGTCATCGCTTCCGCCGCGCGATTCACCGAGGTGCGCCACTGCTGCCGCAGCAGGAACAGGATGGCGGAGATGAGCGTCCCGGCGTGACCGATGCCGATCCAGAACACGAAGTTCGTGATGTCGAACGCCCACCCGACGGTTCGGTTCAGACCCCAGGTTCCGACGCCGGTCATGATCTGGTAGGTGATGGCGACCGCGCCGAGGATGAGCGCCGCCACGGACAGCCCGAGGCCGCCCCACCACAACGGCGACGCCTTGGCATCGAGCGCGCCGACGACGTCGCGCGTGACGTCCGCGGCGGACTTGTCGCCGGCAATCAGCGGCACGCGGCGGATGACGGCGGCGTCAGCCAGTGGTTCTCTCTCCACCGGCGCCCGCCGGCCGGTCGTGACGAACGAGCTTCAGGTAACGAACGGCAGGCTGTGTGTTCAGCTCCTCCAGGACCCGGTAGGTCCGGTCGCTGGCGGCGAGGAGCGAAACGCGGCTCTTCGGATCGTGGAGATCGCCGAACACGATCGCCTGCGCCGGGCACGACTGCTCGCACGCGGTCTTGATGGCGCCGTCGGCGAGCGGCTGGCCCAGACGTTTGGCCTCTATCTTGTTCTCTTCGATCCGCTGCACGCAGAACGTGCACTTCTCCATGACGCCGCGCGAGCGGATGGTGACGTTGGGATTGAACACCAGGTTCTGCAGCCGATCTTCGTGCGGATAGTCGAACCAGTTGAACCGGCGGACCTTGTACGGACAGTTGTTGGCGCAGTAGCGCGTGCCGACGCAGCGGTTGTAGACCTGCTGGTTCAGCCCTTCTTCGCTGTGGACGGTGGCGAGCACCGGACAGACCGTTTCACACGGGGCATGATTGCAGTGCTGGCAGAGCATCGGCTGGTGCGCCACTTCCGTCTCGTCATCCGGCCCCGAGTAGTAGCGATCGATGCGCAGCCAGTGCATCTCCCGGTTGCGCCGCACTTCGTCCTGCCCGACGACCGGCACGTTGTTCTCTGACTGGCAGGCGATCACACAGGCAGAACAGCCGGTGCACGAGTTCAGATCGATCGACATGCCCCACCGGCGCCCCCCGTACGGGTGATCGTCGGGCCACAGGTCGCCCTCGACGTGTCCGGCGCCGGCCGGAGCGTCGCTGGCGGCAGCCGCGGCGACCAGCTCGCTCAGTGTCGTCTCCTGGATAATCGGCCGCCGTTCCGTGCTGCCCGGCGGCTCGAGTGAGTGGTGCACCTGGGTCGAGGCGAGCTGCCGTGACCGGCCCGTCTTCGTCACCGTCGCGCTGCCGGTGTACCGGCGCAGATTATCGGCGACGATGACCAGCGGGGACGCGCTCACCCCGACCACGCCGGGCACGGATCGGGCCTCGAACCACGGCGGACCGACGTTCCGGAACCGCTCGGTACCCGCGCGGCCGTACCCGAGCGCAATCGCGACGGCCGTGTCGTGCTGTCCGGGCTGGACGAAGACGGGCAGATCGAGCGGCGACGTGCCGTTCTCAGGGGCGACGCGCACGATGTCCCCGTCCTCGACACCCAGCCTGCTTGCAGCGCTCGGAGACAGGCAGGCGTAGTTGTCCCACGTGACTTTCGTGACCGGATCGGGCATCTCGTGAAGCCACGCGTTGTGCCCATGCCGTCCGTCGAGCATGCCGATCTTGGGGTACAACACCAGCGCGAACGCGTCGGACGCGAGCGTCTCTGGATTGAGCACCGCCGTCGCGGCGCCGGCGCCGAATGCCGGACCGGGCGATGCGCTCGCGCCGCGGCGCGGAGAGTCGACCGCCGGCGCGGCGGCCGGACGCGGCGCGACCTCGGCCACTCCCCGCTCGAG
>WHSN01000201.1 GCA_009380045.1 Luteitalea sp.
ACCGGACTCGAGACGTCCCAGATGGTCAGCGTCCTGCCGCTGGCGACATACGCGCGGCCATCCTGGACCCGCACCAATTCGGCCGGGCCCGTCAACGAGCCGAGTTGAGCGAGCGTGACACGTTGCGCCGCGGCCGGAGCAGCCGCTCCCGCCAGGATCGTGCCGCAACACACGAAAACGGTGACGCGGGACGAAATGGCGGCCGTCATGGTTGCGCCGTCCTGGCAAGACGATAGAGCCTGGACTGGGTCCGGAGAATGACACTCCCGCGGACGATGGCCGGCGACGCCAGCGACATCTCGTTCAGCGAGTTCTTCCCGAGAAGCTTGTATTCCCGGCCGGCCTCGACGACGAACGTGTCGCCATCCTCGCTCAGCAGGAAGATCTTCCCGTTGTAGGCCCAGGGCGACGCCGTGAAGCCGCCGGCCTCGGGAGAGATGCGCTGGCGCCCGTAAACCTGCTGGCCGGTGCGCGCGTCGTGGTACAGCAGGAACCCACGGTCGAGCAACGTGTAATAGTGATCGCCGTAGACGAGCGACGACGTGTTGTAGGTGCCGAGCGTGGGCTGGAACCAGGCGACGTGTTGGTTGCTGGTTTCCCCTGGTTTGAGGGAGATGTCGCCGGAGGCTCCGGGTCGAATGGCGTAGACCGGTCGCGGCGACCCGCCCGGGTACCCCGAGTTGATGTAGATGAGACCGTGTCGAGCGAACGGCGTCGGCACGACGTTGACGGTCATTCCCGACAGCTCCCACAGCAACGTGCCATCGAGGCTGTACGACCGCACCCTCCTGAGGCCGGTCGTGACGATCTCCGTGCGCAGCTCGTTCTCCCAGATATACGGCGTCGACCAGTTCTCCACCTCGTCGCGGCTGACTCTCCAGATCTCCTCGCCGGTGTGCTTGTTGAACGCGGCGATGAACGACTCCTTGGTGTTGTCGTTCACCACGATGACGCGATCGTTGTGGAGCGCCGGCGATGCGGCGGTGCCGAACGCCTGACGACCGTCGAAGGTGCTCAACTCCTTGAGCCAGACCCGCTTGCCGTTCATGTCCAGCGCCGAGAGCAGACCGATGCTGCCGAAATACACGTAAACGCGCTCGCCGTCGGTGACCGACGTTTCCGAGGCAAAGCTGTTCTTGATATGTCTCGACACCGTCGGAACCGATGTCGCCAATTCCTGCTGCCAGCGGATCTTGCCGGTGTCGAAATCGACGTCGTAGACCATGAACCGATGCGGCGAATCGGATTTCGTCTTGCCGTTCTCGTCACCGGGGTCGTACAGGCCTTTCCGCGGGGCCGGCTCCGACGCGTTGCCGATGGTCGCGGTCAGGAAGATGTGATCGTTCCAGACCACCGGCGAGCTCCAGCCGGAGCCCGGAATATCGGTCCTCCAGACGACGTTTTCTGTCTCGCTCCAGGTGTCGGGAAGCGCCGGATCGTCGGCGACGCTGCCGGCGCCGACGCCGCGGAACTGCGGCCACTGCTGCGCCGCCGCGACATTCACCAGGGCCAACAGCGCGTATCCGGCAACTGCCAGTATCGTTCGACGCATTTTGTGATTGCCCCCCTGACCGCCGCTGCACCGGCTGGTGACGGTCACCGCTCAGGACGTGCTCTGCAATCGCGAAACTCGAACTGTCCCCCGGCCGTGGAGCACCGGCCAACCTGCCGTCCCCTGTCCACCTGCCGCTAGTCGGGCAGCTCCTCCTTCCTGGGCTCGGGCAGCCAGAAGCTGGCGATGAATCCAATCAGGTAGGCGCTGGTGCCGACAAGGGCCGATGCGTAGGCGAGCCGGACCGGCAGGGTCGCACCAGGCATCCAGACCACCAGTTGCGTGGTGACGAGAGCGGCGCACGTGCCGATCATCCGGCCTCCGACGTTCGCCGCAAAGCCCTCCCCTGTCCCACGCAGGTAGGTCGGGTAGACGCGCGGCAGGTAGTTGCCCCAGAAGCTGAACTGGGCGATGGTGGCCATCCCGACCACGAAAATGCCCCATTGCGCGAGCGTCAGACCGAGCGTGGGCGTGAAGAGATACACCAATGGCAGGGCGATGAGCCCCGGGACCTGAAAGACATACAGCAGACGCCGCCGGCCGATGATGACCGCCGCGAGATAGGCGAGCAGCACGCGTCCGGCGAGTCCGCCGAATTCCTGGAACGACTGCACGCCGCTGATCGTCTGTTCCTGAGCGGTGCGCGCCAGCGACTGCACCTCGGCGAGCCCGGGGACGATGCGCGGCATCTGTTGAATGGCGCCGAACGCCGCCGCATAGGCGCACGCCATCATGATCGTGGTGACGATGGTCGTGCGCCGGAACTCGGGTCTGAAGAGCTCGGCGAAACTCGGGCGCTTCAACGTGCCGGCCTTCTTCTTGGCCTGCCACGTCGGCGACTCAGGCAGGAACGGCCGGATGATGATGAGCGGGATGGCGGGCAGGACTCCCGACATCAGCGTGTAGCGCCATGCTTCGTGTCCCCCCCGCACCTCGGGAAACGAGCCGCCGTAGGTGACGATCAGGTAGTACGCGCCGGTCACCAGGAGACCGCCGATCGATCCGAACGCCTGCGTGTAGCCGATGACACGCTCGCGTTGAGCCGGGTCGGTGAAGAGCTCGGCGAGCCACGCCACCGCGGCGACGAACTCGACGCAGACGCCGACGAAGGTGCAGCAGCGCCAGAAGAGCAGCCACCCCACCGACGTCGCATAGGCGGCGAAGAACGCCGAGAATGCGTAGAGCAGGATGCTGTAGACCAGCACCCGGCGCCGGCCCAGCAGGTCCGTGAGATAACCGCCCAGAAGACCGAACACGCCGCCGGCCACCGCCGGCACGTACAGCAGCGTCCCGACCCATTGGTTCACCGCCAGGCTGTTCGGCGGCACTCCCAGGAGATCGGACAGCGCCGGGCGGACGATGAGCGGCAGCATCAGCAGCTCGTAACTGTCGAACGCGAACCCGAGAGCCGCGACACCGCAGATCACCCACTGAAGGAGCGTCAGCGGCGCCGGGCCGGCCGAGGGCGTGAATTGAGTAGTCACCATCTGCTCATACGCCTCAACCAGGAAAATATTTCGCCAGCGTGTCCTTCGCCGGCTGCGTGCGCGCCGTCAGCGCCGACACGACGACCATCAGCAGCGCTGAAATGACGGTCATCGGCACGACCGGCAGGAAGCCCGCGACCATCATACCGGCGGCTGCTCGCGTCACGACATCGATATCCCCGATGGTCAGGATCGGCACCCCGGCGCCAGGCGGCGGCGGGGCGACCGTGGTCTGGACCACTGCCACGAACGCCACTGCCGCGGCGGTCCACACCGTGCTGGCCAGGGCGCCCCACTTCGTGCTGCCTCTCCAGAAGAGCGCCGCCACCAGCAGCGGCGACAACGCGGCGTAGCCGGCGAACGCGTACTGCGTGGCCAAATCGAAGATCGATTGCGGCATCCGCAATGCGACGAGATAGGCGATCGCCGTCAGCAGCACCACGAAGGCGCGCCCGGTGCGCACCTGCATCGCCTCCCCGAATCGCCGCCGGCCGCCATAAAACGTGAAAACGTCCTCGGTGAACATCGTCGACAGCGCCAGGATCTGCGAGTCGCTCGCCATCACGGCGGCCATCACCGCCGCGCCGAGCAGCGCCGCCAGCCAGAGCGGTGCGTACCCCTCGACCAGTCTCAAAATCACATCGTCGCCCGCGGCCTGAACCCGCAAGCGATCGCGCGCGTCCTGGGAGAGCGCCGGGCCGCCGGCGGCCAGCTCGGCGCGCGCCTCGACTTTGGCGGCGATCGCCGGAACATCGGTCGCCCGGTTGGCCGCGACCCCCAGGAAGACCGAGGGCAGCCAGATCGCCAGCATGCAGAGCGGGTAGAAGACGATCGTCTTCTTGAAATGACTCAGCCGCTCGGCCGTGAGGCAGAAGATCGCGATGTGAGGAAACGCGATCGACGACAGGGGGATGAAGGTGTAGCTGAGGAAGTAGAGCGGTGAAATCCGCTCACGGCTGAGCAGCGGAGCGGTCGCTGGTGACGCCAGCATCGATTCCATCGCGGTGCTGAAGCCCCCCATGCCGGCACTGACCACGGCGACCGCGATTGCGCCAAACAGCAGGAACAGCACGGTCTGGAAGGCGTTGACCCAGGCGGTTCCGCGCATCCCGCCGAAGAACACGTAGGTCGTCACCACCAGCGACACCAGGCCGCCGCCCAGCCAGAACGGCACCCGGCCGCCACTGACGGTATGAAGGGTGGTGCCGCCGCCCATCACCGCGATGATGATATACGGCACCAGGAGGACGGCCTGCACCACGAAGATGACGGTCCCGATGTGGCCGCACTCCCAGCGATCGCGAAACATCTGCACCGGCGTCATGAAACCGTGGCGCTTGCCCAGCGCCCAGAGCCTCGTGCCGATGAGGAGCAGCGACACCGGAATCACGAGCGCCGACGACGACGCCATGAGGCCATAGGTGACGATGCCGTTGGCGAAGGCATGGCCGGACGCGCCCAGGATCGAGAAGGCGGTCATGTTGGTCCCGAACAGCGAGAGCAGGAAGACGGCAGGCCCCAGCTTCCGCCCGGCGACGAAATACTCCTCGGCGCCAGGCGCGGCGCGCCGGCTGCGGAAGGCGAAGATGCCGAGGTACATCACGAGCGCCAGGTAGGCCAGGACAACGCCGGTCTGGACCATTACGCCCGGGTCACCGGTTCTTCGAGGTGCGAGGGCCAGGCGATCCGAACCAGAACCCAGAGGACGACCGCCGTGGCGACCGTGTAGGCGGCGTGGTAGAAGAGGCCGATGGGCAGCACGCCGAAGACGAGCGGACGCGCCTCTCGCCACAGCCAGAAATCCTGGTGCAGGCCGTAAAGCACAGCGAGAATCACGGCAATGGCCACGCGTGTCATCGAAGTGTGTGCCGGAGGTTTACCACACCGTCTCGCCCGAAGACAATCACCGCGGCCCGCGGCTATACTGCGAGGCGTATGCAGGTTTCGTCTTCGACTTCAACCGCCGCGGCACGGCCGGATCAGGTTCAGGCGGCCAGGGCGGCGCTCGACGCGTGGGTCCGCGAGGTGGTGAACTGGCACTTCGATCCGGCCACCGGCTGTCCGTTCTGGATCGAGCGTGCGAAAGCGCTCGGCTGGGATCCGCGGCAGGAGATCACCGGCTTCGCAGACCTGCGGCGGTTTGGTCCGTTCGAGGACGAATGGCTGCGTGGAGGTCCGGTCGGACGCTGGGTCCCGCGCGGCCTCGCCGGCAAGCCGGTGTTCGTCTTCGAAACAGGAGGCACCACCGGCACACCCAAGACCCGTATTTCCTGCGACGACTTCCGCACCGACTACGAGCTGTTCAGCGACACGCTGCCTGACGAGCACTTTCCGCGCGGCTCGAACTGGCTGATGCTCGGGCCGTCCGGGCCGCGACGCCTGCGGCTGGCGGTCGAACATCTGGCGCAGCATCGCGGCGGCATCTCGTTCTGCGTCGACCTCGATCCGCGCTGGGTCGTCAAGTTGATCAAGAAGGGCTGGAGCGATCACCTGCAGGCGTACAAGGACCATGTCATCGATCAAGCGGTGACGGTGCTGCAGGCGAATCACGACGTGCGGTGCATGTTCACGACGCCGAAGCTGCTCGAGTCGCTGGCGCTCCGGCTCGAGTCGATGGGCACGACGATCCGGAAGGCGGGCATCACCGGCATCTTCTCGGGCGGCACCGAATTCACACCGCAGTGGAACCGGTTCGCGCACGAGGAGCTGCTCGACGGCGCCTACATGACGCCGACCTATGGCAACACGCTGATGGGGCTGGCGGCGAGCGCGCCAAGCGGGCCGCACAACAACTACAAGATCGCGTATCACGCGCCGCAGCCGCGCGCCGTGATCGAAGTGGTGGACTTCGACGACGGCGACAAGGTGGTGGAGTACGGTCGGACCGGCCGCGTCCGGTTGACGACGCTGACGAAAGAGTTCTTCATGCCGGGATTCCTGTAGCGCGACGAAGGCGAGCGCGAGCCGCCGTACCAGCACTATCCGTGGGACGGTGTCAGCGGCGTGCGTCCGTACCGGGGCTTCGCGGCGACGACCACCGTGGGAGTGTACTGATGCACCTGCCGATTCTCCGCTGGGGTGAGCCGTACCAGAGCATGGAAGTCAGCGAGGTCGTCCACTTCGCCACCGGTGAGCCGATTGCGACGTTTGGTCGCGCCAACGGCGGTCTGATCATGCGCGACATGCGCAAGGCCTCGCGCGCCCGGGACGCCTTGCGCGCCGTGCCGATCGACGATCTGATCACGATGGTCGGCCGCGCCGGCGAGCTCTACACCGCCGCGACGCTGCCGATGGGCGACGGCGCCCAGTCGGCCGAGGACTTCGTCCGGGCACAGTCGGCCAGCACCGGGCTGCCGGAGAACATGTGCCGGGCGAACATGAAGAAGAACGCGTTCGTGCTCGGCGAGATGCGGAACATCCTGACGTCGCTCACGCGGGGGCTTTCTCTCGACGTGCTCACCTCGGGGTACGGCGAGGAGCGTCAGGTTCCAATCAGCTACCAGGCGGAGAGCCCGGTGCTCGGGCTCGTGCTCCCGTCCAACTCGCCAGGCGTGCACACGCTCTGGCTGCCGGTTGTCCCGCTGCAAATCGGGCTGGTGCTGAAGCCCGGCCCCCAGGAGCCGTGGACGCCGTATCGCATGGCGTCGGCGTTCTTCGAAGCCGGCGTCCCGCGCGAGGCGATCGCGATCTACCCGGGAGAGGGAGACGTGGGCGCCGCGGTACTCGACAGCTGCGGCCGCAGCCTGATCTTCGGCGGCACGGCAACGGTGGACCGCTACCGCGGCAACCCGGGAGTGCAGGCGCACGGCCCGGGCTTTTCCAAGATCCTCATCGGCGACGACGAGGTGGACAAGTGGGAGCGGTATCTCGACGTGATGGTCGAAAGCGTGTTGATCAACAGCGGCAGGGGCTGCATCAACGCCTCCGGCATCTGGGCCAGCCGCCACACGCAGGCGATTGCCGACGCGATCGCTCAACGCCTCGCCGCCGTTCGACCGATGGCGCCGGACTGTCCCGATGCGGCGCTCGCCGCGTTTGTCGTCCCGGGAGTCGCCGAGGCGATCTCGCGGGAAATCGATGCGGATGTGCAGGCCGCTGGCGTGACCGAGGTGACCGCCAGGTACCGGGACGGGGAACGTCTCGTCAGGGAAGGGCGGGCCGACTACCTGCTGCCGACTGTCGTCCACGCCGGCGCTCCGGACGCCGCCGTCGTCAAGAAGGAGTACATGTTTCCGTTCGTCAGCGTCGTCGAGTGCCCGGAGTCGCGCATGCTCGACGCGATCGGCTCGACGCTGGTGGGCACGGCGAT
>WHSN01000033.1 GCA_009380045.1 Luteitalea sp.
GCTCGTGCTCATGGTCGGCATCGTCATCGACAACGCGATCGTCGTGCTGGAGAACATCTTCCGCTTCATCGAGGAGAAGCAGCTGTCGCCGTTCGACGCCGCGCGCGAGGCGACCGCCGAGATCGCCCTGCCGGTGCTCGCCACCACGCTGTGCCTGGTGGTGATCTTCATTCCGGTCTCGTTCATGTCGAGCATTTCCGGGCGATTCCTCTACCAGTTCGGCCTGACCGCCGCGGTCTCGGTCCTGGTGTCGTTGCTCGTGTCGTTCACGCTGACGCCGATGATGAGCGCGCGCATGTTCCGTCGCCAACGCGCCGGGCACGCCGGCGGGCACGACGCGCAGTCACGGCAGGGCCTGTACGGCGCCGTGGATCGTGCGTACACGAAAGCGCTGATCTGGGCGCTTCGACACCGCACCGCTGTCGTGGTGATGGGGCTGGCCGTGATCGCGTCCAGCTATCCGTTGTATCGCGCCGTCAGCCAGGAGTTCATCCCCTCGGGCGGCGACGAGGCGGAGTTCGAGCTCCAGATCACGGCGCCGGAGGGGACGAGCCTGGCCGCCATGGACGACATCGGCCGTTCGGTCGAGCGGGACATCCGCGGCACCCCCGGCGTGACGACCCTGCTGCTGTCGGCGGGCGGCAACTTCCTTGGCAGCGTGAACAGCGGCAACGGCTTCGTCCGGATCGCTCCACACGAGGAACGCGTCTTCTCGCTGTCGAGATTCTTCAAGGGAGTGGTCACGCTCGACCCGCTCGAGGCGTTCCGCGGCAACTACAGCCAGCGTGAGGTCATGCAGGCCATCCGCGCGAAGATGGCGCGCTACAAGGACCTCAACGTCTCGGTGCGGAACACACAGTCGTTCAGCATCGGCAGCGCGAACTCCGACATCGACTTCGTGATTCGCGGCCCCGAGCTCGAGAAGCTCGCCGAGTACGGCAATGCCCTGAAGGCGCGCTCGACAGAGCTCGGGCTCCAGGACATCGACGTCACCTTGAAGCTCGACCGGCCAGAGCTGCGGGCCGAAGTGGACAGGGCGCGCGCCGCGGACCTCGGTATCCGCACCGCCGACATCGCCGCATCGCTGCGGCTGATGGTTGGCGGCGACGAAGAAGTCACTCGGTTCCGCGATCGTTCCGCGAACGAAGATTACGACGTGCAGCTGCGCCTGGAAGAAGACGATCGCGCCGATACCGCAACGATCGAGCGCCTGTTCGTGCCCCGCGCCAACGGCGAGCTCGTCCGGCTGGACAGCGTCGTCGATCTGGTGTCGGATGAGAGCCCGTCACGCGTCGAGCGCCTGGATCGGCAGCGCCAGATCTCGCTGCGCGGCGGGATCGCGGACGGGTACGCGCTCGCCGATCGGCTCGCCGCGTTGCGCGCCGCCGCCGCCGAGCTCGGGATGCCGCCGGCCTACAGCGTCAGCGTCGCCGGCCGCGGCCGGGAGCTCGAACGCACGTTCGTGGAGTTCGGGTGGGCGTTCCTGCTGTCGGTGATCTTCATGTATATCGTGCTGGCGTCGCAGTACGAGAGCCTCTCGCACCCGCTGATCATCCTCCTCTCGCTGCCACTCTCATTGCCGTTCGCGCTGCTCTCGCTCTGGCTCACCTCGACGTCGCTCAACCTCTATTCGGCGCTCGGGATGCTCGTCCTGTTCGGGGTCGTCGCCAAGAACGCGATTCTGCAGGTCGATTACGCCCGGAACCTCAGACTGAACAACGTCGACCTGCATACGGCCGTCGTTCAGGCCAGCCGGGATCGGCTGCGGCCAATCCTGATGACGACACTTGCGCTGGTGGGCGGGATGCTGCCGCTTGCGCTCGGCACCGGCCCCGGCGCCGAAGAGCGCCGCGCCATCGCCATCGTGGTGATCGGCGGCCAGAGCCTCTCGCTCTTCCTGACCCTCATCGTGGTACCGGTCATCTTCTATCTGGTGGAGGCAGCGCAGGCCAGGTGGGCGGCCGTTCCCCCCACCCCCGTCGAACAGGTGACCGCTTCGGCGTGAGATGCGGGCGGTCCTCAATGTCTGCGACAACTAAAGGCCTCGGTGTTTCTTGGGCGATGGCGGTCTCCGGTTGGACGTGACCAGTGCTGTTCCCCAGACAGTCCAGACGCGCGACAGCTACGCCCACAGCCAACGGTCCGCCTCTCGAGAGAGGCGAGCGCCTCGCGGTGGCGGACACATTGACCCCGGTGAATCGCGGCGCGGCCCGGTCCCTGAGCGCGATATCATGTCGTTGCACCACGATCGGTGCGGTCCAGCGTCCGACGTGTGGCCGGCGAAGCTGACACCGGCGGAGGATCCGAAGGCTCATGAACGTTCCTGCCTTACGCCACGCGGTAGGCGCCTTCGACGTGTGCGGAGGCGTGATGATGGCTCGTGGCCTGGTGGCAATGCTGATGGTGGTGGCGCTCACCGGTTGCGGGACTGGGGAGCAGACGCCGCCACCCGGATCTGCGCCGCCACCGAACCAGACTGAATCGCCGCCGCCTACGTCAGAATCCCCACCGCCCACGCCTGCGCCGCCACCGGCTACGTCTGGATCGGCACCGCCCACGTCTGCACCGCCACCGGCGACCGCGCCGCCACCGCCGATGCCCGCGCCCGATCCGTCACCGTCTGGGTCCGAGCCACCTGCCGGCTTGCCCACCTTTCCCTGGCCGCCGCCGCGCTATTCGGCGTTTTCGACGATTGCCCGCGAGTGGGTGGCGCCGGGCGGAAACGCCACGCTGGCGTCCGCAGCGAGCCGGCTCGAGGGTGCATTCGATGCAGCCGGCTATGGCGAGCGGAGCTATTACTGGATTCCGGGCGGCTTCGCGCTCGTGTCGCGCATCGAGCAGATCCGATCTGATGCAACTCCCGTCGAGCCGCCGGCGCGGTGGGCGGTGGAGACGCCGAAGGTGAGCGAAGGCTTCATCGATCACATCCGGGCGCTGTTCAATGCGCCGCCGGGCTTCTACCGCGCCATCGTGTTCACGGCAACGGACCAGGACTTCGCGGCCGGGGACCGCGCGCCGACTTCGAACGAGGCGCGCAACTGGATATCGTCGGGCTCGCTGCGGCTGCCCGAAACGGTCGGTCTCCGCCCCTACAGCGAACGCCACTATACGACTGCCCTCATCTACGAGTTCGAGCGCCGGGCGGACCAATCAGAAGCGCGTGCCAGGGTGCCAAGCGACTCGCTCGGACGAGTGCACCTGGAGCGGGCCGGCCTGTGGGAAGCGCTGGCGCACCCCTGACATGACCGTGTCTCCTGGTGCTCGCGATGTCGGCCTGCGTCGGCTGGCGCAGCTCTCCATCCTCCTCGCCGTGGCAAGCCTGCTGGCCACGGCGGGAGCGCTGATCCTGCTGTCGAATGCCGCAGCCGCGGGGCAGTGGATCGTCATCGCGGGTGGCGCCAGCGTCAGCGCCTCGGCCTTCGCATTCGGGGTGATGATCAGCCTGCGCAAGACGCGTGCGCGGCAGACCGGGTTCGTCGTCGTTGCCATCGCCTTCCTGACCGCGGGGCTGTTCGCTTTGCTGGCCTATGTCGTGCCGGAGGCGGCGTGGATCTTCGGCGCCTGGACGATCGGCCTGCTGGCCTACGCCGCGCTTGCGACACATCGACTCGTGCGCTGGCCAACCGGCGGCGTGTGGGATCAGCCGCAGTCGCGCCTCGCCCTTTTCATATCGTATCGACGTCAGGACAGCCGGGAAACCGTCGGCCGTATCCACGACCACCTGCGTCAGGCGTTCGAGGAGAAGCACCTGTTCCTGGACGCCGATAGTCAGACAGCGGGCGAGGACTATCGGATCGTGATTGGCCGGGCGCTCGAGCGTGCGGACGTAGTGCTGGCGGTGATCGGCACACGCTGGCTGACCGTCACGGACCGTGAGGATCGGCGCCGTCTCGATGACGCCGAGGACATGGTGAGGATCGAGCTTGAAACCGCGCTCGAACGCAATCTGCTCGTGATCCCGGTGCTGATCGAGGGCGCGAGCATGCCCGGTCCCGCGGAGGTGCCGCCGTCGATCAGGCCGCTGTGTTATCGGACCGCCGTGCCTGTGCGTCCCGACCCCGACTTCAAGAATGACATCGAGCGGCTGGTGGTGACGTTGCGTGTCAGTCAGGAGCACCAGCCGGGCGGCGCGGCAATCAAGGTCTGAGCTCGGCCAGGTGCGGCGCTCCTGTCTGTCGTTGCTTCATATCCTTGACCGGGCGGTCCGGGGGGTGGGTAGCACACCTGTCGGTTCCGATCTAGAATTTCGCGGTCGCGGCGACGCGCCGGGCCGCCGCCACTTCCGAGGAGCTCATCCTGATCACGAAACGGAATAGGCTGTCGCCAGTCGTCGCCCTCGCACTGACACTCACGACGAGCGCGGGGGTGCGCGGCCAGACCGCTCAACAGCAGCCATTCGAGCCCCAGGTCGGCCAGGCCGGGAAGGACGTCGTGTGGGTGCCGACGCCCGACGTCCTGGTCGAGAAAATGCTCGACCTGGCGCAGGTGACGGCGAAGGACTTCGTGATGGACTTGGGGTCGGGCGACGGACGCAACATCATCGCGGCGGCCAAGCGCGGCGCACGAGCTCTGGGCGTCGAGTTCAATCCGGAGATGGTGGAGCTGTCCAAACGGAACGCCGAGCGCGCCGGCGTGGGCGGCAGGGCCCGGTTCGTGGAAGGCGACATGTACGAGGCCGACGTCTCGAAGGCCGACGTGCTGGCACTCTTCCTGCTGCCGTCGAACCTCGAACGGCTCACGCAGAAGTTCCTGGACATGCGGCCGGGCACGCGTATCGTCGACAATACGTTCGCCATTCCCGGTTGGACTCCCGATGTCACGGAGAAGATCGAGACCGACGACTGCTCGACGTGGTGCACGGCGCTACTGTGGATCGTTCCGGCCAAGGTCGCGGGCACGTGGCGATCGGATCAGGGCGATCTCACGCTGACGCAGAAATTCCAGATGGTCACCGGCACGGTCGCGCAGTCAGATCGCGACCGAGCGCCACTCGAGGACGGTCGCTTGCGCGGCGACCGGATTACATTCACCGCGGCGGGCGCCGAGTACGCCGGACGTGTGACTGCCGATCGTATCGAAGGCACGGTTACCTCCGACGGACGCGAGCGGCGGTGGAGGGCGAGACGCCTGGAGTAGACGCCGGACGATCGATCGTGTCCGTGCCAAGAACCTCAGTTGCTGAATCGCAGGACGCCGGCTGCACTCTGGATGGTCATTTCGTCGTCATCCAGGGTAATGGTCTGCGCCTGCTGAAGCCCCGCCGTGAACCTGGAATCCAGCGAGGTATCACCACAGAACACTTTCGTGCATGCGAGCGCCGACACGGTGAGCGTTGATCCGCTGAGCGCATATGAGCCACCGCACGAGTTGCAGTCCGACATCACCCCAAGGCTGTCGTCGTCGCCGAACGCCACTGTGTAACGGGAAGGATCGGGGACGATGACGGGAGTTGTCGAACCGGCCTCTTGCAGCGACACCAGCCTCCACGTCTCGCCAACCACGTCAGATGGCGACGTAGGGCCGTCGTCGCAAGCAGACACGGCCATCATGAATCCGAGCGCAATCAGGGTTCGACGAAGCATGACACCTCCAGAAAAAGGTCATGCGCTTCCGGGCAAGTGAAAGGCCAAGCTCGCGTTTGGACGCGCCGTTGTCGAATCAGCGTCTTGGCTCTAGTGTTCGATGAGCGCACCAGCTTGCGGCCGAACCTGTCGCGCCGGAACGGGACGCGCCGCCGAAGTCGCCCTCGGGTGGCAGTGCGCTTGCGATGCCGTGGCGCTTGGGTATGTGATACCCTCAACAGTTTCAGGCGCCGCACGCGGAAATCCAAGCCTAGAACACGTGAAGTGAGGGTCATATGGCACGTCGACTGCTGGCAGCGCGCGATGCCCTGGCGGTGATGATCGCGATCGTGGCATTGATAGCGGTCTCTGTCGCGGGGCAGGCCCCGGCGACCGCGAAGGCGAAAACGTGGACGGCGCGAACATCGTGGGGTGAGCCAGATCTGCAGGGAACATGGAACTTCGCCACCACGACACCCTTGGAACGACCGAGCAACCTTGCCGGAAAAGAGGTTCTGTCGCAGGAGGAAGTCGAGCAGCTCGATACGGACCTTCGGACGCGGCAGGATAGCGCGCCGGCGCAAGGCGACCCTGGCACGTACAACCAGTTCTGGTGGGACCGCGGAAAATCGATCGGGCGAACGTCGCTGATTTCAGAGCCGGCGGATGGGAGGTTGCCTCCTTTGTCGGCAGAGGGACAGCGGAGAGCGGCGATCCGCGAAGAGGCTCGGCGCGGACGCGGTTCGTACGACTCGTATGAAGATCGGCCCCTGGACGAGCGTTGTATCGTCAGGCTGACCGAGGGGCCGCCGATGCTGCCTGGTGGCTACAACAACAATTTTCAGCTGTTCCAGCAGCCTGGATACGTGTTCATTCTCAACGAGCAGGTCCACAGCGTTCGCGCGATTCCGATGGATGGGCGTCCGCATTTCGCGCCAGGCGTCCGGCAGTGGGCGGGAGATTCGCGCGGCCGCTGGGACGGCAGTACGCTGGTCGTCGAAACCACGAATTTCAAAGAGAAGAGGGCCTTCAGGGGCGCCAGCGAGCAGATGCGTCTGGTCGAGCGCTTTACCCGCCTCAGCGCTGATAGCATGGAGTATCGATTCACCGTCGACGATGCGGCCACGTGGTCAACACCGTGGACGGCGACGATTCCCGCGCGGATCACCGGGGAGCCTCTGTACGAGTACGCGTGTCACGAGGGGAATTACAGCCTCGCGAATGTCCTCAGTGGAGCGCGCGCTCAAGAGAAGGCCGCGGCTGGGTCTTCGGGCCAGGGAGCGAGGTGAGCAGGAGCGAGTCAAACCCTGCCGTTGTCAGTGAGATGGGATGGCCGGGATGCCGCTGGGTCCGCTGGTTATATTATCGGTAGCGCGAAACAGATCCATCACACCGGGCCGACGGCCCGGTAACCGACGCACGATCTGCCTGCGATGGTTGGTCGTGCGGCGGGTCGAGCCGCCCGCGGTGCAAGGCTCCGGCGTCGCACCGAGAGGGCCGAGGCGCCCCTGGCAGGGCGCGACGACCGAGAATATCGGAAATATTCGAGTGGGAAGAACGCGTCGGCGGGGATGCCTCGCCGTCGAATGCAGCCAGACTTGCAGCACCGGCTGCCAGGTCTGGCGCGACAAGAGTCCATGGGGAGAGCTATGAAAAGAGTACTTGCGGTACGGGCACGTTGTGCCGCGCTGGGTGCCGGCGCGATGGTTGTGCTGCTGTTCACCTCGTCTGCGTCGGCGCAGCAGACGAGCGGGATTTCGGGATTGGTGAGGGACACGTCGGGCGCCGTGCTGCCCGGCGTGACCGTAGAGGCGGCCAGTCCTGCGTTGATTGAGAAAGTGCGAACGGTGGTCAGCGACACGGAAGGGCGCTACAACATCACCGATCTGCGCCCGGGCACGTACGCGGTCACGTTCAGCCTGGCCGGGTTCAATGCGCTGAAGCGCGACGGCGTCGAGCTGCGATCCGGCTTCACGGCAACCGTCAACGCGGACCTGCAGGTCGGCGCCCTCGAGGAGACGATCACGGTGACCGGCGCGGCGCCGCTCGTCGACACGCAGAACACGAAGCAGCAGACCGTCGTGTCGGCAGAGCTCCTGAGCGTGCTTCCGTCAGCGATGAAATCGCTTGATTCCATCCTGGCGATCACGCCGTCGGTGAGCGGGGCGGCGGGCGGTGTCGGCGGCTCGGCGGGCACCTACCGCACCACGAGCGTCAACGGGTCGGTTCACGGCAAGATCAACGGCGGCAAGATCACGTTCGACGGCATGAACGTGACCAACTCGAACAGCGGCACCGGCGCCGCCGGCTACATCATCAACGGCGCGGTCGTGGAGGAGATGGCGGTCGAGAGCGGTGGCGTGACGGCCGAGAGCAATGTCAGCGGCTTCACCGTGAACTTCATCCCGAAAGAGGGGGGCAACACGTTCCGCTACGGGATGTCCGGGGTCTACGCCGACTCCAACATGGTGGCGGACAACCTGACCGACGACCTGCGAGCGCGCGGGTTGATGACGACGACCAAGGTCGAGCGCATCTACGACTTCGTGCCGAGCGTGGGGGGACCGATCCGCCGCGACAAGCTGTGGTTCTTCTATGCGAGCCGGTGGACCGGCACGCGGAATCAGTGGGCGGGCACGTTCTGGAACCGGACGCAGGACACGCCGTTCTACACGCCCGGCGATCCGGCGCAACGTGAGGACGAGATGTGGTCGCACGGCGTCCGGCTCACGTGGCAGGCCTCGCCTCGCAACAAGGTCAGCGCGTTCCTCGACACCCAGCACAACGTCGTCAAGGGGAATGTGAACTCGATCACGACCGCGCCGGAATCGGTGGCCGGCTGGGACTTCACGCCCCAGGGCCTGTATCAAGTGTCGTGGAACTCTCCCCTGACGAGCAAGTTCCTGCTCGAGGGTGGGGTCTCGTTTGCGGTGTCCGCCTGGCCACAGTTTCCGATCGGCGCCGCCACGTTCGACACCATTTCGGTGTTGGAGTCGGCCAACGGGTTCCGCTATCGCGCCGCCGCGGCATATACCATTCCGCAGGATTCACACAAGTGGGTCCAGCGGTTTGCCGCGTCGTATGTGACCGGGTCGCACACCTTCAAGGCCGGCTTTCAGCTCGAGCAGGGCATCAACAGCGGCGGTTCGACGATCGATCACAAGGTCGGATTCGACGGACGGATCATCCCCGGCAACGTGTCGTACACGCTCTTGAACGGGGTCCCCAACGGGATTACGCAGTACGCGACGCCGTACGAGGAGCAGAACCGGACGCGGGCCGACCTCGGGATTTTCGCCCAGGACCAGTGGACCATTCGCCGACTGACGCTGAACATGGGGCTGCGGTTCGACTACTTCAACGGCCACGTGCCCGCCCAGAGCGTGCCGGCGTCACCATTCGTCCCGGAGCGGACATTCGACGCTGTCAGCGGCGTCCCGCGCTGGTTCGACCTCGAGCCGCGGCTCGGCGGATCGTACGATCTGTTTGGCGACGGCCGCACCGCGCTGAAGGCGTCGTTCGGCCGCTATGTCGGCAAGCAGGGGGTGGTCATCGCGCGCGCGAACAACCCGATGGTGACGTCGGTCACGAGCGTGAACCGCACCTGGACCGATGCGAACGCCAACTTCCATCCCGACTGCGATCTCCGCAACGGGGTCGCCAACGGCGAATGCGGACCCTTCGACAACCTGAACTTCGGCCAGGTGAACATCACGACGCGGTACGCAGACGACGTGATCCACGGCTTCGGCAAGCGGGACTACCTGTGGGACTTCGCGGCCGAAGTGCAGCACCAGGTTCGCGCCGGCGTGTCGCTGAATACCGGCTACTATCGCAATTGGGCCGGGAACTTCAACGTCACCGACAACCTCGAGGTGACACCGGGCGATTTCTCGCCGTTCTGCGTCACCGCGCCGAGTGATTCGCGGCTGCCAGGCGGCGGCGGCTACCCGGTATGCGGCCTCTACGACGTCTCGCCTGGGAAGTTCGGCCGGGTGAACAACCTGGTGAGACAGGCCTCGGATTTCGGGAAGCAGTCGCGGGTGAGCGACTTCATCAGCGCCACCATCCAGACGCGGCTCGCTTCGGGCTTCCAGATCGGCGGCGGTATTGATGCCGGGCGGACCGTCACCGACAACTGCTTCGTGGTCGACTCCCCGCAGCAGCTCCTGAACTGCCGCGTCGAGCGCCCGTTCTCGGCCCAGACCCAGCTCAAAATGAATGTGAGCCATCGGCTTCCGGCCGGCTTCGTGATCAGTGGCATCTTCAAGAACGAGTCGGCGCTCCGCACGGCATCGGGCGGGGAAACGCTGTCAATCGAGGCGAATTACGCCGCGCGCAATGCGGAAATCCTCCCGACCCTCGGCCGGAACCTCTCCGCATGCGGAGGCCGGACGCCATGCACGGCGACTGCGACCGTTCCGTTGGTGGCGCCGTACGAGCTCTTCGAAGACCGGCTCAGCCAGCTCGACCTGCGCGTGACGAAGCTCTTCGAACTGGGTCGGATGCGGCTGCAGGCGAACGTCGACATGTACAACGCGCTGAACGCGTCGCCGGTGACGTCGGTGAACACGGCGTACGGGTCCCGCTGGCTGCTGCCGGCGCAGATCCTCGAGGGCCGCATGATTCAGCTCAGCGGAAACCTGACGTTCTGACGCTGACACCGATGTCCGTTGACATCTCGATGCCCGTTGACAATCATGTTCCGTCGCCCGGTTTTGCTGAGGTCAGACGAAATGCCGTTTCGGACCGAGGAGGTCAAATGCGTTGTCGAATAAGTGTCTGGGTAGCTGCCGTCGCCGTGAGCGGTGCCCTCATCATCGCCGGGTCGGTGACGGTGGTCGGGCAAACGGCGCCACGCGCGAGTGCGACGGCGGCCGCGGCGGCCCCGAATCTGCCTCGGACCGCGGATGGGCGCCCCGATCTGCAGGGCATCTGGAATTACTCAACCCTGACACCGCTCGAGCGCCCGAAAGATCTTGGCGACAAGGCGTTCTTCACGGCGGAGGAAGCGGCGGCCTACGAGAAGAGCGAAGTTGTGGCGCGCAGTGCGGATCGCCGCGACAAGACCGTGCGCGCGGTCGTGAACGGCACCCAGGAGACGACCGACGTCGCGCTCGCCTACAACGACTTCTGGTGGGATCGCGGCACGACGATCGTCGGCACCAACCGCACGTCGCTCATCGTCGAGCCAGCCAACGGACGGCTTCCCGCGCTCACGCCCGAGGCGGCCACCGCCGCCCGGGAGCGTCGAGCGCGCATCGAGCGGCTGGCGGAGGGTCCGGAAGACCGGACAACTGGCGATCGCTGCATCCATCAGCAGAGGACCGGACCGCCGATGCTGCCGGGTGGCTACAACAATCACGTGCAGATCTTCCAGACGCCTGAGCTGGTGGCACTTGCCGTGGAACAGATCCACGAGTTCCGCACCATCCCGATGGACGGCCGGCCGCATGTGGACCCGGCGATTAGCCTCTGGAAGGGCGATTCTCGTGGTCGCTGGGAAGGCGACACGCTCGTGGTCGACACGGCGAATTTCAACGGCAAGATGGCGTTCCAAGGCAGCACGGCGAAGATGCACCTGGTCGAACGCTTCACGCGTGTTGACGCCGACACGCTCCGCTACGAGTTCAAGATCGAGGATCCGGCCGCGTTCGCCACACCATGGAGCGCGTCTCTCACGATGACCAAGACCGAGGGTCCGATGTTCGAATACGCGTGTCATGAAGGGAACTACGCCATGGAAGGCATCCTTCGGGCCGCGCGCAAGATCGAGAAAGACACGGATGCAGCGAAGAAGGGCTCGCGCTGATCGAGCTGTTCCGGATGGGTCGATGAGCGAGGCACGGGGTCGGATATGGCGCAATCGGCAGCCAGAGCGTAATGCTCGAATCCGACGCCCACCTCGCTCCGGGCTTTAGCCCGCGCTCACACCCAGACCCCGCGTGAGAGGACCGAGTCAACGATTGATACCGGCGTGGCGCGGCAGCCGTGCTGCGCCGGACGACACGAGCACTACCGAGGGAGCTTGACAGCGGCCCGTAACATAGAAGCCGCGAGGACCACTCACGAAGCCTCTTTGGGAAGATCGGGGGCTACTTTCCCTGCTGCCGGCGCAATTTCCCGTACAGGAACTCCTCTGAGAACTCGACGCACTTGAACTCGAGCAGCCGTGCGCCTTTCTCCATCCGGCGGTACAGAGGAAAGCTGACCTTCCAGGGTCGCGTGAACACCTTGGGATCCTCGATCGTCGCTTCGTAGTTGAGGTGGTATGGGCTGACCGGTGTGAAGCGTTCGACGACCTTCAACTGCTCGCTGTGAAAATTTCCCGCGCGATCGAACCAGGTCTGGTCGTTGAAGCCGGTGACGGTGATTTCCAGCGAGTCGCCGACGAACCGGCCCACCGACTGCCCCATCCATGAGTCCACCGGCGGCGGACCGATGTCGTCGAAGTAGACGACGCGCGGGGTGTCGGCAAATTCGTATCCGATCAGAATCGTGTCGGTTCCCTGAATAATCTGGAACGGGTACGGCAGGTAGGTGGCGCGCGGCAGCCCGGGCATGTAGCATTTCGCTTCCGGGTCGCCGACGCTGCGGTCCGAAGGATCCGAATTCAGCCGTTTCTCGAAGTTCTCGTTCTTCTTCGCCAGCGCCCACGGCTGGTAGGGAATCTCGTTCCCTTCCACGATTCCGAGGCCACCGGGCTGCGCGCCGTAGACCCCGATCGTCTCCGTACCGACGCCCTTTGAAGCCGGATGATCCTGAATGTCCCAGTTCGCGGTAGTCAGCGCCTGCCAGATCCCGTTGAGGTCTGGCTTGCCGTCGGCGGTGCGCGGCGCTTTGTAGTTGGCCGGGAACGGCACCGTGCCGACCGGCGCCGGCGCCTGGGCGATGACCAGGAAATCAGACGCGAAGCCGGCGACGAGGAACGCGCCGACGGTCAGGGCGGACGAGGTGATCAGTCGCTTCATGAGCCTCACTTTTTCGGACGGATGGACCGGCGCCTATTTCCGGTTGTTGTTGCCGAGCATGGCCGTCATCGCGTGATTGCCCTCGTGGCAGGCGTACTCGAAGATCCGACCCTCGGCCTTGGTCATCGGAACCTGCGCGGTCCATGGATCGGTGAACGGGGTGGGGTCGGTGACGGTGAACTCGTAGACCAGCGTGCCGGCGTCGCCGCGCGTGAAGCGCTCGGTCACCTTGAACGTGGGACGCGCCTTCCGCCATGCCTGGGGCCACCAGATCGCCGACTTGTCGGCGAAATTCTCGGTCTCGACGACCAGCGTATTGCCCTGCCAGTGCGCCGAGGAATTCCCGAACCACTGCGGGATGCTGGCCCGCGGCCGATCGCCAACCGTGAACACGCGCAGCTCGCGGTACATCTCGTGGGTGATCGCGACGTTTCCCGGACTCTGCACGATCAGGTAGTTGTTGTTGTACGCGCCCGGTGTCCAGGGAATGCCGTCCGTGATGCAGCGTTCGCCAGTGTCGACGTCCAGCCAGGAGCCGATCGTTTCTGAGGAAGCGAGCATGGCGTCGCGTACCTTCCCGCGCTCGGCATTCTGCTGCATCACCTCGGGCCGCCACGGGATTCGGCCATTGGCAGGGCTGACGATGAGCGAGGTGCGATTGGTGTTGATGTCCTTCGTTCCGCGATCCCACCAGAAGTCGTTGTAGGCTCCCGCGACGTCGGCTTTCGCGTCCGCGCCTCGCGCCTCGTCGGTGGCGCGAATCAACGCCAGACGCTCGCGTTCCAGGATTTCGTCGGCGGTGTAAAATTCCTTGGTTCCCAGGTCTCGCGGTCGTTCGAGCGGGGTGATCGTCTTGTTCGTCCACAGTCCCTGAATGTCGGGCTCGCCCCAAGGCGTCTTTGCCGCGTTCGCGGTCCTCGGCGACGCGGCGTCTACCCGTGGGCTCTTCGACGGCTGAGGGCCCTGACCGGAGACCGGACTGAGCGCGACGGCAACGGCAACGGCGACGCCAACGATGAAAGCCACGTCACGTCTCATCGACAACCTCACCTCTCGAGCCAGAGTCAGACGATGCTGGCGGGATTATACCCGCTGATGACACAGGGAGGCATCCGGAAAGACATCGATCGTCCGCCATGGAAACGCGGTGAACCGCTCAGCCATTTGCGCGAGCCTTCCCGAAGAACCTCGATCCACTTTCGAGGAGCTTGCCAACGAACGCCGACAGATCCATCCTTGGCTCTGGAACCGGGGACGCCGTGCGCTGGCCTCCGGCTTCCGGATCTGAGGACAAGCATGATTCTGAGGACAACCGTTACCGTGGCGCTCTGGGTCGCCGTTCCGGGCGCCGCCGGGGGACAGGCGCCGGCGCAGGCTCCGCCGCCGCCCCCGCCCCCCACCGAAACGACCGCCCCTGACATTCCGGGCGTCGTGGCCGCAGGAACCAAGGTGCAACTGATCGCCAAGGAGCTGCGTGGAACCGAGGGACCGATTGCGCTGCCCGACGGCAGCCTGATCTTCACCGAGCAGGGCGCGAGCGTCATCACGAAGATCGACGCGGGCGACAGTCGTACCACCTACCTGGAGAACACCGGCGGCGCGAATGGTCTCACCTTCGATCCGAAGAATCGGCTGATCGCGACCCAGCCCGACAAGGCGGCGATCGCGACCTTGTCGCCGACCTACGCCGTCCTGGCCAGCGCCTACGAAGGCAAGCCGTTCCTGCGACCGAACGATGTGATCGCTGACAAGAAGGGCGGCGTCTACTTCACCGATCCTGGCGCCAACCTGCCGCCAGGCCAGACATTGCCCGGCAAGCCGTCTGTGTACTACATCAGGCCGAACGGATCGGTGGCGCTGGTTTCAGACAGCATCACCCGCCCGAACGGAATCATTCTCAGTCCGGATGAGGGAGTGCTCTACGTGGCCAACACGCTCGGCGAGTCGGTGGTCGCCTTCGATGTCCAGCCGGATGGCAGCGTCCGCGGCCGCAGGGACTTCGCGCGGCTGCAAGGCGTGACCAAGACCGACACGGGCGTACGAAGCGGCGCCGACGGGCTTGCGGTCGATTCGGCGGGACGTCTCTACGTCGCGACCCAGGTCGGCGTCCAGGTCTTCAGCGCGCAGGGCGCGCATCTCGGGACGATCCCAATCGGCGTCCAGAACGGGCCGCAGAATCTCGCGTTCGCGGGTCCGGACAGGAAGACGCTGTACGTCGTCGGCCGCAACGCCGCCTGGAAGATCGCGATGCTGTCGCAGGGGCTCAAGGATCGGGCGAAGTAGCTTGGCGCCTGAAGCCCGGTGAGCGCCTCTCAACCGGGAGCCTTCGCGAGCCTCACCCGGGCGATGCGCTCGTGGCGCACCGCATCGGTCGTGCTGCTGTCGTTCCCCTCGGGCCTCCCGCTCGGCCTCGTCTTCTATTCCATCCCCGACTGGATGCGCGACATCGGCGTGGACATCCGCGTGGTCGGGCTGTTCTCGCTCGCGCAGGCGCCGTGGGCGTTCAAGGTCGTCTGGTCGCCGCTCATGGATCGCTACGTCCCGCCATTCTGGGGGCGGCGGCGTGGATGGATGGCCGTGACGCAGATTGCCCTCGCCGTGCTCGGCCTCCTGCTCGCCGGGGTTGGCCAGCATCCGGATGCGATCTGGGTCGTCGGGGCGTTGGCGCTCGGGATCGCCCTCGCGTCGGCGTCGCAGGACATTGCCATCGACGCCTACGCCGTCGAGGCGCTGCGCACCGAGGAACAGGGGGCTGCCGTCGGCGCGCGCATCGCGGTCTATCGCGCCGCCATGCTGGTGTCGGGCGGCGCCGCGATCTCGGCGGCCGCGCGCATCGGCTGGCCGGCCGTGAACGCGCTGCTGGCGCTGGTGTACCTGGCGGTCCTGCTGCTGACGTGGAAATCGCCCGAGGCAGAAGTTGAGACGCGAGCGCCCGGAACATTGCGGGATGCCGTCTGGCTTCCGCTGCTCGGGTTCCTCACCCGGCACCGCGCGCTCGAGATCCTCGCATTCGTGGTGCTGTACAAGTTCGCGGATCAGCTGACGCAGGCGCTGACGCGGCCGTTCTTGATCGACATGGGCTACAGCGCCGACCACCGCGGCATCGCGCTCGCCACCGTCGGCCTGGCGGCGACGCTCACGGGCGCCTTGATCGGCGGGTGGGTGACGACGCTCGTCGGTCTCGGGCATTCGCTCTGGACGTTCGGCCTGCTCCAGATTTTTTCGAACGTCGGATACTGGATGCTGTCCCGAATCGGCGAACCCAGCCTGCCGTTGATGTACGCCGCGACGAGCTTCGAGCTCTTCACGTCCGGCCTGGGGACCGGCGCCTTCTCGGTGCTGCTGCTGCGCCTCACGCAAAAGCGGTTTTCAGCCACCCAGTACGCGCTCTTCTCCAGCCTGTTCGCGCTGCCGCGCGTTCTCGCCGGGCCGATTACCGGCGTGGCGGTGGACGCGATCGGCTGGTCGGCCTTCTTTCTTTCGACCATGGTCCTCGGCATTCCCGGGTTGCTGATGCTGGCGCGGTTCGTGCCAATCGGCGTGCGCGAGCCGGAGTTCATCATCATGGACATCGGTCCGGGCAAGCCGCTCGCATCGTCGGCGCTCGCGGTGCGCGGCGTGGTGGGCGGTGTGATGATCGGCGCCGCGGCAGTTCTCCTGGCTGCGCTCCTGGCGGCTCTGAGGACGATGCGCGAGGCGTCGGAGGTGGGATTCGATTTCAACTCGGCGCTGCGGCGGGTGTTGCAACCGGTCGGGATCGACGACTGGCTTCAGCTGCTCGCCATCGCCGCCCTGGCGGTGATTGGCGGCCTGCTCGTCGGCGCGGCGGCGGCGGCGAGGCACCGGGTCGCGGCGAACTCGTCCAGCCGGAGCGATCGGGTTTGAGACCTCGGGTGTCCGGACCAGAAATGTCTGGGCGTTTTACCGGTCCTCAGGAGGGACATGCGGCGGCCTCCGTTCTGATGTCGATTCGCGGCTCGAGTCGAGCGCGGTGGGGTCGCCAGCCTGGTGAGCGGCCGACGGGCACTGGACGTCTGGCGGCTTGCACCACCGGGGGTGAGCGCCGATTCGGCGACGGCGAACCTCCGGATTATACTGGGGCGCGTCCCGTCACAGCGTCGGGACTGTCTGCACAAGGGGAGGATCGATCGATGCGCTCAGCGTCAGCCGTTACGTTGCTCACGTCCGTGGTGGCGGCCGCCACGTGGACCTTTTCGGTCACAGCACTCGAGCCCGCGCAGACGGCGAAGCCGTCGACGTCACATCCGGCGGGCCCGCATAAGCACCCGGATGCGGCGAAAGAGAAAAACCCGGTGAAGCCCGCGCCCGCGTCGGTCGCCGCCGGGAAGACGCTGTTCGATGCGAACTGCGCCTCCTGCCACGGCGCCACCGGAAAGGGCGACGGGAAGATGGTGTCAATGATGACCCCGCCGAAGCCTCTTCCTGCCGACTTCACCGATGGCACCTGGCTTCACGGTGGCACCGACGGAGAAATCTTCACGATCATCCGCGACGGCGTGAGGGGAACCGGCATGCGGGGCTTCGCGAGCAGGATGAAGCCTGACGACATGTGGCACGTGGTGAACTACGTGAAAACCCTCGCCCCGTAAGAGTTCCAAAGCGGAGGAGCTCAGCTGATGACGCTGGTCAATGCAGAACTGTACAAAGCTCTTCTGAACGCCGGAGTCGCCGAAAAACTCGCAGCTGATGCTGCAAGAGCGATTCTTGCCGCCGAGGGGGCGCTGCCACAAGTACAGATGACCTTCGCGGAATATCTTGCTCTGAGCGTGGATCTGGCCGCACTGAAGTCCGAGGTTCGCCAGCTGGCAGCGAAAATCGATGAGATTAAGACAGTCGTGACGCAGAGCAATATTGCCGTGGAAGACAATATTGCCGTGGAAGAAACGGCTTGAGCTTCATTTGTCGCGTGGCGCGCTGACGTCAGCAGAATAGCTGACGTCAGCAGATATAGACGACCGACGACCGGCGGGCGAGCCTCAAGGCGTCCGGCCTTCCGGGATCACCATCTCATTGGTCTTGCCGTTCGACAGGTGAGCCGGCGTTCCCGCTTCCCAGGTGGGAATGGGCGGCTTGCCCGGTGGGTACAGCGATTCGAGCGGCTGCCAGACCTTGTCCACCCGATCGGTGAACAGGTCGCCGATCAGCAGATCCGTCAGCGTGCCCCGCAGCTCCGGGTAGCGGCGCACCATGTTGCCGAAGCTGAATCCATCGTAGTACTCACACACCAGGCGACGCATGCGGTTCACGCCCTCATTGAATGCCGGTCCCCATTTTCCCAGTTGCGCTGCCGAGGTGTCTCCGGCGGAAAGACCTTCGACGATGGCGTCCGCGGCCATCTCGCCAGACTTGAGAGCCAGCAGCACGCCTGACGAATACAGCGGATCCAGGAAGCCAAATGCGTCTCCGACGAGCACCCAGCCGTCGCCCGACACCCGGGTCGATCGATAGGAGTAGTCCTTCGTCGCGAAATGCCCGGTCACCCTCCGGGCCTTGTTCACGCGCTCCTTCACACCCGGACAACCTTGGACTTCCTCGTCATAGGTCTGGGGATACCCGCCGCGGCCTTTGAAGAGGTAGTCGAACGGCCCGACCACGCCGACGCTGACGACGTCGTCGGGGAGCGGAATGTACCAGAACCAGCCGTTCTTGTTGCCGGTCTGGATCACGAGCGTCGCCCCTTCGTCCCTCCCGCTGTCCCGATAGGCTCCCTCCCAGTAGGTCCAGATGGCGCCCTTGTTCAGTGTCGGATCCCACACCCGCAGCTGCAGCCGGTTCATCAGCAGCCCGTTCTGACCGCTCGCGTCAACCACGACCCGTGCACGAACCTCCTGGAACGACCCGTCCGCCTGCCTGATGCTCACGCCAACCGCGCGGTTGCCTTCGAACAATACCTCGTGCACCCGGACGCCTTCGTGCGCGTGAACGCCGTGCTGGCGGGCATTGTCCAGCATCATCTGATCGAACTCGCTCCGCACGACCTGCCAGGTCTGCGAGCACGCGTGCGGTTTGTTGTCCCAGAAGTAGAAGGGCTCCGAATTCCGGCCGCTTGAGGACACAAACTGCACGCTGTACTTCTTGACGAAGTGGCTCTGCTGCATCTTCGGCAGCATGTTGAGCCGCTCGAGCACCCAGTAGGTCTCCGGGATCAGCGACTCGCCGATATGGAACCGCGGAAAGCGCTCGCGCTCGAACAGCTCGACCTGATGGCCGCGCTGGGCGATCAGGGTCGAAACGGTGGAACCAGCCGGACCACCGCCGATGACGACTACATCGGGGTTGACTCGAATTGCCGTAGACATGGACGACTACACCTCCACGATGAATCGACGGGCCTTCATCTCGAACCGCGGCAGGGTGCCGCGCGCGACGAGGCACACCGGGACGCTCAATCCCAGCGCCAGGCGGAGCTCCCGAGACAGCGTGCTGGCGAGCTCCTGTCCCTCCGGCGCGTCGGGCGCAGCTTCGATGTCGATCGACAGCGATCGCATCGATCCGGTCCACGCCACGGTGGATCGGAACTCGGCTATCCCGGTGAAACGTCGGACCACCGTCTCGATGGCCGCCGGGTAGACGTTGACGCCGCGGATGTTGACCATGTCGTCGGCTCGCGCCAGGACACCGCCTTCGAGCCGCGCCCAGGTCCGGTGGCACGGGCACGGCATCGACCGGCGGACGACGATGTCGCCGGTTCGATACCGGATGACCGGACAGGCTGCCCGGCCCAGGTTTGTCACGACCAGCTCACCGCTCTGCCCGTCCGGCAGGGCGCGCTCCGACCCACGCTCCAGTACCTCGCAAATGTACTCGCCCTCGTTGAGATGGAGAAACCCCGGTGCCTCCAGGCACTCGAAACTGAGCGGCCCGACCTCCGTCGCCCCGTGATGATCGATGACGCGGGCGGCCCACGACTGTTCGATCCGCTCCCGGGTCGCCGGAATGCTCCCGCCCGGCTCGCCCGCGACAATCAGGATGCGGACACTGTTCCTGGTGAGCGGGTGGTCGGCCCGTTGCTCGGCGGCCACCTCGATGAGCCTCAGGGCGTAGGTCGGCGTGCAGCAGACCACGGTGGCCCCAACGGCGTCGATGACCGCGAGCCGCTGCTGGCTGGACATGCCCCCGCCCGGCACGCAGTGGAGCCCCATCTGGCAGCCGGCCTCGAAACCGGTCCAGAACCCGAGGAACGGACCGAATGAAAACGGGAAGAACACGCGGTCGCCCGGTCCGACGCCGGCGGCGCGGTAGACCGTCTTCCAGCACTCGAGCATCCACTGCCAGCTCTCGTTGGTGTCGATCCAGCACAACGGCTTACCGGTCGTCGACGACGTTTGACAGTACCGCGTGTAGTGCTCGATCGGCTCGGTGATTACGGTGCCCCACGGCGGATGCGCCGCCTGGTCGGCGATCAACTCGGCCTTCGTCGTGAACGGGAGCTTCGACAAATCGGCCGGAAACTGCAGCCGGTCGGGTCGGATGCCGGCTGCATCGAGCTTGCGGGTGTAGAAGGCGCTCCGCCGGTAGATCCGGGCCAGGAGCGCCGCCAGGCGCTCGCCCTGCCAGGCGGACAGCTCGGGACGACTCAGACGTTCCAGGCGCTCGGACGGCGGCATCTACGATTTGTCGCCGGGCGCCGCCTCGAACCTGGCGGCGATGGCAGGCGGGATCGCCGTCGCCTTCATCGGCTGGCCGACGCCTGTGGTGACGCAGATGATCGTCAGCGTTCCAGTCGCGATCCGCTCGTCGTCGCGGGTCAGCGTGCAGGCGTAGCGAATCGTCTTCTCGTCGATTGCGGCGATCCGAATCCACACCTCGAACTCGTCCTCGAACCGCAGTGGTCGGTGAAACTCGCAGGCGGTGGCGACGCGCGGAAAGCCGACATCGCTGTTGCCCCTGATGCTGAGGCCCGCCTCCCGCCACAGCGCGTGCTCGGCCTCCTCGATGTAGCGAAAGTAGCAGCTGAAATGCACGATGCCGGCGGCATCGGTCTCGTGGAACTGAACGCGACGCCGAATCCGGTGCTCAGAGCAGCGGGAGAATTTCGACAATGTCACCGATCCGGCTGTCGCCCACCGTCACCTGAGTCCGACGGCCGTACATTGTCCGAGGCTCCGGCATCCAGAAGATCCCCATCATCTCCGCATTCGGGGTGACCTGGAGATACGCCGTCGGACGGCTGACATAGAGGACGCCCGCATCGTGCAGCACGCGCCCGAGGGGCACTTTTTCCGAGAGAATCCGCGCGCGGATCGCCGGCCTGAAGACGTCCAGCCTGAGTCTGACAGCGCCCATCGCCACCGGGCGGCCGGTGGCCTCCAGGGCGAGCACGACACGCCGGAAATACGACCGTCCCCTGGAGAAACTCGACAGCACGCGCACCGTCAGTCGTCCGCCGAAATGCCGTTCCAGCGTGGCCGTCATCTCGTTCTGATGGACGAGCAGGCCATGGTAGGGCGGAGGAATCCGGTCGGCCCGCGTCGGCTTCACGATCGGATTTGGAGTGCCCGCCCTCGCATAGAGCGCGTCAAGAGGATAGAGAAGCCCATTGGCCGACATCCGTCCACGAATTGCTTGCCGCTCGATCTGGAGGGCTCGAGTGGCGGGCATGCTGGACTAGGTGTACCGGATGCCCAGATGCTCGGGTCGAAAAAAGCGAGGAAGCAGCGTGTCGACCCGCAGCAGACCCGGCCGCGTCAACCGGACGATGTCCTCGGTCGCGGCATCGAGATAGCCTTCCGAGCCGAGGGAATCGAGCTGAGGGCGAAACCGCTCGAGGATGTTCACCTGATACTTCTGACGGAAGTACGCCGGCCTGATCGACCCGAGCTTGAGTTGCAGCACGAGCTCGCGAATCAGCCGCTCCTCGTCGCTTGGACGGTACGCGCGCCTGAGCGGGATCTCGTCGCCGAGAATGGCGGCGCTGTACGCCTCCCACGTGTCGGCATTCTGAACGTGGACGCCGTTGATGTGACCGAACGATGCCACGCCCAGTCCCACCATGTCCGCACCCTGCCAGAGCCGATCGCGGTAGACGAAGCGACTTTGCGAGCCGTCCCGCGTGGCGGTGTAGGCGCTCCCGACGTGGTAGCCGGCGCGCTCGAGCGCTTCGAACGCTTCCTGCACCCACCGGCGTTTGGTCGGCCAGTTGGCAACCGACTGCGTAAAGCGGCCCGAACCCTTGAGCAGGTCGCCGCTGATCGTGGTATTGAACGGCAGCTCCATCTGATAGATCGTCACGCTCTCAGGCTGAAGCGCCAGCGTCTGGCGGACCGAGTCGTGCCAGTTCTCTTCGGTTTCGCCGAGCATCCCGGCAATCAGATCGATGTTGATCTGCGGGAAGGCGAGCGCGCGCGCCTGCTCGTAGGCGCGAAATACCTCCGGCGACCGGTGCGCCCGCCCGTTCAATTCCAGGACCTCGTCGTTGAAGTTTTCGACGCCGAGGCTGAGACGCGTGACGCCGAGACCGCGAATGACCGCCAGCTTGCTGGCAGTCAGCGTGCCTGGCTCGCACTCGAATGTGACTTCCTCGGCGGCGTCCCAGGGGCTGATCGCCTTTAGACGGTCGACCAGACGTTGAAGCTGGGTGGTCGAGAGGAACGACGGAGTGCCGCCACCAAAGTACACGAAATCGAGAGGCCGGCCGGCGATTGCCGGCGAGCCCGCGTAGAGCGCCCACTCGCGAACCAGCACGTCGAGGTACTGCGCGACATCGTCCGAGTTCTTGTCCGTGTAGACGCGAAAGTAGCAAAAATGACAACGCTTCCGGCAGAACGGAATGTGGAGATAGAGACCGAGCGGCACGCCTGGAACCGCGGGGGCACGAAGCGCCGGAAGAGCCTCCCGCCCGACGTTCTCGCTCGTCCACACCGAGAACGGCGGATAGTTCGCCACGAAGTAGCTGCCGACGTCCGTCTGATCGACGGTCGCAAGTCGCAAGGGTTCCGTCAAGATGTGCCTGGGGTCAGTTTACCGCACCCGGGCGATGGGATTCGCAGGAACCGCCGGAACGCCGAATGCGGTCGTGCAGGCCGCAGCGAAAGGCAGCAAGCAGGCTTCGGCCGGCCGTTCGTCGTGACGCGGATCGGGCTCGAGGCGTCGAGGCGTCGTGGCGTCGAGAAAGCCCGCCTGAGAATCAGCGTCTGCCTGCGGTGAATGTCCCGTCTCCCTTGTTGCCGTTCTGATCCACGAACTGAACAGAGCCGTTCATCGAGGTTTCGGCTTCGTTGAGCTCGCCGGAGAACGTCACAGTGGTCCCCTGGTCGATTCCCGTCGCAAATCGAAAGGTCGCGGATCTGCCCTTCACGCCGCCTTTCACCGACACCAGCGATTCGAATCCCGACAAGCAGCTGCCGGTCAAGCGTTCACCTTCCTGCTTGAACGTGCATTCTCCGCGGTACGCCTGTTGGCTCGCGCTCAGTTCGAACTCGAGCGTCCAGACGCCAGTGAGGTCGGCAGCGCGGAGGCTGGCAAGAAACACCGGAAACGCAATCAGAATGGCGAGCAGCCGCCTCATTTTCCACGTCCTGGCTTCCGTCTGGACCGCCGTTCCCGGCGCCAGAAAGACCGAACCGACGATGTTCGCGAGGAGCATACTCGGAAAAGACGGCGATTTATCGTGCGAGCCCTCGGGCCGGTTGGCCGGTCGGGTCGTGCGGTTCTCTCTCCGCCAGGTCGGTCAAACCCCGCAAGTCGAGATCGCGCAACGCGGCAAGCACGACCTCCCATCGTCCCTCGTGACACAGCCCACGCATCCCGGCGTCCTCATACGCTTGCATTGCCGTCTCGAGACAGGCAGCGCGTACAGCTTCTGCCAGAACGGCGGCGTCGATTTGCGCTCTCGTAGACATGGTGTCCGCCATTTTCCGTGACCCAACGAGACACGACCTGCAACTCGCGCTCAAACGCCATTTTACGTCGGCCGGTGTGCGGCGTCTCACCGGGACCGTTCTTTCGGAGGATCGCTCCACCGCCTCCGGATGCGGCATCGCCGGCGACGTTCCCTCTGGTCTTCGATAGCTCCTGGCTATCAGACCCCTCCGGCAACTTGACGGCAGTGATTCGGTAGTTCTTGTTTGTGAATAGAATCCGTAGGGACGGTAGTCACGGTCCAGCACCTCCGACGATCCTGGCCCTTTCTACTCGCCATCGGTGAGGCGCCGCTCAACCCTGCGCCGATGCTCCGCCTGATCTGAACATCGAATCTCGACCTCCATCACGGGTGTGCCTGCGCGGCGAGCGACGTCGAGCCACGCGGCTCTTGTGATCGGAAGCGGATTGACCGAGTCGGCGACGACGGCGTGGCCAAGGCGGAGATTGTCTTCTGCGACCGCGTAGACGGCTCGGTAGCCGGCGTCGTCCAGCGAATCCACCGTCACACCTGATTCGCGAATCGCCCCCTCGATCGAATCGATGCGCACATGCACCGCCGACGCCGCTTTCGAGAAGACGCGTGCAATGCTTGTATTCCCCACGCCAGGCAAACCGCCGAGGATGATCAGCATATCCTGCTGAGTCTACGCGATTGCGGATCGCCCGCGGGAGCAGGCCCGACAACACCCACCTCGCTGCGCTGGCACTGATCAACTCCGCGGCGTTCTTTCGCGACCAACCACAGCGGTGACCCGTAGCCGCAGCAGTCATCAAACAGTTCCCTCCCCGCGTGTGTGCGCCCGCTGCTGATGGCGTCAGCCGCGAGGCGAGCTGATAGGGCCTCCTGTGGTTGAGAGTCCCTCTTCGCGGCGGTGTATCACTCTGCGCGAAGCGTCTTCACGGGGTCGAGCCGCGTCGCGCGGATGGCTGGCGCTTGGCAGGCAAGGAACGCGACCACCGCCAGCAGCGCACTCACGCCGAGATATGTGGTTGGATCCGTCGACGCGATCCCGAGCAGCATCCCTTCAAGCACACGTTTGCCCGCCACCTGCCAGTTTGTGACCCGTGCGATAGGGATTGCGCGGGCGTTGCTCTCGTGGCGTCCAGATGTCTGTACCCAACCGGGAACGAGCTGAGTCGAGCAGCTGCACCGCACGCGCGCGCGCGGTGCGCACCGGCTGGCCGGTCGATTCTGTGAGCCGTCCGCTCACGAAACCGACCATCCCGTCGGGCAACTGCACGCGGTACCAGTCCTGTACCGCTCCCTCGATGCGTACCACGGTATGCTGCGGCAGGTCGCGCACAATCGGCGCGGTGGGGGCAGGAGCGGCACGCAGCCGTACAATGCCGGTCGACACGCGCCGCCATGACCCCAGCGCCTCCGTGTCGGCGGTGACTGGCGCCGGCCTCGCCGTGCCCGTGAAGACGAACGGAAACGGGTCGATCGCCCCTGAGCCGCGGCGATAAATGCCGAAGTGCAGATGCGGCGCCGTCCCCCGCGCGTTGCCGGTGTTGCCGACCGTGCCGATCGGGTCGCCCGCGCGCACGTGTGCGCCGGCATCCACGAGCTGCTCGTCAAGATGCGCGTAGTAGTGCGACTGGCCGCGCGACGCGCGAACCCAGACCACGTTGCCGCCCAGAATGTTCGTGCTGGCCGAGCTCACCCAACCCTCAGCGGCCGCGACCACCCGCGTGCCGCGCGGCGCGAAGATGTCGATGCCCTGATGTTCGCGTCCACCCGCATCGCGCGGAGCGCCGAACGAGCTCGCGATGCTACGGCCCTCTCGCCCTTCGAGTGGGAAGGTGAACGTGGCCGTCGTGTTTTGGGTGATGGTGAAGCGGCCGCCGCGGAGCAGTTCCGGCTGCAGCCTTATCACGAACGTGCCGTTCCGGTCCGGCTCGAACGCGAGATGCAAGGATCCTTCATCGGCGCTGGCGACGAGTTGCGGCTCCGGCGGATCGTCGCGCAGCTCGAAAAGATCGAGATACACGCGGAACGGATCGGCCGCGATTGTTTCCACGTCGATTACGAGGCGGCGTCCCTGCGCAAGGCTGAATCGCCACGCGCGTGCCGATGGGTCGTCGGGCGAGAAATAACCGGTTTCGCGCAGCGGGAGATCTACCAGTGTTGCATTCGCCAGCACGCCGCCGCCGGCAGCAAGCCAGTCGCGCCCGAGCGCCGTCTCGTCCAGTCCCGCATCGCGCAGCGACTCTGCGTAGCGCTCATATGGAGCAGATGGGCGGACCGCTTCACGGAGGGGCGACCCCGGCGCGCAACCTGCCAGTACAGCACCCACCGCGAGAGCAAATGTCAATCGCGGTCTCATGACATCGATGGGGACAGCAACCGCCGTACCACCGGGTTAAGCTGGCTAAGCGATCGGATCGCTCCTGCTGCTCAGCCTGGCGCTGTCCGCACTCCCAGAGCTGCCGAACGGGCGCTGACCGCTGTCGCCCCTGTCTCGCTCGAACCGGCTGCGCAGCGCATTCGCAGCCTGGACGCGCAAGCTATTGCCGACGCGCTGGAACACGCCGGCCTGGCCCTGCCGCCGCGCGTTCAGGTGACGCTCCTTCCCGAGGGCGACCGGCGCGCCAGCAGCATGCCTGCCTGGTTCGTTGGGGTCGCGTCCGGGGTCGGGCAACATTGTCCTTTTTTCCGATCGAGTATCGTCGTATCCGTACGATTCGCTTGAATCGGTGATGCGCCATGAGATCGTACACCTCGCACTGAATGCCCGCGCCGGTGGACGCCTGTCCCGCGCTGGTTTCCACGAAGGCGTGGACGTGTCGATCGAGTCGGGCTGGCGGGCGCGATCGCGCCCGCTTGATCGTCGCCGGCTTCAGCGGTTCTCCGCTGGACGATGTGACGCGGCTGTTTGCATCGGCTGCGCGCTTTGTTATGACGCAGGCGTATCTTCTCGCCACGGTCCTCGTGGACGAGCTGCGCCGCGCGCGGGGCGCGGCGTTCCCTGGACCCGTGGCGGCCAGCGTGGCACGGGCGTGCCGTTCGACCGCGCGTTCGAGATTAGTCACTGAACACCGTTGCGGCTCGACACGCCCCGGTCATGAACAAAGGACAAGAAGAGGGTGGATGCTCGGATCGGCAGAACGGCGAACCTTCTGCCAATTTCGATTGACGAGACGTGCGCCGTGCCGTGAACAAGAAGCCTAGGGACAGTAGTTGGACCGCATGGCGACTACGCGGGAGCAATTGGACGTTATACAGGTTCGGCATATAGGACCGATGATCGTCTGAGCTCGGCTCTCTGAAGGGCTGTGATGGCACGAGCTGAGCGCGGCTCACGCCTTCGCCGGCGCGAGGCTTAGGTCCGCCCTATCAAGCGTGTTGTCCGCCGATCCCACGCGATACCAACGCCACCCATACCCGTCCAGTGTTACGCGGTGTGTCCCGTCGTCGTGCGCCTCGCTGTGCCGACCATCGAAAATTTCCGACAGGAACCCGTCGCGTTCGCCGCCCACCTTGAACACGACGCGCTGGCGGCGGTTGCTGAAATTGTGCAGCGTGACGAGCGACGCGCCCCGCCAGTCGTACCGGATGGCCAGCACCGCGGGTGCGTTCGTCCGCAGGACGACGAAATCCCCCCAGCTGATCTCCTGGCATTCCTTGCGGGCCCGGATCACGCGCTCGGTCCAATTCAGCAGCGAATCGGAATCGCGGCGCTGCTCGGTCACGTTCAGCTTCCGGAACCCGTAGGTCGGATCGTCGATAACAGGCCGAACCACCGTCTTCGCGCGCGAAAATCCACCGTGGTGCTCCGCCGTCCACTGCATCGGCGTTCGGGCGCACTCGCGCTCGGGCAGACGGAGATTGTCGCCCATGCCGATCTCGTCGCCGTATTGCATCATCGGCGTGCCGGGCAGCGAGAACAGTAGGCTGAACGCCAACTCCAGCTTCTTGCGATCGTTCCTCAGCATCGGCGCCAGCCGACGCCGAATGCCCCTCCCGTACAGCTGCATGGTCTTCTGCGGACCGAACGCGCGGAACACTTTCTGCCGTTGCTCGTCGGTGAGCCGGCCCAGATCGAGTTCGTCGTGGCTCCGTAGAAACTGGACCCACTGAGCGCTGGCCGGCTTCGCCCGCGTCTGCTCGAGCGCCCAGACGAGCGGCTCGATGTCAGCGGTTGCCAGCGCGAAGAACAGGCGCTGGTTCACCGGAAAGTTCAGCATCATCTGGAGACGGTCACCTTCATCACCGAAGTAGCGGAGGCTTTCGTCGGGCGGCACGTTCGCCTCCGCGAGCATGATGGCGTCGCCCGTGCGCCACTGCAGGAAGTCGCGCATTTCCCTGAGCAGCCGGAAATCCTGCTGCGGCTTGACGCCGGGGCCCTTCCTCTCGATTAGAAACGGCACGGCGTCCATCCGGAAACCGGAGACGCCCAGCTGTAGCCAAAAGCCCATGATCTTCTGAATCTCTGCCCGGACACGCGGATTCGATGTGTTGAGATCCGGCTGATGCCTGTAAAACCGGTGAAAGTAGTACTGACCGGCGACCCGATCGCGCGTCCAGGTAGTCGTCTGCTGTCCCGGAAACACGATGCCATCCTTGTGGTTCTTCGGGCGCTCATCCGACCAGACATACCAATCGCGATAGTGGGAAGCCGGGTCGCGCCGGGCCTGCTGGAACCACGGGCAGTCGATCGACGTGTGACTGACCACCAAATCGACGATCACGCGGAGGCCGAGCGACTGGGCGTGCTTCATGAACTCAGTAAAGTCGCCGAGTGAACCGTGCTTCGGGTGCAGAGTGTAGTAATCGGAAACGTCATAGCCGTTGTCGCGATTGGGAGACTGATAGAACGGCTGGAGCCAGATGCAGGTCACGCCGAGTCCCTGGAGGTAGTCGAGGCGCCGCATGAGCCCTTCGAAGTCGCCGACGCCATCGCGATTCGCGTCTTGGTATTTCTCGACGTCGAGGCAGTAGATGATGGCGTTCTTGTACCAGAGATCGTCGATGGACATTGCCGTCGCGCCTTTGTCGCGTCGCCGCCGCCGGCTGGAAGCCGTCTTGCCAGCTCCCCGCTGCATGGATCGTGCCTGCGGCGTGCCGAGCGGAGCTGTGAACACAGATCGAGCCACCGTTCACCTGATCGGCGCGAGGGGCATGGGGCTCGGGCGGCCGCGGAAGGCACCAGCAGGTATGGTCATCAGGCGGCTCGGTCCGCGTGGCGGCGATCGCTTGGGGCGTGTCGAGGTCGACGGCCGCTCGGTGGATCGCCGCTGGCCCGCACGCGGCGGCTGCCACGAACCCCCGACCCGACAAACGACTGCGCTCGACCAGTTGCTTAACGGCGAGGGAACAGGGCGACGAGGCCAGGCCGCGACAGGAACATGCAACTTTCGCTGTGGGCACACCCTGGAACTACAACGGCGGCGTGTTCCGCCTTGGTAGGAGAGAAATGATGAACCGCATGGGAATCCAACCGGTCCCAGCGTCGGATCGCCCGCGAAAAGTCGCCCATCGTAGATCGACCGGGACTTAAGGTGCAGTTCAGTTCATTGCCTACCGCCCTGAAGGCCCGCCAGCTCCATAGGACTCTCGAGAAGACGGTCTGGGCCAGCGGCCAGGAGTTCCGCCTTCGTGCCGTGTCCCCACAGAACCCCCACCGTTTCCACGGCCATTGGCGCGTGCCGCTTCTATCCACGGCCCTGTCTCCGATCATGGTCGACGTGGGCCGAACCGTGCCTTGCTCGAGAAGCGCGGAGCTGGTCGCGCTTCCCAACGCCGACGTCGCCCCCGTTTACGAAGTTGGAGTGTTGTCTGAGACCAAACAGCTCGAGAATCTGCTCGGCGAAATCCCTTCGCTTCGACGTGCACGCTCCCATGTGAACCCCGTCCGACGAGAGTCGCGCGAGCGCGTCGGCGATGCCTGGAAACAGCGAGTTTTCGGCGTATCCCACGTCTCGGCACCGTCCCGATATTCGCGACCAGCGCCAGCACCGTGTCGTGGGAGGCGTCAGGGACAATCTGCCCGAAGGCCCAGTCCAAGGGTGGCCCCCGTACCGGGAGACCTCACGCGCGGAGAGACTGCGGTGGCCGAACGGCCGATTCCGCCGGCGGGATCGCTAAGCGTTCCGTCGAGGTCGAAAATGAGCGCGGCCATTCGCATCTCGTAAGTGTCGTTCACGGCATGCCGCAATTTCTGCTTACACCCGAGGTAACGCTCCGTCGTCTGGATCGAGACATGCCCGAGGAGAAAACTGAATCTGATCCAGTTCGCCTCCGGCCAGGTGGCACAATCGGGCACACGTACGACCGAGGACGTGGCAACGGTCTGCGTCCCATTGCATTGGCGCAGGTGTCAATCATCGGCCACCTTGACACCGATCTGAGGCCCACTGGTGCGACGGTAGACGCTCGGCGCCGGCCGGCGCCGCGTGCTCGAGCATCCGATTCGAAATGCGTGAAGGAGGACGACATGCGATCGGTGATCCCCGTGCTCCTGCGCGGATCGGGGAGCAGGTGCGCGGGTCGAGCACGTAGAAGCCCCGAGCCGCCAGCGTCGCGGCGGTGCGGCGACATCGTTCGGGCATGGGATGGCCCGCTAGTGACGTGAAGATCTTTTCAGAAGCGGAACGAGTATTGAAACTTCGCGGACACCTTGCTGTCCTGGGCTCGAAATCGCAGGTTGTCGGTATCTTCCTGGATCCAGCCCTGGTTGAACGCGAAGAAGAGATCGTTGCCCCGCTGAAGGGTCCACCGGACGCGACTCTGCCAGCC
>WHSN01000248.1 GCA_009380045.1 Luteitalea sp.
CTGATGAACAGGTGGAGCGTCCAGCCGCCTTCTCGCTCGCCAACATCGGTGGACCGAAGCCGGCGCGTCGCCTCCGATGCTCGACGGGGCTTGAAGGTGATCCTTCATTGAACGGAAATGGCGGCGTTCGGAGCGCACGCCGCCACGACACCGCCGACGTTTCCCCCCTTGCGGTTGTTGCCGCCGGAGGCCAGAGTGCCGCCGCCGCAGCCGAAGCCGGTCAGGTTGTTGTAGACGCCGTTGTTGAACAGCCGGACGGTCGCGCCGGAGTCCGCCTGCACCGCCACGCCGTTGTTCGACAGCGTGCTGTTCTCGACCGTGATCGCACCGCCGATGGCGCGGACCCCGAAGTCGGTGTTCCTGGTGATCGTGGAGTTGACGACCATTGCATTGCCCGTCGACGTCGCGACCCCGGTGGCGAATCCGGCGATCGACACCCCGTCGAGAATCAACGCGGCGCCGTTGATCAAGCTGACGCCGTTCACGGCGAGCCCGCCGGAGCCGAAGAGCGAGATGTTCCGAAGCGTGACCACGATGCCGGCGCCGTTGATTTTGACGCCACTCCCGGAGCCGACGAGAATCGAGGCCAGCGTGCCGTCTCCGTTGAGCGTCATCGACTTGGTGATCGTCACGGCGCCAAAGCCGCCCGGGTCGAGCACCGAGATCTCCCCTCCGGCCGCCGTCTTGGAGATCGCCCCCGCGAACGTCTTGCACGGCGCCGTCCGGCTGCAGGGGTTGACATCGTCGCCAACCCCGGACACCCACGTCCTGGTGGCCTGGGCGTGCGCAACCGCGGTGCCCATCAGCGTGCAGAGAGTGAGCAGGAGCAAGATTCGAGGATAGCGACTCATCACGGGCCTCCAGGATTCGAGTTGGGGTGAGCCATCACCTGATGAAGGCGAGACAGCGATCCAACATAGCAGCCGTGCACGCGACCGTTGCCCGTGGAACGCCGGTGCATCTTCGAAAAGCGGGTCGATTCGAGAAGGGCCGTGCAGCGGGACGAGGGAAGCGAAGATTTGGGACCGGCGCCGGGTGATGAGCAGGATCAGTTACAGGATCCCACGCTCCACCCGGCCTCGACTGATGTTCCGCTCACGACTCGCAGCTGGCTGCGAGCATCCGCACCTTGCTCACGTCGACGCGGCGGACGAGGATGTCGTTCTTGCTGTCGCCGTCCGTGCCAGGCGCCGGCAGAGACGATGTGTGCGGCACGTTGGCCTTCATCGTCCGGCCGTCAGCCTTGACGGTCAGCTCGGTCCACTTCTCCTTGCGATCGATCTCGATCTCGCCCTCCTTGAAGTCGTCCTTGAGATCGCCTTCGATCTCCACGCGGTTGCCGACATGGTTCTTCAGGTCGCCGTCCCCATCGAGCCAGTAGAATATTGTGGTGTAAGCGCCGGAGGTGCCGAGGGCAGTTGGTGCGACGTTCGAGTTGGCGGGACGCGAGAGAGCGGGCTCGGCGGGTGTGTTGCTCAGCAGGTAGCCCGCGCCATCCCCGTCGCCTCGGACCAGACAACCGGACAGCTTGATCTCCCGGTCGTCGAGCGCTCCACCGAAGGCCGGATGCGCGACGATCGCTCCGGCCAGTAAAGCTGTGAACGTGATGCGTTTGGCGATTTTCATGGCACCCTCCTTCTTGGACTGATCAGCGAGCCCATCCGCTGACGCTGTTTGTGGGGGCCGCTCCTCTAAACGTGTCATCATGGGATATCGGCGATACACCTGAAACGGGTCTCGCGCTCCCGCCGCCCGCTCTACTCACTCAATGCGCTCGAAGTGCAACGGAGGTGCCATGGACCCTGAAACTGACGACGGTGGCTCGCCGGTTGCAGGGCTTGGCCACGTGAAACTCCTCAACGAGCATCTCGACGAGATCCGGAAGAACTGGGACCGGGCCCGCGAACGGCACCCGCGTCTGGTCGTCGGCGTAGTGGCCGCGTTTGCGCTGGCGCTCGTCTCGTCGATCGCGGGGGTTGCGCTCTTCTCCTTCAGCCTGCGCACGGGCCTGCCCGACATCGAGGCGATCCGCCGGATCGGCGAGATGGATCAGGCCACGGCGGTCTACGATGCGGCCGACAAGATCGCTTTCACCATCTACAAGGAACAGCGGATCGACGTGCCGCTCGGCGAGGTGTCGCCGAATCTCGTGCACGCGCTGATCGCGATCGAGGATCAGCGGTTCTACGATCACAAGGGGTTCGACCTCATTCGCATCGGCTCGGCGGCAGTGTCGAATATCAGGAGCGGCCGGACGGCGCAGGGCGGCAGCACGATTACCCAGCAGCTCGCTCGTCAGAGCTTTCTCACGCCGGAGAAGACCTACCGGCGCAAGCTGCAGGAGCTGATCCTCGCCGCGAGGATCGAGCAGATGTATTCCAAGCCGGAGATCCTCGAGCTGTACCTGAACAAGGTCTACTTCGGCGACGGCTTGTACGGGATCGAGTCGGCGTCGCGCGGGTTTTTCGGCAAGCACGCCTCCGGGCTCTCGGTGTCCGAAGCGGCGCTCCTTGCCGGGCTGGTGAAATCGCCTTCGACCTACGCGCCGACGGTGAGCATGGAGCGCGCGGTCGCCCGTCGCAACCTGGTGCTCCAGGTGATGCACGAGACCGGGGCGATCGACGAGCCGACCTGGCAGGCGGCGCGGGCCGAACCGGCCAAGCTCCAGGACACGCTGCGCTCGGAGGAGCCACACGGTCAGTACTTCAAGGAGCAGGTGCGGCGCGAACTGGTCGACCGGTTCGGTTGGGAAACCGTCTACCAGGGTGGGCTGCGGGTGTACTCGACGATCGACGTGAAGATGCAGCAGCAGGCCGAGGCCGCGGTCGCGGCCGGGCTGAAGGCCCTCGACGAGCGCCGGAAGGCGATCGCCGCCCGGCGGAAGACGCCGCCCGACCCGGCCGAAGGCCCGCTGCAGGCGGCGCTCATCGCGCTCGACCCCAAGACCGGTCACGTGCGCGCGATGATTGGCGGGCGCGACTTCGACGAGAGCCACTTCAATCGGGCGATGCAGGCGCGGCGGCAGCCGGGCTCGGCGTTCAAGCCGTTCGTCTACGCCGCGGCGCTCGAAGCCGGCTTCACGCCGGCGACGCTGATTGAGAACCTGAACGAACCGATTCCGACGCTCGAGGGCGCCTGGACCCCGGAAGACGAACACTCCACCGCCGATTCGATGAGTCTTCGCACCGGGCTCCGCACGTCGAGCAATCGAGCCGCCGTGCAGCTGCTTCAGCAGGTCGGCATCCGGCGCACCGTGACCTACGCGAAAACGCTCGGCGTCGGCGACGTGCCCAGCGTTCCGTCGCTGGCGCTCGGCTCGGGCGAAGTGACGCTGCAGTCGCTCACCGCGGCCTACGGCGCGTTCGCCAATCATGGCGAGGTGCCAAGGCCGATGCTGATCCGCCGGGTCGAGGACCGCGAAGGCCGGCTGCTGTATACCGGCACCGAGAGCACGACGCGCGCGATCAGCGACGTCACCGCTTACCTGATGTCGAACATGATGGCCGACGTGATCAACGCGGGAACGGCGGCGCGCGTACGCTCGCTCGGGTTCACGCTCCCGGCCGCGGGAAAGACCGGCACGACCAACGACTACCACGATGCCTGGTTCGTCGGTTTCACGCCCACGCTCCTGGCCGGTGTCTGGGTCGGATTCGATCAACCACGCACGATCATGCCGAACGGCTTCGCCGCCGATGTCGCGGTGCCGGTCTGGGCCAACTTCATGAAGGCGGCCACCCGGGGCGACAAACCGGAGTGGCTGTCGCCGCCAGCCGGCGTGGTCACCGCCGACGTCTGCCGCTTGAGCGGCAAGCTCGCCAGCGAGGGGTGCGAGAACGTCGAGGTCGTCGACGACGAGGGGCATGGCGCGCACCGGTCGATGGTCTACACCGAGTACTTTTCGCAGGGAACCGAGCCGAAAGCACGCTGCGACCTGCATCCGACCAGGGGCATCTTCGGCGCCATCGCCTCGGTCTTCAGTGGCAGCGAGAAGCCGCTTCCGCCACGCTTCGAGGACGCCGGCCTGCCGGCGGCGGCCGCCGCTGCACCGGTCAGCGAAGCGTCGAGCGTGGCCACGGTCGAGCCGCCCCCGCCCGCTCCGGAGCCGCCCAAGAAGAAGCGTGGCTTCTGGAGCCGCCTGTTCGGCCGCGGCGACGACGACGATGACAAGAACGATCGGAACCGCGACGTGAAGGACAAGGATCGGAAGGACGAGACCGACAGGCAGGACACCGACAAGCAAGACGAAGAGCGGTGATACGATTCGTCCCGTTGCATGCCGTTTCGACACATCCTCGGTCACCGGAGGCTGGTGGCATTGCTGTCGCGCGCCGTCGAACGCGGATCGCTGCCGCCGAGCCTGATCTTTGCCGGCCCCAGCGGCGTCGGTAAACGGCTCGCCGCGCTCGCGACAGCGCAAGCGCTCAACTGCCTCGCGCTTCGCTCCTCGACCGATCTCGGCGTCGACGCCTGCGGCGAATGCTCCGCCTGCACGCGTATCGCTCGCGGCGTGCACCCCGACGTCCTTGTCATCGAGCCTGGCGACAACGGATCGATCAAGATCGACGCGGTCCGCGACATCGTCGACCGCGCCGCCTACCGGCCGTTCGAGGGGCGCCGGCGGGCGGTAATCATCGACCAGGCCGATGCCCTGGTCCCGGTGGCGCAGAACGGCCTGCTGAAAACGCTCGAAGAACCGCCGCCGGCCTCGGTCTTCATGCTCGTCACCTCGCGTCCAGGCGTGCTCCTCGACACCGTCCGATCGCGGTGTCCGCAGCTCCGGTTTCGGCCGCTCGGCCCGGACGACGTGGCGGCGGCGTTGATCGGAATCGGACAGAGCGAGGGGATCGCCCGGGCCACCGCGGCAATTGCCGGGGGCAGCATCGGCCAGGCGTTCGAGGCGAGCCGGGGGGATCTCGTGCAGGCGCGCGACGCGGCCTCTCGCGCGCTGGTGGCGGCCGCGGCGAGCGACGATCCGGGCCGGCGTGTCGAAAGCGCGAAGCATCTGCTGGTGAAGACCGGCGGCGGCGGCGCCAGCGACCGCGAGCAGCTGGCGACGCATCTGCGCGCGATGGCCTCGTTGGTGCGCGACGTCGAGCTGATCGCGGTGGGGGC
>WHSN01000118.1 GCA_009380045.1 Luteitalea sp.
AGCTCGAAGCCTGCGCGCTGTTGCGGGCCGAACGGTTGTCCCGAACGCGGGTCACCGCCGACCGTGAAGAAATCGAGCCGTATCACGATCGCATCCGCGAAACCGTGGTCGCGCATCTCTCACCGGAGGCACTCGAAGCGCACCACCGCGCGCTCGCGCTCGCGCTCGAATCGGTCGGGGCCGATCCCGAAGTGCTCGCCGTCCACTTCCAGGGCGCTGGCGATCACGGCCGGGCGTCAAGCTGCGCGATCGCGGCGGCCGAACGTGCCGCCGATGCGCTGGCGTTCGACCGCGCCGCGCGCTTGTATCGCCTGGCTCTCGATCTGATGCAGCCTGAGCTCGCGGGCCGCCACGTGATCGAAGTGCGGCTAGGCGATGCGCTGGCCAGCGCCGGCCGCGGCCACGATGCGGCGCATGCCTACCTCGCCGCCGCGCGCGGTGCGCAGGCCGCCGAGCAGCTCGAGCTGTGGCGGCGCTCGGCCGAGCAGCTGCTTCGAAGCGGTCACCTCGACGAGGGTCACGAAGCCATCCGCACCGTTCTCTCGACGATGGGCATGCGGCTGGCGGCATCGCCCCGGCGCGCGCTGCTGTCCATGCTCAGGCGGCGGGCGCACGTGCGGCTGCGCGGTCTGAGCTTCCGCGAGCGGGACGCCAGCCAGGTTTCCGCGGAAACGCTGATGCGCATCGACACCTGCTGGTCGGTCGCGATGGGCCTCGGGATCGTGGACCACGTCCGAGGCGCCGACTTCCAGGCGCGCCACATGCTCCTGGCGCTGAGGGCCGGCGAGCCCTATCGCATCGCCCGGGCAATCGCCATGGAGGTGGCCTATGCGTCGGTCCCTGGCGGCCCCCGCGCCCGGCGGCGTGTGGAGAAGCTCACCGTCATTGCGCGGGCGCTCGCCCATCGGGTGAACCACCCGCAGCTGCTCGGCCTCCTCAACGTCGTCTGCGGCACCGCGGCGAACATGCAGGGGGACTGGAGGCGGTCGCTGGAGCTGTGCGAGGCCGCCGAGTCGATCCTGCGCGACCGCTGCACCGGCGTCGGCTGGGAGCTCGCCGCCTCCCATCTGTACGCGCTGCTGTCGCTCTACTATCTCGGCGAGATCAGCCAGTTGTCGCGTCGCCTGCCAACCCTCATCCAGGAAGCCCGCGAACGGAACGACCTGAATGCGGTCGTCAATCTCCGCACCCGTCTGTCTTATATCCGGTTCCTGGCTGCCGACGACGTGGCCGGCGCCCGGACGGAAGTACGTGAAGGCATCGCGGAATGGTCGCAGGAGCGGTTCACGGCGCAGCACTATTTCGAGCTGCACGCCACCACCGAGATCGCCCTGTTTTCCGGTGACGGCGTCGCCGCGTGGTCGGCGGTGGAACGAAGCTGGTCGGCGCTCGAGCGGTCACTGCTGCTTCGGGTCCAGCGGGTGTACATCGAGGCGCTGTCGCTCCGGGCGCGTGCCGCAATCGCCGTTGCCGTCGATCAGCCCGCCGAGGGGAGGCGGTTCCTGCAGACCGCCGAGCAGGCCATCCAGCGCATCCGTCGAACGGATGCTCCGCACGCCGTTCCGCTGGCCGACGTCGTGGCGGCCGGGTGCGCCACCACGCGCGGCCACACGCCCGAGGCGCTGTCGCTGCTCGAGGTCGCCGTCAAGCGGTTTGCTGCGGCCGACATGCCGCTGCACGCCGCCGCCGCCCAGCGGCGGCTCGGTCAGATGGGTCGTGCCGGCGAGGTGGCGGTCGCTGACGCGTGGATGAACGCGCACGGCGTGACCAACCCCAGGGGGATGACCGAAGTTCTGGCGCCGGGCGCCTATCCGACGACCTGACCGCTGCGCGTGCCTGCCCCTTCACTGCACCCTACGTCGAAGGAACACGATGTTTCCTTGCCAAAAGGCTTCGCCATTGCCATCGGCACTATCCGGAAGAATGAAGTGCGAAGTCGTTCCAACAGTGGAGCGCGTAGAAGAGCGGCGTGTGGTCCGATAACGCCGCGGGCAGCTGGATCGTCACATCGCGGAGAAACAGCTCGACCAGATCGAGCAGAACGTTGCTTTCGCCGAACACGTCACGGACGAAGTGGGGGAGGGTCGGCAGGGTTGTTCCGATCTGCCCGTCTTTGTTGATCCACCGCAAGTGGTTCACGTGCGTGTACAACCCGTGCGGCAGCGCGAACGGTTCGGGCGGCACATGGGTGACGGCGTCGTGATCGTTGACATACCGAATGCTCCGCTGCTCGAACGCCGCATCGACATTGCCAGCGAACTCGCCGTTGCCGGCGAGCGGCGAGGCGAACGTATACAGGCCGGCGGCCTGCTCGCGGTAGCGATAAGCCGCAAACGACGCCAGCGCCGCACCCAGGCTGTGGCCGGTGAACCACACCGGGCAGCCAGGCGGCAGCGCACGCAGGGCGTCTTCGAGCGGTTGCCGTACCGCCTCGAGCGCGTCGGCGAAGCCCCGATGAACGTGGCCAATGTCCCAGTGGGTGGTCCCGAAACGCACGATGTCGAAGAGATCTCTCCAATCGTCCGGCTGCGTCCCCCTGAAGGTGACGATCGCGAAGTCGGGGCGCTCGGCGACATAACATGCCGTTCCCCCGTTGGCGATTAGCTCGCACGAGGACATCCCGGCCCGGTCCTGAAACACGCGCGTGACCGCGGCGACATCGTGCGAGTAGGCAAGCCAGGAAGCATCGGCAAGCCACCAGGCGTTGACCCGCGACCAGGCTGTCGCCAGCGGCTCGAAGGGGTGGTCGGTGGCGTTCTCGAACGGGACGTAGTTGGTCGGATTCCGCTCCGGGTGCAGCAGCAGCGCGGTGCGGTCTCGGAGTGGCAGGTTCCTGGGGAAGTCTTTGGGTGTCGGCATGACAATCGTTTCGGTCGCGGCGCGAGCGTCCCGATCGGTGGACTCCCGCGCAGAGCTCTTGTTCCTTGCTTTCTGCGAGCTCAGCGCGCTCTGCCTTCGCGCGTCGCTTCGGCGATGATCGTTGTGACCCTGCCGTCACCGAAATCAGCAAGGACAGCGTACTGGCAGACGCACGAAGCCGACGCGCCGACGCGCCTGATCAGCCCGGTTGTCCGGCGGTCATCCGCATCTCGTCCGCGAGACGCTTCATCGCCCGGCGCACCGCAACGCGCGCGGCATCGGGGCTCGGCTTGTTGAGGACCACCGCCAACTCTTCGTAGCTGTACTGCAGCTCGATGCGGCCGATGATCGCCTCGCGATCGCTCGCCTTCAACCGCTGGATGGCGGCGTCGTAGCGCGCCAGGTTGTCGGAACCGATCGCCAGTTGCAGGGGTGACGTGCGTTCGTCGACAAGGTGTTCCGGCAATTCCGTCTGCTGCGGCCGGCGCTGCTGCTGGCGCACGATGTCCCGGATCCGGTTCATCACGGCCTGCCGGAAATACGCCTGCAGGGCGCCCTGGTGCCGCGCCTCGAAGGCTTCGAGGCGGCGCACGGACGCGAGCACCGCATCCTGCACCAGGTCCGCGGTCTCGAGCATGCCACGGGCCGATTGCGGCAGGCGGCCGCGAGCCCATCGCCGCAATGCGGGAATGCACCGCTGCAGCAGCGTCTCGAGCGCCGCATCGTCGCCGCCCTTGAGCCGGTTCAGCAGCTCGACCGTTGCTTCAGGGGCCAGAGGTTGGGCGTCCCGTGGTGCGGACGTCCACGCTGGGTCAGTCGTCATGTTGGTAACGCCAGGGCGAGCCTGAGCCTGCATATAGTACGTCCTCCAGCAAGACGCCGCACGAGTGATGTTCCGAACACCCGCAGGCCCTCATGACAACGACGAACCAGTCGAATCCGTACAACGCCGCTGAACGCCGCTTGTTCGATTCGGTCCCAAGGGGCGTTACTACAACCGGGAGCAGGTTGTTCGGGTGCCCTATGAGAGTGTTCGCCCATAGCCGGAAAGACGCGGTGCTGGTCGGTCTGGCAATCGTCCAGCTGGCCCTGCTCGTGGCCGCGACCTCGAGCGCAGCAACCTTGCCTGTTCGCCACGCGACTGCTCTCGGTGCGCTGACGGTGTTCCTGATCTGCACCAATTTTCAGTGTGTGGCGCACAACGCCATCCACAACCCGTTCTTCTCGTCGGAGGTGCTCAACCGGCTTTTTTCGGTCGTGAATACGCTCTGCATCGGTGTTCCCCAGAGCCTCTACCGGGTTCACCACCTGCACCATCACAAGTACAACAACGACGCCAAAGACCCTGTCACCGGCACGACCAGGGACGTCACCTCGACGTTCCGTCATGGAAGGGGCGACGGGGAGGAACCGATCGTGACCTATGCGGCGATCGGCTTCTTTCGCAGCAGCTTTCGCTACATGTGGAACCGGGCGCAGGCCAAGGGCCTGCTCGGTCTCGTGCTCGCCGAATCGCTCGCTCTTGCGACGTTCCTCGGATCACTCATCTGGATGGACTGGCGAGGCGTCGTCTTCTTCTACGTCCCGGTCTGGTACCTGGGACACATGGCGGCGATGGCCGAGAACTATCTGGAACATCACGGCGCCGTCCCTGGCGACAGGCGCACCGACAGCGTCAGCTCGTACGGACGGCTCTATAACGTCGTCTGGTTCAACAATGGATACCATCAGGAGCACCACTGGAAGCCGCAGGTGCACTGGACAGAGGTGCCGGCGCTGCGTCGCCAGCTGCCCCCTGGGACCAGCCGGCGCATCGCTCGAGGCGCGCACTGGTTCAACTTCTTCCCGCCGCCGAGCGGCGCCTACCGAAACATTCAGGCTGGAAGCGCCCAGGCTCCGGGCGGCCCCGTTCGATACGCCATGAAGGGCGGCGGCGATGAGCCAGCTCGCGTGTGACGTCGCGGTCGTCGGCGCGAGCGTCAGCGGCTGCGCCGCCGCGACGCTGTTCGCGCGCGCCGGGCTGCGGGTCGCGCTGCTGGAACAGAGCGCCGATCCGCACCACTTCAAACGCGTGTGCACCCACTTCATCCAGCCGTCGGCGGCGCCGGCCATCGATCGGCTCGGCATCGGCGAGGCGATGCTTCGGGCAGGCGGGAAGCGCAACGTCCTGGAGATCTGGACGAAGTGGGGATGGATCCGCGGCAGCGCCCGATCGAAGGGCTACAATCTGCGCCGTCAGAAGCTCGATCCGCTGATGCGGCAGCTCGCCGCGTCCACTCCCGGGGTGGAGTTCCTTCCGGGCCGCACCGCCCGGTCATTGACAGCCGCCGGCGGCCGCATCACGGGCGTGGAAGCGGAAGGCCGGTGCGGCCGGCTGAAGGTGTCGGCGCGACTGGTCGTCGGCGCCGATGGACGCGATTCGAGAATCGGCGCCCTCTCAGGGCTGAAGGCGACCGATCGACCGAACAACCGTTTCACCTACTTCACCTACTATCGCGGCTTGTCGCTCGGTCCGACCGCGAACTCCCGCTACTGGTATCTCGATTCGAGTCTCACATACGCCTTCGAGAACGACGACGAGACGACTCTGCTCGGGGTGTTTCTTCCGCAGCGCGAACTGCCGGCGTTCAAGACGGATCTGGAGGGCAGTTTCGCGCGGTTGTGGGCATCGCTCGAGGGAGCGCCGGACCTCGGCGGGGCCGAGCGGGTGTCCGAGATGCGCGGCATGTTGAGGATGCCGAACCGGCGGCGGCCGGCGGCCGGGCGTGGTGTGGCCGTCGTGGGCGACGCGGCGCTGGCTCTCGATCCGATCTGGGGCACGGGGTGCGGGTTCGCGATGCAATCGGCGGAGTGGCTGGTCGATCAGACGGCCGAGACGCTCGCCGATCGCCGGAGCCCGGCCGCCGCGCTCGACGCCGCGCTATCCCGATATCGGCGCCTTCACCGGCGACGCACCGGCGGCCACGCACTGCACATCTCGGACTTCTCGCGGGTCCGGAAGACCCGCTGCTTCGAGCGTCTGCTGTTCTCGGCCGCCGCACGCGATCGGAGCTTCGCGGACGTGGTGCTCGCCTATCTCGGACGGGAGGACGGGCTGCTCGATGTCGCCGCACCGCGGACCCTGCTGCGAGCGGTATGGGTGAATGCCGGTCACATGCTCGAGAACCATGAGAGCCCAGCCTGAGCACGAACGTGCGCGCCTCTGACTCGATCTGGAGGGACGCGATCGACGTCGATCTGGCGCGCCATCCTGGCGGTTCGATTGACGCCGACGTGGCGGTGATCGGCAGCGGCCTCGGCGGCCTGTCGGCCGCGTTGCACCTGCTGCTCACACGCCCCGGCCGCAGTGTCGTCGTCCTCGAAGCCAGCCAGCTTGGTCACGGCGCATCGTCGCGGAGCGCGGGAATGCTCACGCCAGGCGTTGGCCAGAACCTGCCCGGCATCATCCGGCGCGCCGGCAAGGCGTCGGCGAAGGCGATGTACGAGGCAACGCTGCACGCGGTCGAGTACGCGGGTGAGCTCACCCGCGAGCAGGACATCGATTGCCAGCTGCGAATGAGCGGTCAGCTCGCGATCGCGCACGGCCGCTCCGGCCGACACCGGCTCGCCGTCGTGGCGGCGGCGCTCGGTCAGCTCGGTTTGCCGCACGAGACGATGAACGATGCTCAACTCTCGGAAACCCTGCGATTGGCGGTCGTCGCCGGAGGCAGGGGGCCCGCGGCGCTGCGCCTGCCGATCGCCGGCGTGCTCAATCCCGGCCTCCTGGTGTCAGGGCTGGCCCGTGCCGTGATGCGCCGCGGCGGCCGCCTCTACTCGGGCGCCCGCGTGCTGGCGATCGGACGCGGCCGGCCGGTGCACCTGCCAATCGCTGGAGGAGGCGAGGTTCGCGCTCGCGACGTGGTCGTCGCAACCAGCGCGTATTCCGAAAGTCTGGGTGTGCAGCGAGGCCGGGTGATCCCGGTACACCTGCGGGTGCTGCTCACGGCGCCCCTCGACGACCGTCAGCTGGATCGTCTCGGTTGGGCAGGTCGAGAAGGGGTGATCGACTCGCGCCGGATCTTCAACTACTTCCGGCTGACCGAAGATCGCCGGGTGCTCTTCGGTGGCGGCGTTCCCATCTACCGCAAGGGGGGCGCCACGGACGAACACGGTTCGCGCGATGTCTTCGATCCGCTGCGCGGCGAGCTGGCGGCAACCTTCGGCGAAGACCTCGGCCTGCGCGTCGAACGCGCCTGGAGCGGACCGATTGGATACGTGCTCGACACGTTGCCGGTGATTCAGCGTCTGCACACTCATCCGTCGGTGGTGTTCGTCGGTGGCTGGTGCGGCCACGGAATAGCACTGAGCCTCAGGTCCGGCAAGTGGGTGGCCGACATCATCGACGGAGCCGCGGCGCCGGCCGACCTGCCGTGGTTTCGTGCGGCAGCCCCCCTGGTGCCGTTCGAGCCGGTACGGCGCATTGCCGTGCCCGCCTGTTCGTGGGGCATGTCGTTGCTCGACCGACTGTAATTCGAGTGGCTACCCGCGTTTCACGTCACCGTTGACCGCCATGCATAGAGAAGCCTACGCAGAACACGAACCCTTCGCCTCCGGCCGCTCGTTGAGCGACCGCTGGGTCGAGGAGCGGCTGGTCGGTGGGCCGAACGCCCACGCCTACTGGTACACGGTCCGGAATCACAAGAACGGGACGATCCTCGGGCCAATCCTGATCGTGCTCTTCTACCTGATCATCAACTCGTTGAAGCACCTCCCCTCCTTGACGCTGAAGCGGGGGATCTGCCGGCTGCTCGGCATGAAGGTGGGGAAGAACGTGACGATCGCGTCGGGAGCGACCCTCGACTATTTCTTCCCCGAGCTGATCGAGATCGGCGACAACACCATCGTCGGCATGGAGGCGATGATTCTGACCCACGAGTTCCTGCACGACCGCTGGCGTACCGGCAAGGTGACGATCGGCAGGAATGTGATGGTCGGCGCGCGATCGACCGTTCTGGCGGGTGTGTCGATTGGCAACAACGTGACGATCTCGGCGATGTCGCTGGTACACAAGAGCGTGCCGCCCGCACTCTTCGTGGGTGGCGTGCCGATCGCGGTGATCCGGCCATGAGCGGGGCGGCGGTCAGCATGCTCGCGTTCGCACTGTACCTGTGCGCAGGTGGCCTGTTGCTCCTCCTGGCCCCTCACCGGCTGTGCGCGTTGCTGTCGATGGCTGCTCCGCAGGGACCGTGGATCCGCATCACCGGCATGCTCTTCCTCATCCTGGCCTTCTACTGCTGGCGAGCGGCAATGGAAGACGACGCTCGCTTCGTCCGCTGGAGCGTCTACACCCGGCCGAGCACAATCGTGTTTCTCGGCTGGTTCGTCGCGGCAGGCTGGATTGAACCGGTCGTCCTGCTGTTCGGCGCGCTCGACCTGATGGCAACGGCCTGGACCGTCATCGCCGTGCACGGCGGCTGCCGACGACGTCGCGTCGGCGCGCGCCAGCCGAAGGCGGCGTAGCTTCCTGATTCTTCGCGACGCGCGGCAGGGATGCGCTCACCACATCTGCTCTAGCGGACCGGAACGGGATGGTTACTGGCAGGCATGGTGCCTTTCAGGAACAGCGCCGTCACGCGAAGGCCGACGACAAGCCGCGGATCCTCGTGCTCGAGATCGACCAGCACCTCCAGCACGTCGCGGTCGCCCTTCTCGGCGGGGTCGCCGGTCCTCACCGACTTCCGTCCCATTTGGGCGCCGACTCGGCCGACGCGGCCGGGCACTCCTCTGCCATGCCAGACATCTCCCCGGACGAGCACCGGCTGGCCGGCGTAGACCTGGCCGACGTCACGCTCGTCCACCTCGGCCCGCACTCGGAGGCGGGACGTATCGGCCAGGCTGAGAATCGCCCTGGGCACCATCACGCTGAAGGTCTCCCCCGCCCTGAGCATCGTTCGCAGCACGGTGCCGTCGATCGGCGCCCGCACCACCGACTTGTCGAGCGTCTGCTGAACCAGGCGGATCCGTTCCTCGGCCGATCGAACGTCGGCGTCCGCTTTCGCCACGTCTTCCGGCAGCGGCGGCGCCTTGATCAGCTCCGTGCGCTTTCGTGCGGCCTGCAACTGCGCCTTCGACACCTCGAGATTTCGCCGCACTTCGTCTCTCTCCGCCGGGGCCAGGATTCCCTCGGCGAAGAGCTCCGCCGTCCGCCGGTACTGGGCCTCGGTCTGGCGGACCACGGCCTCGGCCGCTGCCACCTCGGCCTCGGCTTGCTCGCGCTCTTCGGTGCGACTGCCTCGCAAGACGCGGGTTCTCGCCTGCCGGGCCGCGTCCGCAGCCGCCGCGGCGAGACTGAGCTCGGCGTGGAGCTCGCGGCGGTCGATCACGGCGAGCACTTCACCCCGATGGACGACGTCGCCTTCACGGACGCGCAGTTCCGCGATCACCCCATCCACGCCGGCGCCGACCTCGATGGTTTCGGTCGCGCCTTCCACCCGTGCCGTGGCAGCGACGGCGACGTCGGCCTCCGGACGCTCCTCTCCGCTCGGCGTCTCCGCCTGCACACGCGGATCGGCCGCCCGGCAGCCCCACGCGCCGCCCACGACCAGCACCGTAGCGAGCACGACCAGCGCTCGTTGGCGCCGGGCGATCGGCGGTCGACGTCGAGCCGCCACAGCAACGGGCATCATCGCGCCTCCATGTCCTCGATCACGCGGCCGTCCTCCATCTTGACGATCCGCTGGCCAAACGGCGTCATGCGGGGATCGTGCGTCACCACCACCACGAGCTTGCCGCGTTCCTTCGCGATCCGCAGCAGCATGATGGCGATCTCTTCTCCGGCTCTCCAGTCGAGAGAGGCGGTCGGCTCGTCGGCGAGCACGATCGGCGGGTCGTTGACCAGGGCGCGAGCGATGGCGACGCGCTGCTTTTCACCGCCGCTCAGCTCGTGAGGCTTGAGGCGCGCCTTCGCCGCCATCCCGACAGCCGCGAGCCCCTCCTCCGCTCGCGCGCGCGCCCGGCGCCCGCTCTCTCCGGCAACGTCGAGCGCCAGCACCACGTTGTCGAGGGCCGACAGGGCGCGGAACAGCCGGAAGGCCTGGAACACGTACCCGATGTTCTGCCGTCGCAGGTCTCCGCGGCGCTGCTCGTCGAGCGCTCTCACCGACTGTCCCCTCACGTGCACGTCGCCCTGGTCGGGCAGGAGCATGCACCCCAGTACCGAGAGCAGCGTCGTCTTGCCGCTCCCGGACGGACCCATCACCAACGCCAGACAGCCGGGTGAGAACGTCAGCGACACGTCTCGAAGGGCTGGCACCGCAGCGGTGCCGGCGCCGTAGGTGATGTTCACCTGGCGGGCGGTGAGCGCGGTCTCACGCACGAAACACCCGGCCCGGTTCCACCGCCAGCGCCTTGCGGATCGAAGCGACCGACGCCAGCACGCACATCACGAGGCCGACCAGGATCATGCCCGTCGGCAGCCACCACGGCGTGTCGATCCAGGAGATGGTCCCCCGGATCGGACCGAGCAGCGGGAGAAGCGCCGCCAGCCCGATGACCGAGCCGACGCTGCCGCACGCCAGCGCCTGCATGAGCACCACCTTCTGGATGTACCAGCGGCGGGCGCCAATCGCCTTCAAGGTGGCGAACTCCTCGAGATTTTCCATCGTCGTCGCATAGATGTTCTGCGACACGATCACGAGACCGACCAGGAAGCCGAGAACCGCCGCCATCAGGATCGCGCCGCCGGCACCCGTTTTCCGCACCCAGAACAGCCGGGCCCGACGTGAGAACTCGTCGCGGGTCCAGACGTCCACTTCCGGGAGCTCGGCCTGCACGGCCCGCTTGGCTTCCTGCAGGCTCCCTGGCTCCACCTGCACGATCAGGAACACGGTGGCATCGCCGGGCCAACGCAGATAGCGCACGGCGTCCTCGTAGCCGGTGAAAACGAAAGGGGTGCCGAAGAACGAGCCGAAGCCGTCGATGATGTTCACGACGCGGGCGCGCTGCCCGCTGATCTCGATTCCGGCGGGCACGAGATCGAGGAGCAGGGTCGGCGCGTTGCTGCTGTCCACGAGGATGGCGTCGGGCGCCAGGCTGGTTCGCATCGCATCCACATATGGAACGGGAAACCGGCTGCCGATGCCGGGCTCAGCCCCGACGAGGAGCACCGACTGCTGCATCCCGGACGGCTTCTGATAGAAAGTGAAACCCACCGTCATGCGATGGACGGTCTCGACCCCTTCGACGCCAGCGACGATGTCGTAAAACCTCTCCGGCAGCGGCGACGCGAACTCGAACGCTTCAACTCCGCGCGCGGCGATCCAGAGGTCGGCCTCGGTCATGTCGATCGGCTTGGACGCCGCACGGAGGAACCCGACGAGCAGGCTGCCCTGAAAGATCATCAGGAACACCGCGAACGCGATGCCGACGATGGTCACCAGGAAACGGAATCGGTCGTGGTTCAGGTTGCGCCAGGCCAGCCACATCTCGACCTACATCGCCCGCGTGAGCATCATGAGGTCCAGGATCGCGCGGAACGCCAGGGGACGCGCGGCCACGTACTCCGGCTCGATGATATCGGTGCCCCACTTCTGCTTGTAGCTCGCCTGGCTTTCAGAGGGGTAGATGATCCGGCCGTGGCGTCTCAACTGGAGGACGAGCCAGTGGAGGACGCGGCTCGCACCGGCCTCGGCCCGCGGATCGACGATGAATGGCGTGAAGCCGAAATGCAGGTACTCGATGCCCTCCTGGAGAAAGCGCTCCATCGCGAAAGAGTTGCACAGCTCCAGTGCGCCGACCGCCGCGCTCGGCCGCTTCCGCGTCAAGTCGTGGAGGAAACCGGGCCGCTCACCCCACACCGGCACATAGGTGATGAAAGCCTGCGCCTCTCGCGTCCGGTCGCGCACGACGAACGTACGCCGTTCGGCGTCGTGCTCGTCGCCGATCTCACCGACCATGAACTCGAGCTCCTTCTTCCCTTTGGCTGCGAGCCATTCGCCGCTGATGTCCCGGAGCCTGGCGAAGGTGGCTTCCGATCGAGGCATCTCGCGCCCCACCTCCTCGACCGTCAAGCCCTGGCCGCGCGCGCGCTTGATCTTGTTCCGCAGCTTCATCTTCTTCGTACCGCCCAGGGTGAAGTCCCGCAAGGTCACGGCGAAGCTGGTGCCAAGTGGGTTCACCGTGAAGCCGCGGGCGGTGAAGAGGGACACCTGGCTGCTGCGCAGTTGCACCACCATCACCCGCTGCCCCCGGCCGCTCGCGGCTTCCAGGAACCGGTCCAGCAGGGGACCTCGAGACTCCGCCGGAGCGTGCACACCGCCGAATGCCACCATGTGGCGGCCCTGCTCGCGGTACGCGATGAAGCCTGCCAGACCCTCGACCGAGAAGACGGCATTGCGGGACGACAAGGCGAGAAAGCCCGAGGGATGATCCACCACACGAGCAGCCTGTTCTCCGATCTGCGACATCGGCCGTCCATCGGGACCTGGCTCACCGCGACGAACCATGCGCGGCAGCGCGACCGCATTCACGGCTGCAGCTCTCGGGGCGTGCGCATCAGCTCCGACCAGACCTCGGGGACGGGCACCGGCTCGAACGGGAGGGCGACCGGCTTGAAGACGTTGCCGAACACCCCGCGATCGATCGACAGATGGAACGGCGCCGCCAGCATCGCCCACTCGGGCCCGGCGAACCAGGCCCAAAGCGCGACGCCCGTGCCCACGACGAGGTAGGTGTGAGCAAAGTTGTAAAGGTGGTGATAGAAGGGCGGGATTCGCCCCCCGCCGCGGCGGCGATACGCGATCGCCCCTGGCAGATAGCCGAGGATGTCGATAATCCAGAAGGCAGCGACGGCTCGCCACCAGTTCATCTGGTCCCAGTGCGCCAGGATCAGCGCCGTGCACAGCGCGAGAAGCGCGATCTGCTCGGCGCGGACCAGTCGATAGGTGCCCGCCGTGTGGAGGGGGTTCTTGATATCCATCGCAAGTGACCTCTGCCGGACGAACCAGCCTGCTATTTCCGGGTTCTAGAACGTAAACGTGCGAGTGGCCGGTATCGAACAGCCGCCGGCCCGGCCCATTGGGAAAGAGCCTTGCGTGCTCTGCGGCTGGCGCACTTTTCGATCTGCCGTAGCAGTCTTTCATCACGAAGGAACACGAAGCTTCTTTGCCGAAAAAGGGCTTCGTGATCCTCGCTAGGATGCGCCGCTCGCGCGTGCCGCATGCCACGGGCAGGCGCCGACGGCGGCCGCCTCGCGCCCGGACGCAAGCGGGCGGCGAGCCGCGCTGTCCAATTCGAGTGATAACTTCTTCTGGAGGACCGCCCGCACGCCGTTGCGCGGCACCATGTCGATGATGCACTCGGGCTCTTCCCGGTGGCCCGACACCAGGTGAATGCGGTATCGCTGGGCCACCATCGCCAGGATCAGCAGCGACTCCATCATCGCCATGTCGGCGCCCATGCACAGCCTGGGACCGCCGCCGAAGGGGAAGTACGCATGGCGCGGCCGGTCCTTCGACTTCTCGGGGGCGAAGCGCTCGGGGTCGAATGCCTCGGGATTCTCCCAGAAGTCACGATGCCGGTGCACGAGATACGGGCTGACGAGGACCGTCGAGCCGGCCGGAATGCGATAGCCGCCGATCTCGTCGTCCTCGATCGCATCACGCGGAATCATCCAGACGGGTGGGAACAGGCGCAACGACTCCTGAAGAATCATCGCCGCGTACGGGAGCCGCTCGAGATCGGCGACCACCGGCGTCCGATCGCCAAGGACATCCGCGACTTCACGAGAGAGCTTGCGCTCGACCTCGGGATGAAGGGAGAGGAGATACCAGGTCCAGGCGAGCGTCTCGCCGATCG